>JALOSD010000106.1 GCA_025458585.1 Burkholderiaceae bacterium | reverse complement strand
AGCCCCCACAGCACGATCGCGGCGATGCCGCCGGCGGACAGGATCAGTTGCGTCTCGGCCTCCCTCTCGTCGTTCGGCGTGCCCGGCGCGCAGCCGCCGTCCGCGAGGGGCATGGCACGACGCGACACCGCGGCGGCGCACAATGCGACGACCATAGCTGATATCCGACGGACTTCCCGTCGCCCGGCTGGCGCCATGCCCGAGCTGAGCCAAGCTGACGCGGCATCCACGAGATCGTCGAGCGCTGCGCGTGGTCGCACGGCAGGTGTTCGCGGCGTGGTCGGGCGGGCCGGCGGTGATGCCGGTGACGGGACGACGAGCAGTGATGTGCGGTGTGTTTGGCGTTGGCGCGGGTACCCCGCGCGCGAGCGTTGCGGCGACCCGGGTGAACACCGGCAGCGGCTGCCGCCGCGCCGCGCGCCTGGTCGCCGACGCGTCCGCAAGGCTGCCGCTGCGCGGGCGCTGCGACGCGCGCGTTGAGGTCTCGCGGATCGCCGAAAGCGACCAGAAGCCGCCGACGTGGCCACGGCGGGTCGCGGCTCTGGCGGGCCGCCGTGGAAGTGGGCGCGTCACCGCCATCGCGCGCCACGGTGGCGCCCGGCCGACGCGCTGACGTCGCTTCCCGCCCCGGTCGGTCGCCTGCCGTGCACGAGTTCACCCGCCGCGACGACCTCCCGG
The DNA here is from genome assembly GCA_025458585.1 of Burkholderiaceae bacterium. GTDB lineage: Bacteria > Pseudomonadota > Gammaproteobacteria > Burkholderiales > Burkholderiaceae_C > Calidifontimicrobium. Next base: position 17,798 of record JALOSD010000106.1, on the reverse strand, counting down.
CCGGTCTCGACCCCCTGTGGGCCACCTTCGGCGACCCCGCGTATGCGCGACAGAAATACCTCGCCCTCGGGTCGCGCGCGGTGCGGATCCTGCGCTTCGACGTCTCGGTGGAGGCGATCGAGGTCGAGCTCGAGCGCCAGGTGCTCGTCGACCGTCGGGCGTGGCCGCGCTGGAGCCGGCCGGCGCTCGCGGCGCAGCAGACGCTGCGCCATCGCTCGGCGTGGCGGCGCGTGACGCCTTCGCGCATCGTCGCGACGCTGGAGATCGCGCCCGTCGGCCAGCCGGTGCGCGCCGACGGCGCCGCCATCCTCGACGAGGTCGCGCCGGAGCACGCGGTGATGACGGTGCGCTGGCGCGTGCACTCGCCGCTGCCGCTGCTCGGCCCGCGCATCGAGCGCCTGTTCGCGCAGCAGCTGCGCGCCGCGCTCGACGCGGATCACGCCTTCACGCTGCGCTACCTCGCCGCGCAGGCGGGCGGCCGCGCGGCGCACCTCGACCCGTGAGCGCGGGCGGCGCGGCCCGAGTGCGATGCGAGATCGCCGCGCCGGCCTACGACAAGACCTTTACGGCCGGTGTCATCCCGAGCTTGCTGGCTCGCCGGGCGAACTTCCGGTCGTCGAACGTCGCGATGCTCGCGCAGGCCCCGTAGCTGGCGTGGTGCGGCGCGTCGGCGAAGTCCAGCCCGGCCTCGCAACTGGAGAGAGCCCGCTCGACCGCCTCGCGATCCTCGACGGTGACGTGTCGCAGCCCGAGAAGGTGCCGCATCAAGGTGGCCACCTCGTGCTGCGAAAAGCCGTAGTAGCCGCGCATCACCCATTCCAGCTCGAGAACGACGGTCTTGCCGACCATCAGCGCCTGACCCGACTCGATCAGGCGTCGGGCGGCCAAGCGCTGCCGCTGGGCCTCGGCATCGCCCGCGTCGTCGACGCAATAGCGGGCCAGGACATTCGTGTCCAGGCCGATCATCGCTTGACCAGCGCGGCGGGGTCCAGATCGGCGGGCACCGCCGCACGCCGCGACTTGAGCAGGCCGAAGCCGCCGGCCGTTTCGACGGCCGGCGAGCTGCGCACGCGCATGACCACGGCGTCCCCCTGCAGCGAGAACTCGATCCTGCTGCCTTGCCGGATACCCAGCCGCTGCCGCAGTGCCTTCGGGATCGTGACCTGACCTTTGCTCGTGACCGACGTGGCATCCATGGCGTGCCTCAAGTAATACGAAGCAACACTAACCCGCTCGTCGTCTTTGGCCAAGTGATCTTCCGCGGGTGCGCGGGCCATGACATGAGCGTCTGGGCGCGGGGGAAGGGCCGCCTACGGCTGCGGCTGCCGGTCCGCCAATGCCGAGCAGGTGCAGTTGGTCCGAACGACAAAGCGGTCGCCGGGGCTCGACCCCGGCGCGTTGCGCGCGGCGTGGCGCCGCGACGCAGGCCGCTACACCGGCCCGCCGAGGTCGCGCGCTGCCGGCAGCCCCGGCAGTCCGGTGGCGTGGTGCACGGCGGCGAGCACGGCCTGCGCCGTCACCGCCGCGGCGAGCGTGCCGAGCAGCGTCATCGGCGCCGGCGCGGCGACGGCGCCGGTGGCGAGCGCGAACAGCGTGTCGCCGTCGGTCATCGTGTGCGCGGGCTGGATCGAACGCGCGAGGCCGTCGTGCGCCATCGTCGCGAGCTTGTTCGCCTGCGCCTTCGTCAGCGTCGCGTCGGTCGCGATCACGCCGATCGTCGTCGCCACGCCGGGGCGCGAACCTTCGGGCGGCTCGCCGCGCATCAGCGCGTGCGCGCTGCGCAGCAGGTGGCGGCCGTCGCCGGTGCGCGCGCCGGCCACCGGCTCGCCGGTCTCGGGGTCGACGACGTCGCCGATCGCGTTGACGGCGACGAGCGCGCCGACCGTGAAGCCGCCGGCGCTCGCCGACGCGGTGCCGATGCCGCCCTTCATCGCCCGCGCGAGCCCCCACAGCTTGCCGACCGTCGCGCCGGCGCCGGCGCCGACGTTGCCCTGCGACGGGGCGCTGCTCGCGGCGGCCTGGCAAGCGGCGTAGCCAGCCTGCGCGTCGGGGCGGATGCGCGTGTCGCCGAGCCAGAGGTCGAACAGCACCGCAGCGGGCACGATCGGCACGCGCACCGGGCCGACCGGATAACCGTGCCCATGCTCCTCGAGCCAGCGCATCACGCCGCCGGCGGCGTCGAGGCCGAACGCGCTGCCGCCGGTCAGGAGTACGGCGTGCACGTGGTCGACGAGGTTGTCGGGGCGCAGCAGGTCGGTCTCGCGCGTGCCCGGGGCACCGCCGCGCACGTCGACGCCGCAGGTGGCGCCGCCCTCGCACAGCACGACGCTGCAGCCGGTGGGCCGCTGGGGGTGCGTGAAGTGGCCGACCTTCAGGCCGGCGACGTCGGTGATCGCATCGAGGCGGTGGGGGGCGCGGGACATCGCGAAACGCTCGGCAGCAGGCGTCAGGGATCGACAACGATACCGTAGACCTGCTCGGGGTAGATGCGCGCGATGCCGGCGGGCATCGGCGCCTCGTGCGCGATCGCGCGCGCCGGCTCGGCGGTGTCGACGACGCGATCGAGCGCCGATGGCGCCGCCACGCCGCCGAGCAGCTGCACGAAGGGACCGCGGCCACCCGCCGCGCGGCGCACGACGACGCCGACCTCGCCGCTCCTGAGCTGCACGATGCTGCCCGGCGGATGCACGCCGAGCACGCGCACGAGCGCCGTCGCGAGGCGCTTGTCGGGGTCGGCGAGGTAGACGTCGCGCGTCGCCATGCGCGGCTCGAGCGCCGGGCGGTGGGCGCGCGGCGTGATCTTCGCGACGAGCATGTCGGCGAGCCGCACGAGCTGCGCGTCTTCCACCGGCGCCGCCAGCCCGCGCGGGTAGCCCCCGCCGCCGGGCTGCTCGTGGTGCTGCTCGACGGTGCCGAGCCAGCGCGCGTCGTCGACGCCGATCGCGCGCAGCAGCTGCACGGCGTCGAGCGGGTGACGCTCGATCGCCTCGCGCTGGCGCAGCGTCGGCGCGTCGCGCTGCTCGGCGAGCTGGCCTTGCAGGCGCACGATGGCGGCGTTCATCGACAGCGCCGCGCAGGCCAGCCGCTGCACCCGCTCGCCGTCGAAGCCGAGCTGGCGCGCCGCGAGCGCGGCGAACGTCGCCGTGTGCAGCGAGTGCGTCAGCGCGTAGAGCGAGAACCGGCGGTCGTCCTGCCGCACGGCGAGGAAGATCGCGGCGTCGGGGTCGCGGTCGAGCAGGTGCAGCGCGCGCGCGGCGAGCTGCTCGACGTCGCGCGCTGCGGCGCAGCCCTGCACGATGCGCTGCAGCGTCGCGTCGAGGTCCCAGACGAGCGCTTCCCACTTGTCGAACAGCGTCGGCGATCGCGCCGGAGCGTCGCCCGTCGCGGCCGCGCGCGCTGCCTCGACGCGGTCGCGCTCGGCCCAGGCGCCGCGCTCGTGCAGCTGCTCGAACTGGCGCTCGGTGGCCACGACCTGGCCTTCGCCGAGCAGCAGCCGCTCGTCGGCGTCGAGCAGGCGAAACGGCAGCGCCTCGCCGAGGCGGATCAGGTCGCGCAGCTCGTCGATCGGGACGCGTTCGCGCTGGGGTTCGGTGGGCGGCATCGGGCGGCGGGCCGGCGCGCGGGCGGGCGCGCCGGCCTGGCCGCGATTCTGCGTCGCACGAGCCGGCGCGCGCCTAGGGCGCGCCCGGGGGTCAGGCGAACACGCCGGCGGTGTCCTGCATGCGCGCGCTGACCTCGCCGAGGTGGTGCAGCGTGTCGCCGAACGTCATCTCGAGCATCGTCAGCCGCTTGAAGTAGTGGCTCGCGACGTACTCGTCGGTCACGCCGATGCCGCCGTGCAACTGGATGCACTGCTGGCCGACGAAGCGCATGCTGTGGCCCAGCTGCACCTTGGCCTGCGACAGCGCACGCCGCCGCGCCGCCGGTTCCTCGCCGAGCTTGAGCGTGGCGTAGTAGCTCATCGAGCGGCCGAGCTCGAGCTGCATCTTGACGTCGGCGATGCGATGGCGCAGCGCCTGGAAGCTCGCGATCGGCACGCCGAACTGCTTGCGCGTGTTCATGTAGTCGACCGTGATCGCCACCAGCCGGTCCATCAGGCCGACCGCTTCGGCGCACACGGCCGCGATGCCGATGTCGACCGCGTGCTCGAGCATCGCGAAGCCGTCGCGGGCGATCATCGTCGCCGGCGTCTCGTGCAGCGTCAGCTCGGCGGCGCGCGCGCCGTCCTGCGTCGGGTAGCCGCGCACGGTGGCGCCCGGCGCGTCCTTCGGCACCAGGAACAGGTGGATGCCGCTGCCGCTGTGCGCCGGCACGACGAAGGCGTCGGCCTCGTCGCCCGCGGGCACGACGCTCTTCGCACCCGACAGCACCCAGCCCGACGCCGTGTCGCCGGCGCAGGTGCCGACCTGGTCGATGCGGTAGCGCGCGCTGCGCTCCTGCAGCGCGAGCACGACGAGCGCCGAGCCGTCAGCGATCTTCGGCAGCCACGCGTCGCGCGTCGCCTGGTCGGCGTGGGCGAGCAGCGCCGGGGCCATCAGCGCGCCCTGCGCGTACGGCGCGTTGACGAGCCCGCGGCCGAGTTCCTCCATCACGACCATCGCCTCGACCGGGCCGAAGCCCATGCCGCCGTGGCTGTCGGGCACTGCCAGGCCGGTCAGCCCAAGTTCCGCCAGCTCGGCGTAGACGGCACGTGTCGCCCCGCCGGCCTTCGCCAGCCCGTGGCGGCGCTCGAACGAGAAACCCTTCTCGACCCAGCGCGCGACGGCATCGCGCAGCGAGTTCTGGTCGTCGGTGAATTCGAAGTCCATGTCAGGTCTCCTGCAGGGCCGCCCAAAAAGAGGCCTGCGCCCCCTCAGGGGGTAGCGAACGGATGTGAGCTTGGGGGCTCATGCTCTTCAGCTGCCGAGCACCGTCTGCGCGACGATGTTGCGCTGCACTTCGTTGCTGCCGCCGTAGATCGTCGTCTTGCGGTAGTTGAAGTACATCGCCGCCAGCGGCGCGCAGTGGGCCGCGCCGACGTGGTCGCCCTGCCAGCCGGCGTCCATCAGGCGCTCGAGCTCGCGCTTGGCGCGGTTGACGTCGGCGATGTTGGTGCGCTCGTGCGCGAGCAGGTGCTTGGCGTAGGTCCAGCCCTTGTTCTCCTCGCCGATCAGGTTCTCCGCCGGCACCTCGACGTTGTCGAAGAACACCTCGTTGACCTCGGGCTCGCCGTCGAGCAGCACGATCGGCTTGACCGTGATGCCGGGGCTCTTCATGTCGATCAGCAGGAAGCTGATGCCGGTCTGCGGCTTGCCCTCGGTGCTCGTGCGCACGAGGCAGAAGATCCACTCGCCGTATTGCCCGAGCGTGGTCCACGTCTTCTGGCCGTTGACGATGTACTTGCCTCCCACGCGCTCGGCGCGCGTCTTCAGGCTCGCCAGGTCCGAGCCCGAGCCCGGCTCGCTGTAGCCCTGGCTCCACCAGACCTCGCCGCTGGCGATGCCGGGCAGGAAGCGCTTCTGCTGCTCGGGCGTGCCGAAGGCCATGATCACCGGGGCTACCATCACCGGCCCGAACGGCACCACGCGTGGCGCGCCGGCGAGCGCGCATTCTTCCTCGAACAGGTGGCGCTGCACGGCGTTCCAGCCCGGGCCGCCGAACTGCTTCGGCCAGCCCCAGCCGAGCCAGCCCTTCTTGCCGAGGATCTTCGCCCAGCGCTGCATGTCGTCGCGGCTCAGGCGCAGCGCGTGGTGCACCTTGTGGCTGATGTCGGGCGGCAGGTTCTCGGCCACCCACTGCCGGACCTCGTGGCGAAAGGCCTCTTCGTCCGGCGTGAAGTTCAGGTCCATGCGCGATCTCCGTACGGCATCACACCCCTTTTTAGCACGACCGTTCGCACCCTTCGTGTCCCTGCGGCGACAAGCCCGCCGCTGTCGATTCGAGGAGGCCGGCGCACCCCAGGCGCCGTCCGACGGCGAGCGCTTCAGCCCGCCGCACTGGCTCGCCGGACACGCCGGCTGGTACCAGGAGTACTGGGTCGCGCGTCACGTGCAGCGCTCGCGCGGCGCGCGCGCCGACGCCGCGGGCGTGCGGCTCGCGTCGATCGAACCTCAGGCCGACCGCTGGTGGGATCCGGCGCAGAGCACGCCCGCCGAACGCTGGACGATGGAGCTGCCGGCGGGCGAGGCCTTGCGTGCCTGGCTCGCGCAGACCTTCGAGACGACGCTCGAACTGCTCGCGCACGCCGCCAACGGCGACGACGGCCTGCACCCTTATCGTGCCGTGCTGCACCACGAGGCCGGCCTCGACGAGGCGTTCGCCGAGCTCGCGCAGGCGTGCGAGCTGCCGCCGTCGATCACCGCCGAGCTGCGAGCGCCGATGCCGGTGCGCGCCGCGCGCGCGCCGATCGCGCTGCCCGCGCGGCGCTGTCGGCTGGGCAGCGAGCCGGGCGGCTTCGTGCCCGGGCCCGAGCAGTGGGCGCACGACGTCGCGTTGCCCGAGCTCGAGATCGACGCCCAGCCCGTGAGCTGGGCGCAGTTCGCCGAGTTCGTCGAGGACGGCGGCTACGACGAGCGACGCTGGTGGAGCGACGCGGGGTGGGCGTGGCTGCAGGCGCAGCTCGTCGCGCACGGACCGCGCTGCCCGCGCTACGTCGAGCAGATCCGCCGCGGCGTCGCGCTGCGCGAGCAGGGGCGCCTCACGCGCGTGCCGCCGCAGCAGGCGGCACGCCACCTGAGCGCGCACGAGGCCGACGCCTGGTGCCGCTGGGCCGGCCGCCGGCTGCCGACCGAAGCCGAGTGGGAATGCGCCGCGACGGCCGCCGCCGGCCGCGGCTTCGTCTGGGGCGACGTCTGGGAGTGGATGGCCGATCGCGCGCGCTTCTATCCCGGGCATCCCGGGCCGCCCGGCATGGCACCCGCCGGCGCGCGCGTGCTGCGCGGCGCCTCGTGGCTCACGGCGACGGTGCTGCGTCACCCGAAGGCGCGACGCCTGGTCGAGGCCGACGCGGACGAAGCGTTCTGCGGGTTCAGGTCCTGCGCCGTCTGACGCCGTCCTGCTTGCGGCCGCACGAGACCTGCCGTCGTCGTGCCGGCGATGTTCGGCGCGACGGCGCGCCAACCGCAGCGAGCCGTCGCCAACGGTCGCGACGGCCCCCCTCGAACCGCGCACAGACGCCACCAGCCTGCCCAATCGCTGGGCGCCAGCCGCGTCGTCGCACGGTCGTGCGAGCGAGCGTGCAAGCGGCTCGTCGCTATGCAGCGCCCGACATATCGCGCGCGCGGCGGCGCTTGCGCAGAATGCGCGGCTTTCGGCTGCACAAGTAAGGATGAGCGCGTTCGTCGACAGCGTGCGCACGGCGGCGGCGTTGATCGCGAATGCCGACGCCGCCTTGCTTCAGGTGGTCGGCCTGTCGCTGCAGGTCAGTGGCACCGCGACCGTGCTCGGCGCGCTGCTCGGGCTGGCGGCGGGCGCGGGGCTCGCGGCGGTGCGCTTCCCGGGGCACCGCGCCGTCGTGCTGGCGTTGAACACGCTGCTCGCGCTGCCGCCGGTCGTTGTCGGCCTGACGGTGTACCTGCTGCTGTCGCGCTCCGGCCCGCTCGGCTCATGGGGCATCCTGTTCACGCCGACGGCGATGGTGATCGCGCAGACGGTGCTCGTGCTGCCGCTGGTGACCGCGCTGACACGGCAACTGGTGGCCGATGCCTTGCGCGGCAACGGCGAACAGCTGCGCTCGATGGGCGCCGGACGCGCGACGAGCGCGGTGCTGTTGCTGGTGCACGAGAGGGCGTCGCTGCTGACGATCGTGCTCACCGCGTTCGGCCGTGCGATCAGCGAAGTCGGCGCCGTGATGATCGTCGGCGGCAACATCGACGGCGTCACGCGCGTGATGACGACGACGATCGCGCTCGAGACGAGCAAGGGTGACCTGCCGCTCGCGCTCGCGCTGGGCATCGTGCTGCTCGGGGTCGTCGCGGCGATCAATCTCGCGATCGCGGGGGCGCGCCAGCTGCAGGCCGGGCAGGAGGGCGGTGCGCGATGAACGAGCGCCGTCCGCTGATCGAGCTCGACGGCGCGAGCGTGCGCTTCGGCGAGCGCGTCGCGCTGAGCGACGTCTCGCTCGCGTTGCACGCGGGCGAGCGCATCGCGCTCGTCGGCGCCAACGGCAGCGGCAAGACGACGCTGCTGCGGCTGCTGCACGGCCAGCTGCCCGACCACGGGCGCCGTCGCCTGCACCGCGACGCCCAGGGACGCCTGCCGCGGCAGGCGATGCTGTTCCAGCGGCCGTTCCTGCTGCGGCTGTCGGTGCGGCACAACCTGCACGTGGCCCTGTGGCTGGCCGGCGTGCCGCGCGGCGAGCGCGGTGAACGCGCGCACGCGGCGCTGCGGCGCGTCGGGCTCGACGGCCAGGCCGACCGGCCGGCGCGCGTGCTCTCGGGCGGCCAGCAGCAGCGTGTCGCGCTGGCCCGTGCCTGGGCCGTGCGCCCCGACGTGCTGTTCCTCGACGAGCCCACCGCCAGCCTCGACCCGCACTCGCAGCGCCGCATCGAGGAGCTCGTGGTGTCGTTCGCCGCCGAGGGCATGGCCGTCGTCGTCAGCAGCCACAGCCTCGGCCAGGTGCGGCGCATCGCCACCCGCGTGATCCACCTCGACGAAGGCCGTCTGACCGTCGACCGGCCGACCGAGCGCTTCTTCCACGACCCGCTGCCGCCCGAGGCAGCGCAATTCCTCCAAGGAGAGTTGCCTTGACCGTCCCGTCCCACGCCCGTCGCCGCCTGGCGGCAAGCCTCGTCGCGGGCACGGCCGCGCTCGCCACCGTGCTCGCCGCCGGCCCCGCGGCCGCGCAGGACCGGTTCATCGTCGTCGCGTCGACGACGTCGACCGAGCAGTCCGGGCTGTTCGGCCACCTGCTGCCGCAGTTCAGGCAGGCCACCGGCATCGACGTTCGCGTCGTCGCGCTCGGCACCGGGCAGGCGCTGGACACCGCGCGCCGCGGCGACGCCGACGTCGTGTTCGTGCACGACCAGGTCGCCGAGGAGAAGTTCGTCGCCGAGGGCTTCGGCCTGCAGCGCCGGCCCGTCATGTACAACGACTTCGTGCTGATCGGCCCGAAGGACGACCCCGCCGGCACGCGCGGCAAGGACATCGCCGCGGCGCTGCAGAAGGTCGCGGGCTCGAGCGCGGTCTTCGTCTCGCGCGGCGACAAGAGCGGCACGCACGCCGCCGAACTGCGCTACTGGACGGCCGCCGGCGTGGACCTCGACGCGAACAAACCAGCCGGCTACAAGGCATGCGGCTGCGGGATGGGCCCGGCGCTGAACATCGCGGCGTCGAGCAACGCCTACGTGCTGGCCGACCGTGGCACCTGGCTCAACTTCAAGAATCGCGCTGATCTCGCGATCCTCGTCGAGGGCGACAAGCGCCTGTTCAACCAGTACGGCGTGATCGTCGTCAATCCGGCCAGGCACCCGCACGTCAAGAAGGACCTGGCGCAGACCTTCGCCGACTGGGTCGTCTCGCCTGCAGGCCAGAGCGCGATCGCCGGCTACAAGATCGGCGGTGAGCAGCTGTTCTTCCCGAACGCGAACCAGTGACGCGGCGGTCACCGGACCGGGTCGCGGCAGTCGCTGCATCCCAGGCTCGACAAAGACGAAGGCCGGCGCGAGCCGGCCTTCGTCGTTCGAGCGAACGCTCAGGGCCTGACGGCTGGCGTCGCGGTCGCGACCGTCTGCACGAGCGCAGGAGGATCGCTCATCTGCGCGTGCGGCTTGCCGCCGGCGTGGGCGCCCGGCAGCAGCGGCACGATCAGCAGCGCGACGATGTTGATGATCTTGATCAGCGGGTTCACGGCCGGGCCGGCGGTGTCCTTGTACGGGTCGCCGACGGTGTCGCCGGTGACGGCAGCCTTGTGCGCCTCGCTGCCCTTGCCGCCGTGGTGGCCGTCCTCGATGTACTTCTTCGCGTTGTCCCACGCGCCGCCGCCGGTGCACATGCTGATCGCGACGAAGAGACCCGTGACGATCGTGCCCATCAGCAGGCCGCCGAGCGCCTCGGCGCCCAGGATCAGGCCGACGAGGACCGGCACCACGACCGGCAGCAGCGAGGGGATCATCATCTCCTTGATCGCGGCGGCGGTGAGCAGGTCGACCGCCTTGCTGTAGTCGGGCTTGGCGGTGCCCTCCATGATCCCCTTGATCTCGCGGAACTGGCGGCGCACCTCCTCGACCACCGAGCTCGCGCTGCGGCCGACGGCCTCCATCGCCATCGCGCCGAACAGGTACGGGATCAGGCCGCCGATGAACAGGCCGATGATCACGTTCGGGTTGCTGAGGTCGAACGCCGCGCCGATGCCGTAGGTCTCGAGCGAGTGCGTGTAGTCGGCGAACAGTACCAGCGCGGCGAGGCCGGCCGAGCCGATCGCATAGCCCTTGGTCACCGCCTTGGTCGTGTTGCCCACCGCGTCGAGCGGGTCGGTGACGTCGCGCACGCTCTTCGGCAGTTCGGCCATCTCGGCGATGCCGCCGGCGTTGTCGGTGATCGGGCCGTAGGCGTCGAGCGCGACGATGATGCCGGCCATGCTCAGCATCGACGTGGCGGCCACCGCGATGCCGTACAGGCCGCCGAGCCAGTAGGCGCCCAGGATCGCCAGGCAGACGAAAATCACCGGCCACGCCGTGCTCTTCATGCTCACGCCGATGCCGGCGATGATGTTGGTCGCGTGGCCCGTGGTGCTGGCCTGCGCGACGTGCTTGACCGGCTTGTAGTCGGTGCCGGTGTAGTACTCGGTGATCCACACCATCGCCGCCGTCAGCAGCAGGCCGACCACCGCTGCGCCCCACAGCGCGTTCGCCGTGACGACCTTGCCGCCGACCATCTCGACCGGGTTGGGGAACATCGCCGCGGTGACGATGTAGAACAGGATCAGCGAGATGACGCCGGCGACGATCAGGCCGCGGTACAGCGCCGGCATGACGTTCTTCATCCCGGGCTTGGCCTTGACGAAGGCGGCGCCGACGATCGAGGCGATGATCGACACGCCGCCGAGCAGCAGCGGGTACGCCGCCGCCACGCCGGGCATCGAGGTGACCATCAGCACGCATGCCGGCGCAGTCGCCGACGTTGTCGCCGACGTTGTCGGCGATCACCGCCGGGTTGCGCGGGTCGTCCTCGGGAATGCCGGCCTCGACCTTGCCCACGAGGTCGGCGCCGACGTCGGCGCCCTTGGTGAAGATGCCGCCGCCCAGACGGGCGAAGATCGAGATCAGCGACGAGCCGAAGGCCAGGCCGAGCAGCGGCTTGAGCACGCTCGCGCTCGGGTCGGCGAGGCCGCCGATCAGCAGGTAGAACAGGCCAACGCCCAGCAGGCCGAGGCCGACGACCAGCATGCCGGTGATCGCGCCGCCCTTGAAGGCCACGTCGAGTGCCGGGCTGATGCCGCGCGTGGCCGCCTGCGCGGTGCGCACGTTGGCGCGCACCGAGACGTTCATGCCGATGAAGCCGCAGGCGCCCGACAGCACCGCGCCGAGCACGAAGCCCGCTGCGGTCTTGAGGTCAAGGAAGACGGCGATCAGCACCGCCAGCACGACGCCGACGATCGCGATCGTCTTGTACTGTCGCGCGAGGTACGCGGCCGCACCCTGCTGGATCGCGCCGGCGATCTCCTGCATCCGGGCGTTGCCCGGATCCTGGGCGAGGATCCAGCTGCGCTGGACGAACCCATAGATCACGGCCGCGAGGCCGCACGCGAGCGCTGCATAGAGCGCCATCGCAGTGGACATGAACCTCTCTCCTTCCTCTCGTGTCGACCCGTTTGTCGGTGCGCCCGCGACGGGACGGTCATGGCCGACCCGCCATGGCGGCGGGGGCTGGTGAGCGCGTGCGGATGCTATCGGAAACGCATTGAGCGACCGGGATGGGTTTTCCAGCGGTGCGGCGCCGCGTCAGGCGGCGGCAAGCGCTCTTCCTACAATGCGGGTTTTCACGCAGAACGAGACCGACCGATGAGCCTGCACAACGTGACCCCCGGCGCCAAGGCGCCCGACGAGTTCAACGTGATCATCGAGATCCCGATGAGCGGCGACCCGATCAAGTACGAGGTCGACGAGGAGACCGGCGCTCTGTTCGTCGACCGCTTCATGGGCACGTCGATGCACTACCCGTGCAACTACGGCTACATCCCGCAGACGCTCGCCGACGACGGCGACCCGGTCGACGTGCTCGTGATGACGCCGGTGCCGCTGATCCCCGGCGTCGTCGTCACCTGCCGCGCGATCGGGGTGCTGAAGATGCATGACGAGGCCGGCGGCGACCACAAGCTGCTCGCGGTGCCGATCGACAAGATCCTGTCGATCTACTCGCAGTGGAAGCAGCCCGAGGACCTGAACCCGTTGCGGCTGAAGACGATCCAGCACTTCTTCGAGCACTACAAGGACCTCGAGCCGGGCAAGTGGGTCAAGGTCGAGGGCTGGGGCGGGTCCGACGAGGCCAGGCACGAAGTGGCGACGGGCATCGAAAACTACCGGCGCGTCAAGAGCGGGAAATGAGCGCCTGCGCCCCGTGACGGGGCGCCCGGGCGCAGGGTCGACCTGGCGCGGCCGCCGCCGGGTGGGGTCGCACGCTGCGGCCGTCGCGCGGTTATGCTCGACGGCACCGGGGAACCTGTCGCCGAGGTCGGGACACCAAGCCGACGGCGCCGCACGCTGCCGGCGCCGGGGCGAACGCCCCCCGCATCTCTCATCGCGCCTACGATGCCGACCCTGACGATTGCGCGCCTGTGGGCGCTGGTCCTGCTGCTGCTGTCGTTCGCTGCGCTCGCGCAGCCACTGCCCGCCGGCGTCACGCGTGGCGCGTCGGTCGAGGGCATCGACGAATACCGGCTCGCCAACGGCCTGCAGGTGCTGATGGTCGTCGACGACTCGAAGCCGACGACCACGGTCAACCTCACGGTGCGCGTCGGCTCGCGGCACGAGAACTACGGCGAAACCGGCATGGCGCACCTGCTCGAGCACATGCTGTTCAAGGGCTCGCCGACCACGCGCAACCCTTGGGCCGAGCTGTCGCGCCGGGGGCTGCGCGCCAACGGCACCACCTCGCTCGACCGCACCAACTACTTCGCGAGCTTCGCCGCCAACGACGAGCACCTGCAGTGGTACCTGTCGTGGCTCGCCGACGCGATGGACAACAGCCTGATCGACGCCGACGACCTCGCCACCGAGATGCCCGTCGTGCGCAACGAGATGGAGATGGGCGAGAACAATCCGGGCCGGGTGCTGCTGCAGCAGACGCTGGCGACGATGTACCGCTGGCACAACTACGGCAAGTCGACGATCGGCGCGCGCGCCGACGTCGAGAACGTCGACATCGAGCGCCTGCGCGCCTTCTACCGCGCGCACTACCGCCCCGACAACGCGACGCTGATCGTCTCCGGCACCTTCGACAAGGCGCGCACGCTGGCGTGGGTGGCCGACAGTTTCGGCCGCATCCCGAAGGCGGCGACGCCGCTGCCGGCGACGCACACGCTCGACCCGGCGCAGGACGGCGAGCGCAGCGTCACCGTGCGCCGCGTCGGCGGCAACCCGCTGCTGTTCGCCTCCTACCACGTGCCGCCGGGCGCGGCGCGCGACCACGCCGCGGTCGAGCTGCTCGCGATCGTGCTCGGCGACACGCCGAGCGGGCGTCTGCACCGCGCGCTCGTCGAGGCCGGCCTCGCTTCGGGCAGCTTCGGGTCGGCGTGGGCGCTCGCCGAGCCCGGCGTCGCGCTGTTCGGCGCCCAGCTCGCGCCGGGGCAGGATGTCGAGCGCGCGCGCGCGGCGCTGCTCGCGACGCTCGAAGGCCTGGCGAGCGAGCCGGTGACCGCCGAGGAGCTCGAGCGTGCGCGCAACAAGTGGCTCAACGACTGGGAGACCGGCTTCGCCGACCCCGAGCGCGTCGGCGTCGAGCTGTCGGAGGCGATCGCGCTCGGCGACTGGCGGCTGTTCTTCCTGACCCGCGACCGCGTGCGTGCCGTGACGCTCGCCGTGCAGGAGTTCGTGCCGCAGCCGGGCGCGCCGCGCGTGGCGGCGTTCGACGCGTCGCCGGCGAACATCGACGCGCGCACCGAGCGATTCGACCTGCCGGTGGGCCTGCACGCGGCGCTGCTGCCCAAGCCGACGCGCGGCAACGCGGTGCAGGTGGTGCTCACGCTGCGCCACGGCGACGAGCGCAGCCTCGCCGGCTGGGGCGAGGTGCCGTCGATCACCGCGGCGCTGCTCGACAAGGGTGCCGTGGGGCTGGACCGGCAGCAGATCGCCGACCGCCTCGACGCGCTGCAAAGCGAGCTGTCGATCGGCGGGCGGCCCGGCGCCCTCACCGTCACGCTGCGCACGCGCCGCGAACACGTCGCCGAAGCGATCGCGCTCGTCGGCCGCCTGCTGCGCACGCCGACCTTCCCCGAGGCCGCGCTCGACGAGGCGCGCCGGCAGCGGCTTGCGGGCGTGCAGCAGCAGCGCGACAACCCGGAGGCGATCGTCGGCAACCAGCTCGCGCGCCACGGCAACCCGTACCCGCGCGGCGACGTGCGCCACGCGCGCACCTTCGACGAGATCGCGGCCGACGTCGCGGCCGTCGACCTGGCGCGGGTGAAGGCATACCACGCCGGCTTCTACGGCGCGTCGAACGCGCAGTTCGCAGCGGTCGGCGACTTCGACCCGGTGGCGGTCAGGCAGGCGCTCGCGGCGGCGTTCGGCGACTGGCGCAGCCCGCAGGCGTACGCGCGCGTGCCGCAGCCGGCGCTGCCGGCGACGCCGGTGCGCCTCGTCACGCTGACGCCCGACCGCCAGAACGCCGCGTTCGGCGTGCAGCTGCCGGTGCCGCTGAACGACGTCGCGCCCGACTACGCGTCGTTCATGGTCGCGAACTTCCTGCTCGGCGGCGGTGGCGACTCGCGGCTGCACAAGCGCATCCGCGAGCGCGAGGGCCTGTCGTACTCGACCTACAGCTATGTCGACTGGAGCTCGTTCGAGCCGAACTCGATGTGGATCGCGCGCACGATCCACGCACCGCGCGACCGCGAGCGCGTCGAGCAGGTGTTCGCCGAGGAGGTCGCGCTCGCGCTGCGCGACGGCTTCGCGGCCGACGAGATCGAGGCGGCGAAGCAGGCGCTGCTCTCGCGCCGGCGCCTGAACCGCGCGCAGGATGACGTCCTCGCGAGCGTGCTCGCGAACAATCTCCACCTCGGGCGCACGATGGTGGTGTCGCAGCAGGTCGACGACGCGATCGCCGCGCTGACGCCGCCGCAGGTGAACGACGCGCTGCGCCGCTACCTCGCGCCCGAGCGCTTCGCACAGGCGCTCGCCGGCGACTTCAAGCAGCCGTGACGGCGCCGTCGCGGAACGGATTGCGTTCGTTCAGCTCGTCGACGTAGAGCGCGACGTGCTCGCCCTCGCGGGCTAGGAAGTCGGCCACCGCGCTCGCGAAGCGCGGGTCGCGCAGCCAGTGCGCCGAGGTCGTGCGCACCGGCAGCAGCCCGCGCGCCATCTTGTGCTCGCCCTGGGCGCCGCCTTCGAAGCGAAGGTAACCGTGCTCGAGGCACCAGGCGAGCGGCCGGTAGTAGCAGGCCTCGAAGTGCAGGCACGGCACGTACGTCGTCGCGCCCCAGTAGCGGCCGTAGGCGGCGCGCCGCGCCTCGTCGAGCGCGATCAGCGATGCCGCGATGCGCTCGCCGCCGCGCCAGGCGACGAACAGCAGCCAGTGCTCGGCCATCGTGCGCGCCATTGCGCGGAAGAACTCGCGCGTCAGGTACGGCGTCGAGTGGTGCGCTTGGTACGTCAACGTGTAGCAGTGGTGGAAGAAGTCCCACAGGCCGTCGTCGATCGCGGCGCCGCGGTGCACCGTGAACGTGACGCCGGCCTCGGCGACGCGCCGGCGCTCCTGCGCGATCTTCTTGCGCTTGTCGCGCTGCAGGCTCGCGAGCAGGTCGTCGAAGCTCGCGAGCGGCGCGTCGGCGCGCTGCGTCCAGTGGAATTGCACGCCCTCGCGCAGCAGCCAGCCGGCGCGCTCGAACGCGGCGCGGTCGACGGCGTCGACGAAGAGGGCGTGCGCCGACGACAGCTCCATCGTCGATGCGAGCGACGACAGCGTGCGCGCCAGCAGGTCGCGCACCGCGTCGTCGCGCGCCAGCAGGCGCGTGCCCGGCACCGGGGTGAACGGCACGGCGGCGAGCAGCTTGGGGTAGTAGGGCAGGCCGGCGCGGCGGTACGCGTCGGCCCAGGCCCAGTCGAACACGTACTCGCCGTACGAATGGCCCTTCAGGTACAGAGCGCAGGCGCCTGCGAGCGCGCCGCCGCGCTCGACGGTGACGAACCGCGGCGCCCAGCCGGTCGCCGGCACGGCGCTGCCCGAGGCGTGCAGCGCCGCCAGGTACTCGTGGCGCAGGAAGGGCGTGGAGGCGGGCTGCGACGCGAGCAGTGCATTCCACGCGCCGGCGTCGATCGCCGTCGGGTCGTCGTGCACGCGGATGACATATTCTTCCGGGATGGAGGTACCGTCGGCCATGTCCCGTCACCGCGCGTGAAGATCGCGCTCGCCCAGCTCGACGCCACCGTCGGCGACCTCGCCGGCAACGCGCGCCGCATCGCCGACGCGGCGCGTGCCGCGCACGCGGCGGGCGCACGCGTCGTCGTCGCGCCCGAACTCGCGCTCAGCGGCTATCCGCCCGAGGACCTGCTGTTGCGCCCGGCCTTCCTGCGCGCGTGCGAGCGCGCGCTGCACGAACTGGCACTCGAACTGGCGGACTGCGGTGGGCTGCATCTGGTCGTCGGGCACCCGCACCAGTTCGGCGAGCACGACGATGTTAGGACCAAGTCGTTCGCGCTGCAGCGGCGCTTCAACGCGGCCTCGGTGCTCGAAGGCGGCCGCGTCGTCGCGACGTACTGCAAGCGCGAGCTGCCGAACTACCAGGTGTTCGACGAGCGCCGCTACTTCACCTCCGGCCGCGACGCGGGCCGCGGGCCCGTCGTCTTCGACGCCGGGGGTCTGCGCCTGGGCGTGCTGATCTGCGAGGACGCCTGGTTTGACGAGCCGGCGCGCGCGGCGAAGGCGGCCGGCGCGCAGGGGCTCGTCGTGCTCAACGCCTCGCCGTTCCACCTCGACAAGGCCGAGGAGCGCGAGCTGCGCATGGCCGAGCGTGCGCGCGACGTCGGCCTGCCGCTGCTGTACGCGCACCTCGTCGGCGCGCAGGACGAGATCGTGTTCGACGGTGCGTCGTTCGCCGTCGACGCGCACGGGCGCCTCGCCGCGCGCGCGCCGAGCTTCGAGCCGGCATTGCTCGAGGTGGAGGTCGACGCCGGCGAGGTGCACGGCCCGATCGCGCCGCTGCCCGACCCGCTCGCGCAGGCCTGGGGTGCGCTGGTGCTCGGCGTGCGCGACTACGTCGGCAAGAACGGTTTTCCGGGGGCGATCATCGGCCTGTCGGGCGGCATCGACTCGGCGCTTGTGCTCGCGATCGCGGTCGACGCGCTCGGCGCCGATCGCGTGCGCACCGTGATGATGCCTTCGCCGTACACGGCCGAGATCTCGTGGCTCGACGCGCGCGAGATGGCGCAGCGGCTCGGCGTGCACCACGACGAGATCGCCATCGCCCCGATGTTCGACGCGTTTCGCATCGCTTTGGCGCCGATCTTCGCCGGCCTGGCGCAGGACACGACGGAGGAGAACATCCAGGCGCGCATCCGCGGCACGCTGCTGATGGCGCTGTCGAACAAGACCGGCTCGATCGTGCTGACCACCGGCAACAAGAGCGAGATGGCCACCGGCTACTGCACGCTCTACGGCGACATGGCCGG
>JALOSD010000006.1 GCA_025458585.1 Burkholderiaceae bacterium | reverse complement strand
GCCGACGTAGATGATCTCCGCGGCATCGATCTGCGCCTGCGGCTGAGGCGGCGTCGCCGCTGTCGGCTGCGGCTTGTCGCAGCCCGCGATCATGGCCAGTACACCTAAAGCGGCGATCCACTTGGGGACCATCGATCTCATTTGTCACTCCTCCGGTCATGCGCAGTCCCGCGACCCGCCCACTGGCCAAAGGCCGGCCGACCCATGGAAAGAGGGCTGGGCGAATCGCGCCAGCCCTCGTCTTCGCCCCAGCCTTCACCGGCCGCGAATGTGCAACGACGGCGGGAAGCATGCAACTGTCAGACAAGCTTCAGGATCTCGCTGGATCCGCGTCAGACATCCCGACGGGGAAGCGGCTCTAAAAGCCCGCCTCGGCCAGTGCGCGCTCGCGTGCCGCGCGGATCGCGGCGCCGAGCGCGGGCCCCGCCGGTGGCGCGCCAACGGCGGCCGCGACCGCCGCCGTGTCGACGGCGCGCACGACGTCGAGCGCGCGCGCGAGCCGTTCGCGCGGCGGGTACGGCGCGTGCTCGAAGCCGGTGCGGCCGCGCGCGTCGCACTCGCAGGCGAGCAGCAGCTGCGCGAAGCGCTGCGGCCGGCGCAGCGCGTCGCAGCGCTCGAGCAGCCGCAGCACGGCCGCGGCGCCGAGCGCGCCGCTGGCGTGCACGTGACCGTGCTCGCGCGCGGCAAGCACGGCGAGTTCGTGGCAGTCGTTCGGCACCTTCAGCCGGCGGTCGATCGCCTCGACGAGCGCGACGCTGCGCGCCTCGTGGCCGACGTGGCGCGGCCACGCCTCGGGCGGCGTCGTGCCCTTGCCGAGGTCGTGGCCGAGGCAGGCCCAGCGCACCGGCAGCGGCGCGTCGAGCCGCGCCGCCTTGTCGAGGACCATCATCGCGTGCACGCCGGTGTCGATCTCGGGGTGATGCAGCTCGGGCTGCGGCACGCCCCACAGCCGCTCGACCTCGGGCAGCAGCACGGGAAGTGCGCCGCACGCGCGCAGCACGTCGAACATGCGGCTCGGGCGCGCCTGCATCAGGCCGCGCGCGAGCTCCTGCCACACGCGCTCGGGCACCAGCGCGTCGACTTCGCCAGCGTCGACCATGCGGCGCATCAGTGCGACCGTTTCCGGCGCGACGGCGAAATCGTGGAAGCGCGCCGCCAAGCGTGCGAGCCGCAGGATGCGCACCGGGTCCTCGGCGAAGGCGTCCGACACGTGGCGCAGCACGCGCGCCGCGAGGTCGGCGCGCCCGCCGAAGGGGTCGACGATCTCGCCGCTTGCGGGGTCCATCGCCATCGCGTTGATCGTCAGGTCGCGCCGCGCAAGGTCCTGCTCGAGCGTCACCGACGGGTCGGCGTGGAACGTGAAGCCGTGGTAGCCGAGGCCGACCTTGCGCTCGGTGCGCGCGAGCGCGTGCTCCTCGCCGGTGGCCGGGTGCAGGAAGACCGGGAAGTCGCGCCCGACGGGGCGATAGCCCGCGGCGAGCATCTGCTCGGGCGTCGAGCCGACGACGACCCAGTCGACGTCGCCGCCCGGCACGCCGAGCAAGCGGTCGCGCACCGCACCGCCAACGACGTAGCGCTTCATCGCGGCCTCGGGCGCGTCGGGCCGCACCGCGACCCCATCAAGCGGCCGCCGCGGATCCGGCTACGCCGGTCCGCTGCCGGCGCCCCCTGGAGGGGGAAGCGCCGAAGGCGCTGCGGGGGTGGTTCAACTGTCCCGGTGCGCGCGGGTGCGCAGCGGGCCGAGGCGCGCGCGCCCGGCGGCGCCGCCGAGGTAGGTCGGCGCCACCGCCTCCAATGCGGCGGGCGTGATGCCCAGCGCCTCGAGGCCCGGCACCTCGCCGGTGGCGACGTTGGGCACCTGCATCGACAGCAGGTTGTCGCGCGACATCATCGGCTCGCCGGGCGCGAGCTCCATCAGCCGCGCCTGCAGCGAGGCGAGCGCACCCGGCAGCGGCAGCACCGGCCGCTCGTGGCCGGCGTGGCGACCGGCGAGCCGCACGAGGTCGGCGAGCGTGTAGACGTGCGGGCCGACACACTCGTAGACGCGACCGATCGTGTCGCGGCGCTCGAGGCAGTGCACGATCGCCTGCGCGACGTCCTGCACCCACACCGGCTGGAAGCGCGCGTCGGCGCCGGCCAGCGGCATCAGCGGGAACACCGCCTGCAGGCTCGCGAACAGGTTGAGGAAACGGTCGTCGGCGCCGAAGATCACCGACGGGCGCAGCACCGTCACGTCGAGCCCGCTGCCCGTCAGCACCGCCTCGCCCTCGGTCTTCGAGCGCAGGTACAGCGACGGCGCGTTCGGCCCGACGCCGAGCGCGCTGACGTGCACGACGCGCCGCACGCCGGCGGCGCGGCAGGCCTCGGCGAGGCGTCGCGGCAGCTCGACGTGCAGCGTACGGAAGCGCGCCTCGTCGCCGTGCAGCACCGCGATCAGGTTGACGACGGCGTCGCGCCCGGCCACGAGCCGCGGCAGCGCGCCCGGGTCGCGCACGACGTCGGCCTCGACGAGCTCGACGGTGGGCAGGTAGCGGACCGTGTGGCCGTGCGCGAGGCGGCGCGTCGGCACCGCGATCGTGGTGCCGCCGCCGCCGTGGCGCTCGACGAGTTCGGCGCAGGTGGCGCGGCCGACGAAGCCGGTGCCGCCGAGGACGAGGACGTTGTTCATCACGCGAGAAGGCCGGTTCGGGGAACGGGTTCAGGGGAGTTCTTGGTTCGCGGCCGGCTCGCCGTCGGCGCGCGGGCCGATCGGCGGGCCGAGGCGTGGCCGCAGCGCGAGCGGCGCGTCGGCGAGCAGCGCCGAGTACACGACCGCATTGGACAACACCTTCTTGACGTAGTCGCGCGTCTCGCCGAACGGGATCGCCTCGGCCCACGCCGCCGGCTCGAGCACCGGCCCTTCGCGCCAGCGCCGCGGACGCCCGGGGCCGGCGTTGTAGGCCGCGGTGGCGAGCGCCGGCGAGCCGCCGAAGTCGTCGAGCACGAGCCGCAGGTATGACGCGCCGAGCTTCAGGTTCGTCTCGAGGTCGGTGACCTGTCCGGCGCGCAGCGGCACGCCGACCTTGCGCGCGGTCCAGCGTGCGGTGTCGGGCATCAGCTGCATCAGCCCCGACGCGCCGACGTGCGAGCGCGCGTCGAGCACGAAGCGCGATTCCTGTCGGATCAGGCCGTAGACGAGCGCCGGGTCGATCCCAGCACCCTGAGACTGACCGACGACGGTGTCGCGAAACGGCGTGGGGAAGCGCTGCGCGACGTCGACCAGCCCCTGCGTGCGCTCGCTGGTGGCGATGCAGCGGTCCCACACCTCGCGGTCGCAGGCGAGCTGCGCCGCGGCGAGCAGCTGGCGGTCGTCCATGCCGCGCAGCGTGAAGTTCCACTCGCGCACGCCTTCGCTGCGCAGGCCGAGGTCGATCGCGTGCAGCGCGCGCGCCAGGCCGGCGTTGCGGCGCGCCGCCTCGCGCTCGCCGGCCGTGAGCTGCGGCGGGCGCGGCGGCAGCGCCTGCGGCCGGCCGAGCTCCTCGGCGGCGAGCTTGCCGTAGAAGTGCATCGGGCCGGCGATCGACGCCAGCGCCTGCTGCGCGCGCTCGCGCGGCGCGCGGCCGGCGTCGCCCGCCGGGGCGAGCGCGAGGTCGGCGCGCGCGCCCCAGTAGACCCAAGTCGGGTCGGCGCGCGTGGCCTCGCCCATCGCGTCGACGCCGGCGCGCACGAGGTCCCAGCGCGTCGGCTCGGCGCGCAGCGCGGCGCGCACCTGCCACGCCCAGACGTCGTCGGCCAGCGCCGGCGCACCTGGCGCGCGCGCGATCATCGCCGGCAGGCGCTCGTAGCGCTCCACGGCCTGCGGCTGCAGGCGCAGCGCGCTCCAGCGCGCGGTCTGGCCCCAGGCCCACAACGAAGCGTCGGGCCCCAGCCGCGCCGCGAGGCCGTCGTCGAGCCGCTGCGCCGCGCGGTCCGGGTCGGCGGCGGCGAGGCGGCCGAGCGCGAGCGCGTCGAGCAGGTCGGCCCGTCGCCCGGCCGGCGCACGGTCGAGCGCGCGCTCGGGCTGGTCCCACCAGCCGGCAGGCACCGACGCCACGTCGGCGAGTTCGAGCGCCTGCCGCGCGGCGCGCGGCTGGTTGCGCTCGACCGCGAGGCGCGTCTTCGCGGCGACGTCGGCGCTCGTGAAGACGCCTGCGGCGAGCAGCGTGCGCGCGAGCAGGTGGCAGCCGTCGTCGGCGTCGCGCTGCGCGAACCAGGCCTCGCGCGCACGCGCGCCGACGTCGCGGCCGTCGAGGTGGTCGGCGAGCGCGGCGTAGCAGGTTACCTCGCGGTCGTCGTTCATCCGGAAGCGCGGGACGTCGGCCTGGAACGCGTCCCACTGGCGGCGCTTGCCGAGTTCGAGCAGCCAGTCGTTGCGCAGCCGGTCCTCGACGTAGGTGCCGCTCCACCGCGCGTAGAAGGCCTCGACCTCGTCGGGCGTGACTTCGCGCAGGCGCTGCGTCAGCTCCCAGTAGTCGACCCACGGCGCGAGCGGGTGACGCAGCGGCTCGATCGCGCGCTTGGCGTCGGCGAGCTGCCTCGCGTCGCGCCGGCGCAGCGCCTCGCGCGCGTCGAGCACGATGCGGTCGCCCGCCCCGACGGATACGGTGGCGGCAGGCGCGGCCGCCGTGGCCCGGTTCGCCTGCGCCGACGCACCCGGCGCCGCGGCCACGCACAGCAACCCCACGCAGAGCGCGGCGGTTCGGCAGGACATCGTCGTACGCATGGCGCGGCTCGGTGAAGGACTGTAGCGCAGCGCAACATCGTCGCACCACGCCCGATGCGATCGTGGCTGCACGCGGCGGTTCCCATGCCGCGAAAAGCGCGCCGCGGCGGCGACAATCGCGCCGCCCCCCTACCCCGACTGCCGCCGATGACGCTGCCGCTGCCGCCCCTCGAACCGTCGCGCGACAAGGCCGTGCTGCGCCGCCAGCTGCAGGCCGAGCGGCAGGCGCTCGTCGACCGCCACGAGCGCTCGGTGCACCTGCAGGAGGTGCTGCGCGTGTGGCTGGTGGGCCGCGACGAGACCGCCATCGGCGCCTACTGGCCGATCAAGGGCGAGTTCGACGCGCTGCCGGCGCTGTACCGCTGGACCGAGGGCGAGGACGTGCGCGGCTGGCACCGCCAGATCGGCCTGCCGGTGCTCGACCGCCAGACCAAGCAGCTGCGCTTCCACGTCTGGTACCCCGGCTGCCCGATGGAGGAGGACGCCTACGGCATCCCGAAGCCGAAGGACACCGACCAGTTCGCGCCGCAGCTGCTGCTGGTGCCCTGCGTCGGCTTCGGGCCGCGCGGCGTGCGCCTGGGCTACGGCGGCGGCTTCTACGATCGCACGCTCGCCGCACTGTCGCCGCGCCCGTACACCGTGGGCGTCGGCTACGCACACGGCTACATCCCGTGGCTCGAGCCCGAGCCGCACGACGTGCCGCTCGACACCATCCTCACGGAAGAGGGCGTCGTGTGGGAGCGCGACGGCTGAAGGCCTCGGTCGGCGTCAGAAGCGGTAGCCGACGCCGACGCTGAACAGCCACGGATCGACGTCGAAGTCGCCAAGGGTCGCTCCACCGGCCTTCACCGTCGTGCCGATCTGCACCTTCTTGACGTCGACGTTGAGCAGCCAGCCGTTGCCGATCGGGTAGTCGAGACCGGCGTTGAGCGCGAAACCCCAGCTGCTGCTGTCGATCGTGACGCCGGCGGGCAGATTGACGCTCGAGAAGCGCGTGTAGTTGATGCCCGCGCCGAGGTACGGCCGCACCGGCATGCCGGTGAAGTGGTACTGCAGCGTCAGCGTCGGCGGCAGCTGCTTCAGCGTGCCGATCTTCGTGCCGCCGGCGCTCACGTCGTGTTCCTGCGGATAGGTCAGGATCAACTCGAGCGCCCAGTTCGGCGTCATGAAGTACGAGATGTCGACCTCCGGGAACCACTTGTTGTTGACGCTGAGGTCGAGGCCGGTCGAGTCGTCGTTCGACGAGTCGAGGTACAGCGCGCGGGCGCGCACGACCCAGTTGCCGGTGTCCTGCGCGTACGTGGTGGCGGGTGCGAGCGAGAGCGCCGTGACGGCCGCAAGGGCGGCGGCGGCGGTGGTGGTCAGGCGACGAAGCATCGTGGAGTCCTCCTTCCGGTGCGTTGACGGCCACATGGCCTTCGGTGGATTGGACGTCGTCCCACGAGGGTCGTTTTTGCGCTGCGGCAAACCGGCGCGGCACCGCGCCGGCGGATGTTGCTCGCCCGCGACGGCGCCGCCCGGCGGCGTCAGGCGGCGTCAGGCGGCCGGCGCGAACCCGAGCCGGCGGCAGATCTCGAGCGTCGGCGCGGCCTGGTTCATCGTGTAGAAGTGCAGCCCCGGCACGCCGGCGGTGGTGAGCTGATCGACGAGGTCGGTGACGACGTCGAGCCCGAAGGCGCGGATTGACTCGACGTCGTCGCCGAAGCCCTGCAGCCGCAGCCGGATCCAGCGCGGGATCTCGGTGCCGCAGTTGTCGGCGAAGCGGATGATCCCGCTCGCGTTCGTGATCGGCATGATGCCGGGCACGATCGGGATCCCGACGCCGAGCGCGTACGCCTCGTCGACGAAGCGGAAGTAGGCGTCGCTGTTGAAGAACATCTGCGTGATCGCCGCGTTCGCACCGGCGCGCACCTTGGTCGCGAAGGCCTTCAGGTCGTCGGCCGGCGTGCGCGCCTGCGGGTGCATCTCGGGGTAGGCGCCCACCTCGACGTGGAAGCGCTCGCCGGTGGTCTCGCGGACGAAGGCGACGAGATCGGACGCGTAGCGGAACTCGCCGAGCGCGCCGGCGCCGAAGCCGCTCGGCAGGTCGCCGCGCAACGCGACGAGGCGGCGGATGCCCGCGGCCTCGAACTGCGCGAGCTTGTCGGCGATCGACGCGCGCGTCGCGCCGATGCAGCTGAAGTGCGGCGCCGCGTCGACGCCTTCGGCGAGGATGTCGCGCACGGTCTGCAGCGTGCCTTCCTGCGTCGAGCCGCCGGCGCCGTAGGTCACCGAGCAGAACTCGGGGCGCAGCGCGTAGAGCTGGCGCCGCGCGTCGGCGAGCTTGACGACGCCCTCGGGCGTCTTCGGCGGGAAGAACTCGAAGCTCAGCGGCACCCGGTTCGCACTCATCTCAACTCCCTTCGCGTGCGGGCCGCGCCCACACGAACCATTCGACGTTGCCGTCACCGCCGCGCACCGGGCTCTCGAGCCAGCGCTGCACGACAAGGCCGGCGTCGTGGCACGCCGCCTCGACGCGCTCGCGCACCGTCGCGTGCAACGCGGGGTCCTTCACGAGCCCGCCCTTGCCGAGCTGCGCCGGCTGCAGCTCGAACTGCGGCTTGACGAGCAGCAGCAGGTCCCCGCCCGGCGCCACCAGCGGCGCCAGGGCCGGCAGCACGAGCGTCAGCGAGATGAACGACAGGTCGCCGGTGACGAGGTCGAAGCCCTGCGGCGGCATCGCGTCGCCGAGCACGCCAGCGTCGAGCGAACGCGCGTTGACGCCCTCGAACGCGCGCACCCGCTCGTCGGCCTGCAGCCGCGGGTGCAGCTGGCCGTGGCCGACGTCGACGCCGACGACGAGCGCCGCGCCGCGCGCGAGCAGCACGTCGGTGAAGCCGCCGGTGCTCTGGCCGACGTCGAGGCACGTGCTGCCGCGCACGTCGAGGCCGGTGGCCACGAGCGCGCCATCGAGCTTCAACCCGCCGCGCGACACCCAGCGCAGCTCGGCGTCGTCGACGAGCTGCACCTCGCAGCCCTCGGGCAGCTCGTCGCCGGCCTTGCGCGGCGCCGTCCAGCCCGACGGGCCGCGCCAGCGCACGGCACCGCTGGCGATCAGGCGCTGCGCCGCCGAGCGCGTGGGCGCGAGGCCCTGCGAGACCAGCAGCCGGTCGGCGCGCATGCGCGGTGCGTCGTCAGGCGGCCGCCGGGCGGCCGTGAGCGTAGGGGCCGAGGGCGGCCGCGACGAAGCGGTTCGCCGGCGCCGCGAGGCCGCGCGCCTCGCTGCGGCGCACGACGGCGGCCGCGAGCCACGGCAGCTCGAGCGGGCGGCCCGCCTCGAGGTCGTGCAGCATCGACGCCTTCATGCCCGCCGGCAGCGCGTCGACGACGCCCATCTGCCGGTCGACGAAGTCGTCCGCGAGCGCGACCCCTTCGACACGGGCGAGCGCCCAGGTCTCGCCGATGACGTCGCGCAGCAGGCGGCGCAGCTCGGGGTCGGCGCGCGTGACGCCGATCGGCAAGCGCGTCAGCGCCGTCAGCCCGCTCAGCCCGACGAGGAAGACGAACTTCTCCCACACCGTGCGGCGGATGTCGTCGGAGATGCCGGCGTCGATCCCGGCGCGCTTGCACGCGGCGAGGAAGTCGCGCAGCACCGGCTCCTGCGCCGGCTGCAGCGCGCCGAAGCGCAGCCGCGCGAAGCTGCCGCCGTGCGCGATCACGCCGGGCGCGGCCACATGGGCGGCGATGTAGGCGACGCCGAGCGCGACCGCCGCCGCGCCGACGTGGCGCGCGAGCACCTCGGCAACGTCGACGCCGTTCTGGAACGGCAGCACCACGGTGCCGGGATGCATCAGCGGCGGCAGCATGGCCGCCGCCGCCTCGGCGTCGGGCAGCTTGACGGTGAAGACGATCAGGTCGGCGGGCGCGGCTGCTGCGCCCGGCTCGACCACGTCGACCTGCGGCACGTGCAGGTCACCCAGCGGGCTCGTGACCCGCAGACCCTGCTCGCGCAGCGCCTGGCCATGGCGCCCGCGCGCGACGAAGGTCACCGGCTGCCCGGCGGCGAGCAGCCGGGCGCCGAAGTAGCCGCCCACCCCGCCCGCGCCGACGATCACGATCCTCATCCCGCTCTCCTCCTGGCACGGTCCCGCGTCACCTCAGGGATCCCTCGGGCTGGCGTCGCCCGTGCCGCATGGATCAGCGTCCTCCCGGCAGACGCCGCGGATCCGGCTTGGCCGGTCCGCTGGCGGCGCCCCCTGGGGGGAGGCGCCGCAGGCGCTTCGGGGGGGTCGTCAATACCTATAGGTGTCGGCCTTGTACGGCCCCTGCTTCGGCACGCCGATGTACGCCGCCTGCTCGTCGGTCAGCTCGGTGAGCATCGCGCCGACCTTCTTCAGGTGCAGGCGCGCGACCTTCTCGTCGAGGTGCTTGGGCAGCACGTAGACCTTGCCCTGCTCGTAGTAGTCGGCGTGCGTGAACAGCTCGATCTGCGCGATCGTCTGGTTGGCGAACGAGCTGCTCATCACGAAGCTCGGGTGGCCGGTCGCGCAGCCCAGGTTCACCAGCCGCCCCTTGGCGAGCAGGATGATCTTCTTGCCGTCGGGGAAGACCACATGGTCGACCTGCGGCTTGATCTCGTCCCACTGCAGACCCTCGAGGCCGGCGACGTCGATCTCGTTGTCGAAGTGGCCGATGTTGCAGACGATGGCCTCGTCCTTCATCGCCGCCATGTGCTCGTAGCGGATCACGTTCTTGTTGCCGGTGGCGGTGACGAAGATGTCGGCCTTGTCGGCGGCGTACTCCATCGTGACGACCTTGTAGCCTTCCATCGCCGCCTGCAGCGCGTTGATGGGGTCGATCTCGGTCACCCACACCTGCGCCGACAGCGCGCGCAGCGCCTGCGCGCTGCCCTTGCCGACGTCGCCGTAGCCCGCGACCACCGCGACCTTGCCGGCGATCATCACGTCGGTGGCGCGCTTGATCGCGTCGACCAGCGACTCGCGGCAGCCGTACAGGTTGTCGAACTTGCTCTTCGTGACGCTGTCGTTGACGTTGATGGCGCGGAACATGAGCGTGCCCTTGGCGCTCATCTCCTTGAGGCGGTGCACGCCGGTGGTCGTCTCCTCGGTCACGCCGATGATCTGCGCGCTCTTGCGGCTGTACCAGGTCGGGTCCTGCGCGAGCTTGGCCTTGATGGCGGCGAACAGGCAGGTCTCCTCCTCGCTCTTCGGGTGGGCGAGCACCGAGGGATCCTTCTCGGCCGTCTTGCCGAGGTGCATCAGCAGCGTCGCGTCGCCACCGTCGTCGAGGATCATGTTCGGGCCTTCGTCGGCCGCGCCCTTGGCGCCGAACTCGAAGATGCGGTGCGTGTAGTCCCAGTAGTCGGCGAGCGTCTCGCCCTTGTAGGCGAAGATCGGCGTGCCCTTGACGACGAGCGCGGCGGCGGCGTGGTCCTGCGTGCTGAAGATGTTGCAGCTCGCCCAGCGCACCTGCGCGCCGAGCGCCTGCAGCGTCTCGATCAGCACGGCGGTCTGGATCGTCATGTGCAGCGAGCCGGCGATGCGTGCGCCCTTGAGCGGCTGCCTGGCGGCGAACTCGTCGCGGATCGCCATCAGACCGGGCATCTCGGTCTCGGCGATCTTGATTTCCTTGCGACCCCAGTCGGCAAGCGAGAGGTCGGCGACGGCGAAGTCGTGGTCGTGCTGGGGCTTGAGGACGGCGTTCATGCGTGGTGACTCCTGACGGTGGCGAAAGCCCGCACCGACGTCACGCGAGAACCATGTGGCCCACCCGCGCGCGATCGCTGCAGGTGAGCGCCGTTGCAATATGGGAATCCGAGCCTGGGGCCGCTGCGCCGTCGTGGCGACGCGGCGGGCCTTGCAACGCTCCTCGGAACGGCCCGAAGTCTAGCAGCGACGGCGCGCGCCCGCTCGGCCCCTCGCCGGCGCGGCGCGGGCATCGTGCACGCGCAGCCCGGCTTCAGCCGACACCGGCGCTGGCCAGCAGGTCGTCGCTGACGCTCGGCACGAGCGACGGCCTGCCGACGACCAGCGGGTCGACCGGGCCGATCGTCGACAGGTCCCTGCTCGTGTAGGGCAGGCGGTGCAGCACGTAGCGCATCGCGTTCAGCCGTGCGCGCTTCTTGCAGTCCGACTTGATCACGGTCCACGGCGCGTCGGAGGTGTCGCAGTGCAGGAACATCGCCTCCTTGGCGCGCGTGTAGTCGTCCCACTTGTCGAGGCTGGCCATGTCGATGGGCGACAGCTTCCACTGCTTGAGCGGATGCACCTTGCGCTCCTTGAAGCGGCGGCGCTGCTCGTCGCGGCTGACCGAGAACCAGAACTTGAACAGGCGCACGCCCGAGCGCACGAGGTGGCGTTCGAATTCGGGGCACTGGCGCAGGAACTCGTCGTACTCGGCGTCGCTGCAGAAGCCCATCACGCGCTCGACGCCGGCGCGGTTGTACCAGCTGCGGTCGAACAGCACGATCTCGCCGGCGGTGGGCAGGTGCTGGATGTAGCGCTGGAAGTACCACTGGCCGCGCTCGAGCTCGCTCGGTTTCTCGAGCGCGACGACGCGTGCGCCGCGCGGGTTGAGGTGCTCCATGAAACGCTTGATCGTGCCGCCCTTGCCCGCGGCGTCGCGGCCCTCGAACAGGATGACGACGCGCTGCCCCGTCTCCTTGACCCAGGCCTGCAGCTTCAGCAACTCGACCTGCAGGCGGTACTTCTGCTTCTCGTAGTTCTTGCGCGACAGCAGGTTCTTGTACGGGTAGCCGCCTTCGCGCCAGCCAGGGGCGAGCTCGGTGTCGGGGTCGACGGCGGGAACGCCGGACTCGGGCTCGTCACGGCGGAACAGCGTGCGCCGCAACGCCTTGACCTCGTCGGGCGACGCGCCGGCGATCAGCGCCTGCAGCTGGTGCAGCGTCTCGCTTGCGGCCTGGCCCGCGGGCGGGTGCGCGAGCAGGTCGGCGAGCACGAGGCCCTGCACCGTCTCCGTCGTGCTCGCGCGCCGTGCGACGCGTTCGGCCTCGGCGCTGCGCGCACCGGGATGGGCGAGCGTGTCGCCCGACTCGACCGGGCGCGGCCCGGCGCGGCGGCGGCGCGGCAGCGCGGCTGCGCGCGCGGGCGCTGCGGGGCTGGCAGGCGGCTGGGCTTTGGAGCGGTCGAGAGCCATCGAAACCTCGTCGGAGCGATCGGTGTAGGCTTTTCATCATGCGCGCCTCACGCCGCCCGGCGTTGAGGTGCGTCAAGCGGCGCGCAGGTCGCGCGCGCCCGGCGTGGGAGACTGCCGCGATGCCGTCTGCAGCCTCGCCTCCGCCACCGCTCGCCGCCGCGCCGGCCGCCCTGTGGCGCACCATCGACGGCGTGCTGACCGACGTCGACGACACGCTCACACGCGACGGCGCCGTCGACCCGCCCGCGCTCGACGCGCTGCACGCGCTCGCCGACGCGGCCGTGCCCGTGATCGCGATCACCGGCCGCCCCGCGGGCTGGAGCGAACCGTTCGTGCGCGCCTGGCCGGTGGCCGCGATCGTCGCGGAGAACGGCGGCGTGCTGCTGCGCCGCGACGGCGCCGCGGTGCGCCTCGACTTCGCGCAGGACGAGGCCACGCGGCGCGCGAACCGCGAGCGCCTGCGCGCGTGCGCCGACGCCGTGCTCGCCGAGGTGCCCGGCGCGACGCTCGCACGCGACAGCGCCGGGCGCCTCACCGACATCGCGGTCGACCACGCCGAGTTCGCGCACCTCGCGCCGGCGCAGGTCGACGCCGTCGTCGCCGTGATGCGACGCCACGGGCTGCACGCCACCGTCAGCTCGATCCACGTCAACGGCTGGCTCGGCGACCACACGAAGTGGAGCGGCGCCTGCTGGGCGGTGCAGGCCGTCACCGGCGCGCTGCTCGATCCCGGACGCTGGGCCTACGTCGGCGACTCGACCAACGACGAACCGATGTTCGAGCGCGTGCCGTTGTCGGTCGGCGTCGCCAACCTGATGCACTTCGCCGACCGCCTGCGCGCGTGGCCGGCGTGGATCACGCGCGGCGAGCGCGGACGCGGCTTCGCCGAGGTCGCGGCCGCGCTACTCGCGGCGCGGCGCGGCTGAGCCGCGCCGCAGCCGCGCCCTTCAAAGGCCTGCGAGGTCGCGCAGCACGTCCACCTTGTCCGTGCGTTCCCAGCTGAACTCGGGTTCGTCGCGGCCGAAGTGGCCGTAGGCGGCGGTCTTCTCGTAGATCGGGCGCAGCAGGTCGAGCATCTGGATGATGCCCTTCGGACGCAGGTCGAACACCTCCTGCACGATGTGCGCGATCTTCTCGTCGGGGATCTTGCCGGTGCCTTCGGTGTAGACGGTGACGTTCATCGGCCGGGCCACCCCGATCGCGTACGCGACCTGGATCTGGCACTGGCGCGCGAGCCCGGCGGCGACGATGTTCTTGGCCACGTAGCGCGCCGCGTAGGCCGCCGAGCGATCGACCTTCGTCGGGTCCTTGCCGCTGAACGCGCCGCCGCCGTGCGGGCAGGCGCCGCCGTAGGTGTCGACGATGATCTTGCGCCCCGTCAGGCCGCAGTCGCCCTGCGGGCCGCCGATCACGAAGCGCCCGGTCGGGTTGACGAGGTAGCGCGTGTTGGCGAGCCACTCCTTCGGCAGCACGGGCTTGATGATCTCCTCGACCACCGCCTCGACGAACTCGGGCTTCATCGTCTTGCCCAGGCTCATCTCGGGCGCGTGCTGGCTGGACAGCACGACGGTGTCGACCGAGTGCGGCTTGCCGTCGACGTAGCGCAGCGTGACCTGGCTCTTCGCGTCGGGGCGCAGGAAGGGCAGGCGGCCGTCCTTGCGCAGCTGCGCCTGGCGCTCGACGAGGCGGTGCGCGTAGTAGATCGGCGCGGGCATCAGCTCGGGCGTCTCGTCGCAGGCGTAGCCGAACATCAGGCCCTGGTCGCCGGCGCCGGTGTTGAGGTAGTCGTCGCTCGCGTGGTCGACGCCTTGCGCGATGTCGTTGCTCTGCTTGTCGTAGGCCACGAGCACGGCGCAGCCCTTGTAGTCGATGCCGTACTCGGTGTTGTCGTAGCCGATGCGCTTGACCGTGTCGCGCGCGACCTGGATGTAGTCGACGTGCGCGTTGGTCGTGATCTCGCCGGCGAGCACCACCAGGCCGGTGTTGCAAAGCGTCTCGGCGGCCACGCGCGAGCGCGGGTCCTGCTTGAAGATCGCGTCGAGGATGGCGTCGGAGATCTGGTCGGACACCTTGTCGGGGTGACCTTCGCTGACCGATTCCGAGGTGAAGAGGTAGTCGCTCGCCACTTGCTTAAACTCCGGTGAGGTTGAGGGAGCCCGGCGTTGCCGGCTTCCGTACCTCGCTGGGGCCTGGTGAGCGGCGAACGCTTTAGCGGTATTTCGGGCCCCGCCCTTCGGCGCCCATCGCCCCGCAAGTTGTCCTTTAACTCGGCGATGGCTCGATTATAGAAACATGCTGACCCTGGTTCGCTGGCTGTCGAACTGGCCGCTGCCGTGGCTCCACGCGATCGGGGGGGTGCTCGGCTGGCTGACGTACCTTGCGTCGCCGACGTACCGTCGGCGCCTGCGCGAGAACGCCGAACTCGCAGGCCTCGGGCGCGCGCAGATCCGCGCCGCGGTGGCCGAAGCGGGCCGCTTCGTCGCCGAGGTGCCGTGGCTGTGGCTGGGTCGGCACGCGCAGCCGATCTCGCGCCACGTCAACTGGGACGGCGACGCGCTGATCGACGAGGCGCTCGCCGCCGGCCGCGGCCTCGTGCTGCTGACGCCGCACCTGGGCAGCTTCGAGGTCTGCGCGCAGGCCTACGCCGAACGCTGGGGCGGCGCGCGGCCGATGACGGCGCTGTACCGCCCGGCCAAGCAGGCGTGGCTGCGCACCTTCGAGGAACAGGCGCGCTCGCGCCCCGGCCTCGCGACCGCGCCGACGACGCTCGCCGGCGTGCGCCAGCTGCTGCGCGCGCTCAAGCGCGGCGAGACGGTGGGCCTGCTGCCCGACCAGGTGCCGCCGCAGGGCCAGGGCGCGTGGGCGCCGTTCTTCGGCCGCCCGGCCTACACGATGACGCTGGCCACGCGCCTCGTGCAGCTCGGCGGCGCGCCGTGGCTCGTGATGTGGGCCGAGCGGCTGCCGCGCGGCGCGGGCTGGAAGCTCGTCGTGCGCGCGCCGCAGCAGCCGTTGCCCACCGCGGCCGAGAGCGACGAGGCGCTGCAGGCCGCGTGCGCGCGCGTGCTCAACGCCGAGATGGAGCGCGTGATCCGCCAGTGCCCGACGCAGTACCTGTGGGGCTACAACCGCTACAAGGGCCCGCGCCGGCCCGACGCGCCTGCCGGCGCCACGGTGACCCCTTGAACCTCGGCGTTCGCCTCGTCCTCGCGCTGCTGCATGCGTTCCAGGCGCTGCCGCTGGCGCTGCAGGCGGGCGTCGGCCGCGCGCTCGGCGCGCTGCTGTACCTGCTGGCCGGCTCGCGCCGGCGCGTCGCGCTGCGCAACGTCGAGCTGTGCCTGCCCGAGCTGCTGCCGCACGAGCGCCGCGCGCTCGTGCGGCAGCATTTCGGCTGGCTCGCGCGCAGCATCCTCGAGCGCGGGCTGCTGTGGTACGCGTCGCCCGAGCGCCTGAAGCGCCTGATCCACGTCGAGGGCGACGTCGGTTTCGCCGAGCGCAGCGAGCGGCCCGTGATGTGGCTCGCGCCGCACTTCGTCGCGCTCGACGTCGCCGGGCAGGCGACGCAGCTGTTCCAGACGCGGCCGGTGGCGTCGATCTACCAGGCGCAGAGCCACGCGGGCTTCGACGCCGCGATCCGCGCCGGCCGCTCGCGCTTCGGCAACGGCGCGCTGTTCACGCGCCGCGAGGGTGCGGTGGGGCTGGTGCGCGCGATCCGCGCCGGCCACGCGTTCTTCAACCTGCCCGACATGGACTTCGGCGCCCGCGGGGCCGCGTTCGTGCCCTTCTTCGGCGTGCCGGCGGCGACGCTGCTCGCGCCGTCGAAGATGGCGCGCTCGCTCGACATGGTCGTGCAGCCGGTGGTCGCCGAGATCCTGCCCGGCGGCCAGGGCTACCGCGTGCGCTTCCTGCCGCCGTGGACCGACTGGCCGGGCGACGACCCGATCGCCGACGCGCAGCGCATGAACGCGTGGATCGAGGCCGAGATCCGGCGCCAGCCGGCACAGTACCTGTGGGTGCACAAGCGCTTCAAGACGCGGCCCAAGGGCGAGCCGCGCGTCTACGCCTGAGAGGCAGCGGCGAAGCCGGCGGCGATAATCCCGCGATGCGGGTGCGCTTCACGAAGATGCAGGGCGCGGGCAACGACTTCGTCGTGCTCGACGCGACCCGCGAACCCTTTTCGCTCGACCGCACCCGGCTGCAGCGTCTCGGCGACCGCCGCTTCGGCGTCGGCGCCGACCAGATCCTCGTCGTCGAGCGCAGCACGACGCCGGGCGTCGACTTCCGCTACCGCATCTTCAACGGCGCCAGCGGCGAGGAAGTCGAGCACTGCGGCAACGGCGCGCGCTGCTTCGTGCGCTACGTTGTCGACCACGGGCTCTCGCACAAGACGACGCTGCAGGTCGAGACCATCAACAACCGCCTCGAGCTGCGGCTCGGCGCCGACGGCCGCGTCACCGTCGACATGAACCGCCCGGTGTTCGAGCCGGCGCGCGTGCCGTTCGACGCCGCCGGCCTCGTGCCGCGCGAGGTGTACGGCTTCGCCCTGTGGCCGCTCGACGTCGACGGCACCGTCGTCGAGGCTGCCGTGCTGTCGATGGGCAACCCGCATGCCGTCGTGCGCGTCGACGACGTCGACGCCGCCCCCGTGACCACGCTCGGGCCGCGCCTCGAGCACCACCCGCGCTTCCCGCGCCGCGTCAACGCCGGCTTCGTGCAGGTCGTCGACCGCGGCCGCGTGCGGCTGCGCGTGTGGGAGCGCGACGCCGGCGAGACGCTCGCCTGCGGCACCGGCGCGTGCGCCGCCGTCGTCGCCGGCATCCGCCTGGGCTGGCTCGACGCGCGCGTCGACGTCGAGGCGCGCGGCGGGCGGCTGACGATCGAATGGGCCGGCGGCGACGCCCCGGTGCTGATGACCGGCCCCGCCCAGACCGTCTTCGAAGGAGAGATCGACCTGTGAAGCACACCCCGAAGGACCCCGCGCCATGAGCTCCGGCGTGCAGGGCATCACCGAACACGACATCGCCGAGTACCTGGCCAACACGCCGGGCTTCTTCGAGCGCCACGCCGAGTTGCTGGCGACGATCCAGCTGACGAGCCCGCACGGGCAGCGCGCCGTGTCGCTGCAGGAGCGGCAGATGGAAATGCTGCGCGAGCGCATCAAGGGTCTCGAGCTGAAGATCGTCGAGATGATCCGCCACGGGCAGGAGAACGTCGCGATCGCCGACCGCCTGCACCGCTGGACGCGCGCGATCCTGCTGACGGCCGACGCCGCCGAGCTGCCCGACGTGCTGGTGCGCGAGCTGAAGCACCAGTTCCTGATTCCGCAGGCTGCGCTGCGGGTGTGGAACGTCGCCGACGCGTACCGCCACCTGCCGAGCGCGCAGGGCGCGAGCGACGACGTGAGGAGCTTCACGGCGAGCCTCGGGCTGCCCTACTGCGGGCTGAACTCGGGCTTCGAGGCCGCGCAGTGGCTCGACGACCCGGCCACCGTGACCTCGATCGCGCTCGTGCCGTTGCGCCACGGCAGCGCCGAGGCCGGCCGCGGCGCGATCGGCCTGCTCGTGCTCGGTTCGCCCGACCCGACGCGCTACGGCAGCGACATGGGCACCGAGTTCCTGCTGCGCATCGGCGAAATCGCGAGCGCGGCGCTGTCGCGGCTCGTGACCCCCGCCTGAACCGCGCGTGAGCGACGCGCCGCCGCTGACCGAGGCGCTGCAGGCGTGGCTGCAGCACCTCGCGGTCGAGCGCCGGCTCGCGCCGCGTACGGTCGCGATGTACACCGACGCGCTGCGGCGCCTGCAGCAGCGCGCGCACGAGGCAGGCGTCGAGCTCGCCGACGTGCAGCCGCACCACGTGCGGCGCTGGGTCGCGCAGCTGCACGCGCAGGGGCTCGCGCCGCGCAGCATCGCGATCATCCTCGCCGGCTGGCGCGGCCTGTACCGCTGGTGGGGCCGGCGCGGCGTCGTCGCGGCGAACCCGGTCGACGGCGTGCGAGCGCCGCGCAACACGAAGCCGCTGCCGAAGGCGCTGTCGGTCGACCAGGCGGTCTCGCTCGCCGAGCACGACGCTGGCGCCGGCGACCCGGTGCTGCGCGCACGCGACCACTGCATCGTCGAGTTGCTCTACGGCTGCGGGCTGCGCGTCGGCGAGCTCGTCGGCCTCGATGCGACCGCGTCGGCGCAGGCCGCGGGCTGGATCGACGTGGCCGATGCGAGCGTGCACGTGCTCGGCAAGGGCGGCAAGCGGCGCAGCGTGCCAATGGGCGCGGCGGCGCGCCAGGCGCTGGCACGCTGGCTCGAGGTGCGCACGCAGCTGCGGCGCCCGGGTGCCGACGAGCCGGCGCTGCTGCTCAGCCGCCGCGGCACGCGCCTGACGCCGAGCCAGGTGCGCTCGCGGCTCGCGCTGCTGGCGCGCGAGGCCGGCCTGCCGACGCACGTGCACCCTCACATGCTGC
The DNA here is from genome assembly GCA_025458585.1 of Burkholderiaceae bacterium. Taxonomy (GTDB): domain Bacteria; phylum Pseudomonadota; class Gammaproteobacteria; order Burkholderiales; family Burkholderiaceae_C; genus Calidifontimicrobium. Next base: position 3,753 of record JALOSD010000006.1, on the reverse strand, counting down.
GCCACAGCTTCGCGTCGCACCTGCTGCAGTCCAGCGGTGACCTGCGCGCGGTGCAGGAGCTGCTCGGCCACGCGAACATCCAGACGACGCAGGTCTACACGCGGCTGGATTTCCAACATCTCGCGAAGGTCTACGACGCCGCGCACCCGCGCGCGAAGCGGCGCGGCTGAGCCGGCCCGCGACAATGCGGGCATGAAATCGATCCGCCTGCGCGAAGGCAAGGAACGCTCGCTGCTGCGCCGCCACCCCTGGGTGTTCGAGGGCAGCGTCGCGAAGGGCAAGGCCGACGCCGGCGAGACGGTGCGCGTCGAGGCGCACGACGGGCGCTTCCTCGCCTGGGGTTCGTACAGCCCGACGAGCGCGATCCGCGTGCGCGCGTGGACCTTCGACGAGGGCGAGCGCATCGACCGCGACTTCTTCGCCCGCCGCATCGCCACCGCCGTCGCGCTGCGCGCGCGCCTGCCGATCGACAGCGACGGCGTGCGCCTGGTGCACGGCGAGGCCGACGGCCTGCCCGGCCTCGTCGTCGACCGCTACGCCGACACGCTGAGCGCGCAGTTCCTCGCCGCCGGCACCGAGCGCTGGAAGGCGACGATCGCCGACCTGCTGCTCGAGGCCACCGCCTGCACGCGGCTGTACGAGCGTTCGGACTCGGGCGTGCGCGGCCTCGAAGGCCTGCCGCCGGCCACCGGCTGGCTGCGCGGCGCCGGACCGACCGAGGTGACGGTCCGCGAACACGGCTGGCGCCTGACGCTCGACGTCGCCGAGGGCCACAAGACGGGCTTCTACCTCGACCAGCGCAACAACCGCGCGCGCTTCGCCGCCTGGGTGCGCCACCTCGGCTGCGAGCGCGTGCTCAACTGCTACTGCTACACGGGAGGCTTCAGCGTGGCGGCGCTGGCCGGCGGCGCGAAGGAGGTGACGAGCGTCGACTCGTCGGCGCCCGCGCTCGAGCGCGGGCGCACGCACGTCGTGCTCAACGGCTTCGATCCGGGCCGCGCGCAGTGGCTCGACGCCGACGTCAACCAGACGCTGCGCGACCAGCTCAAGGCCGGCGAGCGCTTCGACGCGATCGTGCTCGACCCGCCGAAGTTCGCCCCCACCGCCGCCCACGCCGAACGCGCCGCGCGCGCGTACAAGGACATCAACCGCCTCGCGCTGAAGCTGCTCGCCCCCGGCGGGCTGCTGCTGACCTTCAGCTGCTCCGGGGGCGTCGGCGCCGAGCTGTTCCACAAGATCGTCGCCGGCGCCGCGATCGACGCCGGCGTCGACGGCGCGCTGGTGGCGCGCCTCGAAGGCGCTTGCGACCACCCGACGACGCTCGCCTTCCCGGAAGGCGAGTACCTGAAGGGGCTCGCGATCCTGAAGGCGCGTTGACACCCGCGCGCTACGCCGGCAGCCGGATGCGCGGGTCGAACTTGCTGCGCTGAACTGCGAAGTAGGCCCTCACGTTGCGCACGTTCGCGTCCTGCGTGAAGAGGCGCCGCACGAGCGCGTCGTAGGCCGGCATGTCGGGCAGCCAGAGCACGAGGACGAAGTCGGGGCCGGGCGAGACGCGGTAGCACTGCTGCACGGCCTCCTCGGCCAGTGCGCGGGCCTCGAACGCCACGCCGCCGTCGACGAGGCGCTTGACGCGCCGCAGCGCCGTGGCCGGCGACACGCCCGCCGCCGCCGCGAGATCGACGTTGCTGCGGCTGGCGTCGGCCTGCAGCAGGTCGAGCAGGCGGCGGTCGATGGCGTCGAGCTCGATCATGAACGATTCGTGCATGGACGACTGAATTGTGCATGATCGTTCCCTGTTCGAACCCTGGTGACGCTTCATTGCACGGGTGGCGTGCAAAACGAACGCATCCGCCATGCCGGCCCGATTACGATGGCTCCATCGCAACGACAGGAGCGCATCGCATGTGCGGCATCGTGGGTGGAGTGGCGGGCCGGGACGTCGTGCCGGTGCTGATCGAGGGCCTGCGCCGGCTCGAGTACCGCGGCTACGACTCGTGCGGCGTCGCCGTGCACCAGGCGGGCGCGCTGCGCCGCACGCGCAGCACGGCGCGCGTGGCCGACCTGGCGGCGCAGGCCGCCGCCGACGACGTGCGCTCGGGCACCGGCATCGCGCACACGCGCTGGGCCACGCACGGCGCGCCGGCGGTGCACAACGCGCACCCGCACTTCTCGGGCGAGCGCATCGCGCTCGTGCACAACGGCATCATCGAGAACCACGACGAGCTGCGCGCCGAGCTGAAGGCGCGCGGCTACGAGTTCACGAGCCAGACCGACACCGAGGTCATCGCGCACCTCGTGCACCACCACTACGACGGCGACCTGCTCGACGCCGTGCAGCGCGCGGTGCAGCGGCTGCGCGGCGCGTACGCGATCGCCGTGTTCTGCCGCGACGAGCCGCAGCGCGTCGTCGGCGCGCGCGAGGGCTCGCCGCTGGTGCTCGGCCTCGGGCGCGACGGCGAGCACTTCGTCGCGTCCGACGCGATGGCGCTGGCCGGCGTGGCCGACCGCATCGTCTACCTCGAGGAAGGCGACGTCGTCGACCTGCAGCCGGGCAAGTTCTGGCTCAGCGCGCGCGGCGCCGACGGGCGCTGGCGGCCGGTCGAGCGCGACGTGAAGCCGATGCCGGTGCACACCGCCGCCGCCGAACTCGGGCCCTACCGCCACTACATGCAAAAGGAGATCTTCGAGCAGCCGAAGGCGATCGCCGACACGCTCGACGCCGTCGAGTCGGTCACGCCCGAGCTGTTCGGCGACGGCGCGTACCGCGTGTTCAAGGAGGTCGACCGCGTGCTGATCCTGGCCTGCGGCACCAGCTACTACGCCGGCAGCACGGCCAAGTACTGGCTGGAGGCGATCGCCGGCATTCCCACCGCGGTCGAGATCGCGAGCGAGTACCGCTACCGCACCAGCGTGCCCGATGCGCGCACGCTGGTGGTGACGATCACGCAAAGCGGCGAGACGGCCGACACCCTCGCGGCGCTCAAGCACGCGCGCAGCCTGGGCATGGCGCACACGCTGACGGTGTGCAACGTGCCGACCAGCGCGATGGTGCGCGAGTGCCGCTTCGCGTTTCTCACCCGCGCCGGCGCCGAGATCGGCGTGGCCTCGACGAAGGCGTTCACGACGCAGCTGGTGGGCCTGTTCCTGCTCGCGCTGGCGCTGGCGCAGGTGCGCGGACGCCTGACCGAGGCGCAGGAGCACGCGCACCTCAAGGCCCTGCGCCACCTGCCGGTGGCGGTGCAGGCCGTGCTGGCGCTCGAGCCGCAGATCATCGCCTGGGCCGAGGACTTCACGCGCAAGGAGAACGCCCTGTTCCTCGGCCGCGGGCTGCACTACCCGGTGGCGCTCGAAGGCGCGCTCAAGCTCAAGGAGATCAGCTACATCCACGCCGAGGCCTACCCGGCCGGTGAGCTGAAGCACGGCCCGCTGGCGCTGGTCACGTCGGAGATGCCGGTGGTCACGGTGGCACCGAACGACGAGCTGCTCGAGAAGCTTAAGAGCAACATGCAGGAGGTGCGCGCGCGCGGCGGGCAGCTCTACGTGCTCGCCGACGCCGACAGCCGCATCGAGAGCGAAGAAGGCGTGCACGTGATCCGCATGCCCGAGCACTACGGCGCGCTCAGCCCGATCCTGCACGTCGTGCCGCTGCAGCTGCTGGCCTACCACACGGCGGTGGCGCGGGGCACCGATGTCGACAAGCCGAGGAACCTGGCCAAGAGCGTGACGGTGGAATAGACGGCGGGCGACGGA
>JALOSD010000105.1 GCA_025458585.1 Burkholderiaceae bacterium | reverse complement strand
AGCCACGGGTCCATGCCGAGCAGCTTGGCGAACTTCTTCGCCACCTCCTCGTAGCTGCGGAAGTGATGGCTCTTGCGCCGCACCGTCCAGCCGGCGTGCAGCGGTGGCAGCAGGTACTGCTCGTGCAGCCCCTCGAGCACCTTCGGAATGCCGCCCGACAGGTCGTTGTTGAGCAGGATCGTGCAGGGGTCGAAGTCCTTCAGCCCCAGGCGCCCGCGCGTGCGCACGAGCGGCTCGAGCGTGAGCTCGCTGCCGTCGGGCAGCGCGACCTTCGTCGGCGCCTTGATCTCCTCGTCGAGCGAGCCCAGGCGCACGTTGAGGCCCGTCTGGTAGAAGATCTGCATCAGCCGCTGCACGTTCGTCAGGTAGAACGTGTTGATCTTCTCGATCGCCGCCATCGCCGCCTGCACGGCCAGCGGCAGCATCTCCTCGGTGAGGTTGTTCCAGCCGCCCGGAAACAGGTTGGTGTCGACCGGCGCCAGCTTGTAGCCGGCGTTGCGGATGTCGACCGAGGTGTAGAACGGCGGCGTGTGCTCCATCCACTCGAGCCGGAACCAGCGCTCGATGGCCGGCATCGACTCGAGCATGCGCTGCTCGAGCTCGTTGATCGGCCCGGTGAGGGCGGTGATGAGGTGCGGGACCATGGCAACGCCTCGTCGTGGGGAACTCCGATTCTAAGGAGCCGGTTCGTGACGACGCGCACGGACCGGCGGGCCCACGCCGACTTGCAGTCGAACCCACGAGGTTTTCGGTCGCCCCAGCTGAGGTTCTCGGTCCAAAGAGGGACCCCTCGAGGAAGCCACGTCGAGTGTCGGCGGTGTGGCCGATGCCGGTCAGCCGCCACGCGACGCCGGTTGGCAGGATCCGGCCACAAGCGACCAACAACGGGCGGCGGCTATTGAGCGGGCTACCGGCTCAGCCTGAGGCAGTGTCTCGGCGGGCCTTCAGTAGAAGTCCTCCTCGCGCTGGTGGCGCGCGCCAATCACGAGGACCAACTCCGGAGTGCGTATGTCGAAGCGAAGGACGTACCCGGTCGAGCCGAATGGAACGATGAGCTCGCGCAGGGTCGGGCGTTGACCGACTTTGCGGTAGCTGTAGGGCGTGGTCGAAAGATGGCTGTTGGCAGCGGCGCGAATGGCTTCGACGGCGTCGTAGGCGCGCATGGCGTCTTCGACGGTCTGGGCACGCTCCAGCAGGAAGTCGAACAGGCGATCCAGGTCTGCGTCCGCCTCAGGGGTGAACTCGACCTTGAACGTCATTTGTGGAGCTGTTTCACCCGCGCCGCGACCTTCGCCTCAAGCTTCGACAGGACAACGTCCGACGGGATGGAAATCCCGGTGCGCTCGTAAGCCGCCAACGAGGCGTCGCAACGCGCGGCGAAGTCCGTTTGCACGCGGCGGAACTCGACGGCGCGACGCACCGACGCCTCGACAAACTCGCTGAGCGTCTCGCCGGGCAGAAGCACCGAGTCGAGATCTGCGCGCAACTTTGGCTCGACACGAACCTGGGGGATGACGGCGGTTTTCATGTTTCAACTGTAGTGCAAACGCACTACCAACTCAAGCACTACGGCCTCAAGCTCTGCGCTGTACCACGGGCAGCCTTGACTGCGGGTCAGCGCGACCGTCAGGTTGCGGCCAGCCCGTTCGCTGGGCCTGCGTCGGCAATCGGTCGGGGCCTGCCCGCGGTGTACCGAGGATCTCGGCCTGCTCCACTGCAGTTCGCCGCCGTTTAACGACGCTGCCTTGAACTGGCCTTCCGGGCTGCCAACAGACGTCCGCCGCCCCGGGCGATGCCGTGCCATCGCCCGCGGCGGCGCTTCAGCGCCGCGCGTCGTGCCCCGGGATCCAGTCCGTGCCCGCGAGCGGCACGCGCGCCATCGCCGCGGCCTCGAGCGTCAGCGCCACCAGGTCCTCGGGTTCGAGGTGGTGCACGTTCTGCTTGCCGCAGGCGCGCGCGATCGTGGTGAGCTCCATCGTCAGCGTCTTCAGGTAATTGCGCAGCCGCTTGGCGCCGATCGGCGGGTGCAGGCGCTTTTCCAGCACTTCGTCCTGCGTCGTGAGGCCCACCGGGCAGCGGCCGGTGTGGCAGTGGTGACAGTAGCCCGGCGCGGTGCCGAGCGCTGCATAGTCGGCCGTGGCGTCAACGTGCGTGCCATCGGGCCGCACCCAGCTGCTCGAATTGCAGCCCATCGCCATCAGCACGGCCTGGCCGATCGACACCGCATCCGCCCCGAGCGCCAGCGCCTTGGCGACGTCGGCGCCGCTGCGGATGCCGCCCGAGACGACGAGCTGCACGACGCCCTTCATGTTCATGTCGGCGATCGCGTCGGCCGCCTGCCGCACCGCCGCCAGCGTCGGGATGCCGACGTGCTCGATGAACACCGTCTGCGTCGCCGCGGTACCGCCTTGCATGCCGTCGACGACGACGACGTCGGCGCCGCTGTTGATCGCGAGCTTGACGTCGTAGTACGTGCGCGTGGCGCCGACCTTCACGTAGATCGGCTTTTCCCAGTCGGTGACTTCGCGCAGCTCCTTGATCTTGATCTCGAGGTCGTCGGGACCGGTCCAGTCGGGGTGGCGGCAGGCGCTGCGCTGGTCGACGCCCTCGGGCAGCGTGCGCATCCCGGCCACGCGCGGGTTGACCTTCTGGCCGAGCAGCATGCCGCCCCCGCCGGGCTTGGCGCCCTGGCCGATCACGATCTCGATCGCATCGGCGCGGCGCACGTCGTCGGGGTTGAAGCCGTAGCGCGACGGCAGGCACTGGTAGACGAGCGTCTTGCTGCTGCGCCGCTCCTCGGGCGTCATGCCGCCGTCGCCGGTGGTGGTGCTGGTGCCGACCTCGGTGGCGGCCAGGCCGAGCGCCTCCTTGACGTTGGCCGACAGGCTGCCGAAGCTCATGCCGGCGATCGTGACCGGCGTCGCGAGCTCGATCGGCCTGGCACCGTGGCGGGTGCCGAGCACCGTCTTCGTCACGCAGCGCTCGCGGTAGCCCTCGAGCGGGTAGCGAGACAGCGACGCCCCGAGGAACACGAGGTCGTCGAAGTGCGGCACGCGGCGCTTGGCGCCCAGGCCGCGGATCTCGTACAGCCCGGTGGCGGCGGCGTGCTGGATGTAGGCCAGCGTGTTGGCGTCGTAGCCCCAGCTCTCTTCCAGGTGCGGCGTGTGCATGTCAATACTCTTGATCGGCGTCGGCGTTCCAGTGGTACAGCGTGCGGGCGCTGGCCACGCGCTTGAAGTCGTGCGGGTCGTGGCGATCGTGCGGCGCGCCGGCGGCCTGCAGCAGCGCGGACACGGTGGCGACGTCGGCGTCGGTCATCGGCTCGACTCGCGCGTCGGCGCCGAGCGACTTGATGGTGCCCTTCACGTAGATCACGGCCTCGTACAGCGAGTCGCCGAGCGCGTCGCCGGCGTCGCCGCACACCACCAGCCGCCCGGCCTGCGCCATGAAGGCGCTGAACGAACCGACGCTGCCGCCGACGACGATGTCGATGCCCTTCATCGAGATGCCGCAGCGCAGCGACGCGTCGCCGTCGATCACGAGCAGCCCACCGTGCCCCGACGCGCCGGCCGACACCGACGCGAAGCCCTCGACGTGCACGCGCCCGCTCATCATGTTCTCGGCCACGCCGGGGCCGGCGTTGCCATGGATCGTGACGGTGGCGTCCTGGTTCATGCCGGCGCAGTAGTAGCCGGTGTGGCCGTGCACGCTCACGCGCCACGGCGCGTGCAGGCCCACCGCGATGTTGTGCGCGCCGTCGGGGTGCACGATGCGCACCGGCGTTGAAACGCCGTCGGTGCCGTGCAGGAAGCGGTTGACCTCGCGCAGCGGCGTGCTGCGCAGGTCGAACACGCGTTCGTCGAGAGTGGCGGCCGTGGTCATCGCGTCAGGCTTTCCACACGTAGATCTGTTCCGGGACAGGCTCGAAGATGCGCGCATCGTCGATGCCCGGCAGGTGCGCGAGCGCGTGGAACTCGCTCGCGATCGCGACGTAGTCGTCGTGCTCGGCCACCACTGCGGGCTTGCACGCGAAGGTGTCGCGCACCAGCGCGAGCTGGGTCGCGTCACCCATCAGGAAGGTGTAGAAGCCGTCGAACACCTCGAAGCCGCGCTGCAGCGCCGTGTGCAGGTCGTCGCCCTCGCGCGTGCGCCACTCGAGGAAGCGGCACGCGGCCTCGGTGTCGCAGTCGGTCTCGAACGCGATGCCGCGCGGCTCGAGCATGCGGCGGATCTCGTAGGGGTTGCTGAGCGACCCGTTGTGCACGAGGCAGAAGTCCTCGCCCGCGGTGTACGGGTGCGAGTGCGCCGGCGTCACCGCGCTTTCGGTGGCCATGCGCGTGTGGCCGACAACGTGCGTGCCCGCGAGCTTCTCGAAGCCGTAGCGCTGCGCGATCTGCGCCGGGGTGCCGACGTCCTTGTACAGCGCGATGGCGTGGCCGATCGACAGCAGGTGCAGTTCGGGGAACTCGGCGTGCAGCCATGCGCGCAGCGCGTCGGCCGGCTGCGCGCTCTTGAGCAGCGCGTGCTGGCCGTGCACGACGAGTTCGGGCTTCTCGCCGAACCGCGCGTGGTGGCGTTCGGCCACCGGCGCGAAGGCATAGCCCTGGGTGTCGCTGAACAGGCTGGCCTGCGTGCGCGCGCCGCCCGCGGCGTTGAACACCGCCAGCCCCGCCGCCTCGGGGCCGCGGCTCGACATGCCCACCAGGATCGGCAGCATCAGTTCGCCCAGGCGCGGGCGCAGTTCGGGGTTGCGGATCAGCAAGCCGACGATGCCGCACATGGCAACGCTCCTTGTGTCGGGGTCATCAGAAGAATTCGAGGTAGCGGCCGGTCTCCCAGCCGCTTACGTGGCGGCAGTACTCGGTCCACTCCATGCGCTTGAGCTCGATGAACTCGGCCGCCAGCGCCGGACCGAACGCGCCGCGCACCACCTCGTCGCGCTCGAACGCCGTCACGGCGTCGGCCAGCGTCTGCGGCAGCAGGCCGATGCCGCGCTCGCACAGCTGCTCGACGCTCAGCTCGTACAGGTTCTCGTTGCACGCTGCACCGGGGTCGAGCCGGCGGCGCACGCCGTCCATGCCAGCGGCGAGGATGGCCACGGTGGCCAGGTACGGATTCATCGAGCCGTCGGCCAGCCGCATCTCGATGCGCCCGTACGGGATGCGCACGCACGCCGTGCGGTTGTTGTCGCCGTAGGCGATGTACGCCGGCGCCCAGGTCGCGCCCGACAGCGAACGGCCGACGACGAGGCGCTTGTACGAGTTGACGGTAGGCGCGCACACCGCGGCCAGCGCGGGCGCGTGCGCGAGCAGCCCGGCGAGGAAGTGGTAGCCCAGCTTCGACAGCCCCATGCCCTGCGGGTCGGCGGCGTCGTGGAACAAGTTCTTGACCTGCGCGTTGCCCAGCGAGATGTGGAAGTGCGCGCCGGTGCCGGTGCGATCGGCGAAGGGCTTGGGCATGAACGTGGCGACCATGCCGTGCGCGCGCGCGATCTCGCTGACCGCCATCTTCAGGTAGACGAGGCGGTCGGCGGTGGTCAGTGCGTCGGCGTAGGTGTAGTTGACCTCGAACTGGCCGTTGGCGTCCTCGTGGTCGATCTGGTAGACGTCGACGCCGCCGGCGCGCAGCGCGCTCGTCATCGCGTCGAGACAGGCGGCGTTGCGCGCGAGCCCCTTGTAGTCGTAGCAGGGCTTGTCCAGCGTGTCGGTGTCGTCGGCCGGTGCCAGCGTGCCGCCTTCGCCTCGCCTGAGCAGCATGAACTCGGGCTCGATGCCGGTGTACATCGTGTAGCCCTCGTCGGCGAGCGCGGCGAGCGCGCGCTTGAGCACGACGCGCGAGCAGTACGCGTAGGGCTCGCCCTTGACGTGGCCGTCGCACGCCAGGCGCGCGAAGCCGGGCATCCACGGCATCGGCGCCAGCGACGCGAGGTCGCCGCGTGCCATGTAGTCGGGGCCGTGCGGGCCCATGCCCAGGCCCCACAGCGCGAACCCGGCAAAGCCGGCGCCGTCGTCGAGCACCATGTCCAGGTGCTCGACGGGCACGGCCTTGGCCTTCGCGGCGCCGTGGATGTCGACGAACTGGGCGAGCACGTAGCGGATGCCGCGCTCGGCGCACCAGGCCTTGGCTTGTTCACGGTTCATGCGGGGTCTCCCTTCGGGTCGCAGTCCAGGTCGCCGACACGGTGGCGCGTCGCGACGACGGCCACGCCAATGACTTGCGTCATCACGACCTCGTTGGCCAAGGCGTCGGGCGCGGCGAGATCGACGGCGCAAGCCTGCAGCAGCAGGTCGCGCACGCGCGGGCCGTGCAGGAGCAGCGCTGCGTCCTGGTGGATCACCTCGTGCACGCCGGTGCCGGCCTGCGCGATGCGGGCACGCAGCACCGGCAGCGCGTCGTCGTCCGCGGCGGTCGACGCGTCGAGCACGAACTCGCCGAAGCCCAGGCGCAGCAGCTGCACGCCACAGGGCAGGTCGACCACGCGGTTCGGCCCCGGCAGCGGGCCCAGCGTGGCCGCGAAGGTGGCCGCCTGCGGGCCCTTGAAGCCCAGCCGCGCGCCGGCCAACGCCGTCACGGCGGCCGCCGCTGGCGCCTCGATCGCGGGCCAGCGCTTCGGCGCCGCGCCCGGCACCGCGGGGTCGGCGAGCGGCGCAACCGGCGGCGCGAGCGCGGCCGAGGTCGCCTCGGGCTGGGACGGCACGACGGTCTCGCGCATCCGCTTGCCCTCGGGGTCGTAGAACGGCAGCGCGACCACGGTGGCCGTGACGGTCGGCGCCGACGCCGGGGTGGGCCCGGTCAGGCGGATCGTGATCGACGCCCC
>JALOSD010000005.1 GCA_025458585.1 Burkholderiaceae bacterium | reverse complement strand
CGCGCCGGCGCCGCGCCCGGCGCTCACCGTCAGCGTGACGCAGCCGCTGCAGGTCGAGCTGCCGCTGGCGATCGTCGCCAACGGCAGCGTCGCCGCGTGGCAGGAGGCGAGCATCGGCACCGAGGCCAACGGCCTGCGGCTCGCCGACGTGCGTGTCAACGTCGGCGACGTCGTGCGGCGCGGCCAGGTGCTCGCCACGTTCGCCCCCGACACCGTGCGGGCCGAGGCGGCGCAGATCCGCGCCGCGGTCGCCGAAGCCGAGGCGACACTCGCCGAGGCCGCCGCGAACGCGCAGCGCGCGCGCGAGCTGCAGCCCAGCGGCGCGCTGAGCGCGCAGCAGATCAACCAGTTCCTGACCGCCGAGCAGACCGCGAAAGCGCGCCTCGAGGCGCAGCGTGCGGCCGCGAAGACGCAGGAGCTGCGCCTTGCGCAGACGCAGGTGCTCGCCCCCGACGACGGCGTGATCTCGGCGCGCAGCGCCACCGTCGGCGCGGTGCTGCCCGCGGGCACCGAGCTGTTTCGCATGATCCGCAAGGGCCGCCTCGAGTGGCGCGCCGAGGTGCCGGCGGCGAGCCTGGCGGCGATCCGCCCCGGCATGAAGGCCGTGGTGACGCCGGCCGGCGGCGCGCCGGTGACCGGCACCGTGCGCATGGTGGCGCCGACCGTCGACCCGGCGACGCGCAACGGCCTCGTCTACGTCGACCTGCCGGCCGGCGGCCCGGCGCGCGCGGGCATGTTCGCCAGCGGCGAGTTCGAGCTCGGCCGCCAGCGCGCGCTGACGCTGCCGCAGTCGGCGGTGCTGCTGCGCGAGGGCTTCCACTACGTGTTCGTGGTCGAGGGCGAGCGCGTGCGCCAGGTCAAGGTCACGGTCGGGCGGCGCAGCGGCGACCGCGTCGAGATCGCCGGCGGGCTCGCCGCCGACGCGCGCGTCGTCGCCACCGGCGGCAGCTTCCTCGGCGACGGCGACGCCGTGCGCGTCGTCGCCGCGCCGGCGTCCTGAAGGCGAAGCGGGAGTCGGCGATGAACGTCTCGGCCTGGAGCATCCGCAACCCGATCCCGTCGGTGCTGCTGTTCGTGATGCTGACGCTGGTGGGGCTGCTCGGCTTCCACCAGATGAAGATCCAGAACTTCCCCGACATCGAGCTGCCGACGGTGACGGTGACGGCGTCGCTGCCGGGCGCGTCGCCAGCGCAGCTCGAGACCGAGGTCGCGCGCAAGATCGAGAACTCGGTCGCCACGGTGCAGGGCGTCAAGCACATCTACACCAAGGTGCAGGACGGCACGGCGACGATCACGGTCGAGTTCCGCCTCGAGAAGCCGACGCAGGAGGCGCTCGACGACGTGCGCGACGCGATCAGCCGCGTGCGCGCCGACCTGCCCGGCGACCTGCGCGACCCGATCGTCTCGAAGGTCGAGCTGTCGGGCGCGCCGATCCTGACCTACACGGTGGCCTCCGAGCGCCTCGACGACGAGGCGCTGAGCTGGTTCGTCGACGACAAGGTCGCGAAGTCGATGCTCGCGGTGCAGGGTGTCGGCGCGGTGGCGCGCGTCGGCGGCGTCACGCGCGAGGTCCGCGTCGAGCTCGACCCGGCCAAGCTGCTGGCGCTGAACACGACCGCGGCCGAGATCTCGCGCCAGCTGCGCCAGGTGCAGCAGGAGGCCTCGGGCGGGCGCGCCGAACTCGGCGGCGCCGAGCAGACGGTGCGCACGATCGCCACCGTCGCCTCGGCCGAGGAGCTCGCGCGGCTGCAGATCGCGCTCGCCGACGGCCGCCGCATCCGCCTCGACCAGGTCGCGAGCGTGATCGACACGGTGGCCGAGCAGCGCAGCGCCGCGCTGCTGAACGGCAAGCCGGTCGTCGGCTTCGAGATCACGCGCAGCCGCGGCGCCGGCGAGGTCGAGGTCGCCGCCGGGGTGCGCGCCAAGCTCGACGAGCTGCGCGCTGCCCACCCCGAGATCACGTTCACCGAGGCGTTCAACTTCGTCGACCCGGTGCAGGAGAACTACGACGGCTCGATGTGGCTGCTCTACGAGGGCGCGCTGCTGGCGATCCTCGTCGTCTGGTTCTTCCTGCGCGACTGGCGCGCGACGCTGGTGGCGGCCACCGCGCTGCCGCTGTCGATCATCCCGGCGTTCGGCGTGATGTGGCTGATGGGCTTCTCGATCAACGTCGTCACGCTGCTGGCGATGTCGCTCGTGGTGGGCATCCTGGTCGACGACGCGATCGTCGAGATCGAGAACATCACGCGCCACCTGAGGATGGGCAAGACACCGTACCAGGCGGCGATGGAGGCCGCCGACGAGATCGGGCTGGCGGTGATCGCGACGACGTTCACGCTGATCGCGGTGTTCCTGCCCACCGCGTTCATGAGCGGCGTGCCGGGCAAGTTCTTCGTCCAGTTCGGCTGGACGGCGGCGATCGCCGTGTTCTTCTCGCTCGTCGTCGCGCGCATGCTCACGCCGATGATGGCGGCGTACCTGCTGCACGCGCCGAAGAAGGCGCACGACACGCCGCGCTGGATCACGATCTACCTCGGCTGGGCGCGCTGGTGCCTGAAGCACCGCGTCGTCACGCTGATCGGCGCGGCGGTGTTCTTCTTCGGCTCGTTCGCGCTCGTGCCGCTGCTGCCCACCGGGTTCATCCCGCCCGACGACCTGAGCCAGACGCAGGTCAGCGTCGAGCTGCCGCCGGGCAGCACGTTCGCGCAGACGCTCGCCGCCGCCGAGCAGGCGCGCGAGATCGTCGAGCGCCACCCGCACGTGCAGCTCGTCTACACCGCGGTCGGCGGCGGCGCCACCGGCAGCGACCCGTTCGCGGTACAGGGTGCGGCCGAGGTGCGCAAGGCGACGCTGACGATCAACATGACGCCGCGGCGCGAGCGCGACGGCGTGACGAAGCAGCAGGTCGAGGCGCAGCTGCGCGAGGCGCTGAGCGAGATCCCCGGCGCGCGCGTGAAGGTCGGCTTCGGCGGCTCGTCGGAGAAGTACGTGCTCGTGCTCGCCGGCGAGGACGGCCGCGTGCTCGCCGAGCACGCGCGCCAGGTCGAGCAGGAGCTGCGCACGATTCCCGGCATCGGCGCGGTGACGTCGACCGCGAGCCTCGTGCGCCCGGAACTCGTCGTGCGCCCCGACCCGGCGCTCGCCGCCGACCTCGGCGTGACGGCGGCGGCGATCGCCGACACGCTGCGCATCGCGACCACCGGCGACTACGACCAGGCGCTGCCCAAGCTCAATCTCGCGCAGCGCCAGGTGCCGGTCGTCGTGCGGCTGCCGGCCGACGCGCGCACCGACCTCGACCTGCTCGCGCGCCTGCACGTGCCGGGCTCGCGCGGCCCGGTGATGCTCGGCAACGTCGCGACGCTGGCGATCGAGAGCGGGCCGGCGGTGATCGACCGCTACGACCGCCTGCGCAACATCAACTTCGAGATCGAGCTCAACGGCCAGCCGCTCGGCGAGGTCGAGCAGCGCGCGCTCGCGCTGCCGAGCCTGGCGAACCTGCCGCCCGGCGTGATCCAGACCACCGTCGGCGACGCCGAGGCAATGAACGAGCTGTTCGCGAGCTTCGGCCTCGCGATCCTGACCGGGGTCCTGTGCATCTACATCGTGCTCGTGCTGCTGTTCAAGGACTTCGTGCAGCCGCTGACGATCCTGGTCGCGCTCGTGCTGTCGGTGCCCGGCGCGTTCCTCGCGCTGTTCCTCACCGGCAAGGCGATCTCGATGCCGAGCATGATCGGCCTCATCATGCTGATGGGCATCGCGACGAAGAACTCGATCCTGCTCGTCGACTACGTCATCATCGCGCGGCGCGACCACGGCCTGGACCGCTGGCACGCCGTGCTCGACGCCTGCCGCAAGCGCGCGCGGCCGATCGTGATGACGACGATCGCGATGGGCGCGGGCATGATGCCGATCGCGATCGGCATCGGCGTCGACCCGAGCTTTCGCAGCCCGATGGCGATCGTCGTGATCGGCGGGCTGATCACGTCGACGTTCCTGAGCCTGCTCGTCGTGCCGGTCGTGTTCACCTACGTCGACGACGCCGTGCAGCGCGTGCGGCGGCTGTTTGGCCGCCGGCAGCGCGCGATCGGCGGCCCGGCGACGCCGGGCGAGGCCACCACCTGAAGGAGGACCCGCGATGCGTCACGCCCCGCTGCTGACCCGCCGCCGTGCCGCCGCCGTGCTCGCGACGGCCGCGATATCCCTGCTCGCGGCGCGCCGCGCGCGTGCCGACGACGCGCAGGGCATCGGCGTGTTCGACCTCCAGTGGCACGACGCGCGCCGCGCGCGCGACGTGCCGGTGCGGCTGTACCTGCCGGCCGGCGAGCAGCGCGTGCCGCTCGTCGTGTTCTCGCACGGCATCGGCGGCTCGCGCTTCGGCTACAGCTACCTCGGCCGCCACTGGGCCGCCAACGGCTGGGCCAGCCTGCACCTGCAGCACGTCGGCAGCGACCGCGACCTGTGGTTCGGCAGCGTGTTCGGCCTCGTCGAGCGGCTGCGCGACGCCGCCACCGACGCCGAGGCCGTCGACCGCGTGCGCGACCTGCGCTTCGCGCTCGACCGCGTGCTCGCCGGCCCGCTCGCCGGGCGGCTCGACGCCGCGCGCGTCGTCGCCGCCGGCCACTCGTACGGCGCGAACACGACGCTGCTCGCCGCCGGCGCGCGCGTCGTGCGCGACGGCAGGCCCGTGATGTTGCGCGACGAACGCGTGCGCGCGGCGATCGTGCTGTCGGCGCCGCCGTTCTACGGCGAGCGCTCGTTCGAGCCGATCCTCGGCGGCGTCGACTTGCCGAGCCTGCACGTGACGGCCACCGCCGACGACATCCGCATCCCCGGGTTCTGGTCGGGCGTCGACGACCGGCTCGCCGTGTTCGACGCGATCGGCGGCCGCCCGAAGGCGCTCGCCGTGTTCCAGGGCGGCTCGCACAGCATCTTCACCGACCGCGCCGGCACCGGCGGCGTCGCGCTGAACGCGCAGGTCAAGGCCGCGACGCGCGAGCTCACGCACGCGTTCCTGCAGCGCGTGTTCGCCGGCGACGACGCGGCACTGCTGCAGTGGCCGCAGCGCCACGCGGGCATCGTCGCGCGCTTCTCGGTGTTCGGCGCATGAGCGCGCCGGGCCGCTCCCAAGCGCTCATCCCGGAGCGCGTAGCGCGCAGGGTAGTCCCGTGAGCGCCGTCGCGTCCGCCCACGAGGTGCTCGACTTCTGGTTCGGCACCGACGACGCCGTCGACAAGCGCTGGTTCGGCGGCGGCGAAGCGTTCGACCGCGAGATCGGCGAGCGCTTCGGCGCGACGATCGACGCCGCGCTCGCCGGCCGGCTCGACGGCTGGGCGGCGACGCCCGACGGCGCGCTCGCGCTCGTCGTCGTGCTCGACCAGTTCACGCGCAACGTCCACCGCGGCACGCCGCAGGCGTTCGGCGGCGACGCGCGCGCGCTCGCCGTCGCGCGGCGGCTGATCGACGACGGCGCCGCCGCCGCGCTGCCGCCACTGCGGCGCTGGTTCGTCCTGATGCCGCTCGAACACGCCGAGGACGCGGCGCTGCAGGACGAGTGCGTGCGCCGCTTCGAGGCGCTGCTCGCCGACGCCGGGCCGCACCGCGAGGCGATCGCCTCGGCGCTCGACTACGCGCGCCGCCACCGCGACGTGATCGCGCGCTTCGGCCGTTTTCCGCACCGCAACGACATCCTCGGCCGCACGAGCACGCCCGACGAGGTCGAGTTCCTGCGCCAGCCGGGTTCGCGGTTCTGACCGTCACGGTCGGATAGAGTGCCGGGCACAACGACAAGCCCAGGCCAGCGATGGAGACGACGGCCCCGCAGCAGCACCACGACCGGCTGCTGCAGCAGCATCTGCGCGACTTCCTGCCCGGCGTCGATCCGGCCGTCGTCGACGACCTGCGTCGCCGGATGACGTGGGTGGAGCTCGCCGGCGGCGAAGCGCTGCTGAAGCAGGGCGACCCCGGCGATGCGATGTACGTCATCGTCAGCGGCCGGCTGCGCGTGTACATCGAAGACGGTGCCGCCCCTGCGCGCGCGGTGCGTGAGATGGGCCGCGGGCAGATCGTCGGCGAGATCAGCATGTTCACCGACGAGCCGCGCTCCGCGACCGTGGTCGCGATCCGCGAGTCGGTGCTCGCGCGCCTGGACAAGGCCGACTTCAGCGCGCTGCTGGCCAGCAGCGCGCAGGCGTCGATCGCGCTGACGCGCGTCGTGATCCACCGCCTGCAGACCGAGTCGCTGCGCTCGCGTCACGAGGCGCCGGTGACGACGAGCCTGGTGCCGATCAGCGACGGCGTCGACGCGCTCGACGTCGCGGCGCGGCTCGCCGCCGCGTTCGGACCGACCCGGCGCGTGTGCGTCGTCGACGCCGCGGCGGCCGCGCGCGCGTGCGCGCTCGGCGCGCAATGGGGCGATGAGCCCGGGGCGCGGCGGCGCCTGGCGATCCACCTCGACGAGGTCGAGGCGGCGCACGACGTCGTGCTGCTCGTCGCCGACCCGTCGCCAACGCCGTGGACGGCGCTGTGCTGCCGGCACGCCGACGAGCTGCTGCTGCTCGCCGACGCGACGCAGCCGCCGGCGCTGCACCCGACCGAAACCGGGTGCCTGCTGCGCCGCCCGCCGCGCACCGAGGCGGCCGAGGTGCTCGTGCTGCTGCACCCGGCCGACACGCGCACGCCGCGCGGCACGCGCGCGTGGCTGCAGCGGCGTCCGGTGGCCGACCACGTGCACGTGCGACCGGCGCTGGCGCGCGACATGGCGCGGCTGTCGCGGCTGCAGAGCCGCACCGCGGTCGGTCTCGTGCTCGCCGGCGGCGGCGCGCGCGGGCTGGCGCACCTGGGCGTCGTGCGCGCGCTGCAGGAGCAGGGCGTCGAGTTCGACTGCGTCGGCGGCACGAGCATCGGCGCGATCATGGCGGTGTGCGCGGCGTCGGACCTGCCGCTGCCGGAAGTCGTCGCGAGTGCGCGCGAGGCCTTCCTCGACAAGCCGACGAGCGACTTCAACTGGCTGCCGCTGCTGTCGCTGATCAAGGGCCGGCGACTGCGGCGCCTGCTCGACCGTGCGATCGCGCGCATGTTCGGCGCCGGCGCCGACCTCGAGGACCTGTGGAAGAACGTGTTCGTCGTCGCGAGCAACTTCTCGCGCGCCGCCGAGGAGGTGCTCGCGCATGGCCCGGTCGAGCGCGCGCTGCTCGCGAGCAGCGCGATTCCCGGCGCGCTGCCGCCGGTGCTGCACGACGGCGACCTCCTGTGCGACGGCGGCACGTTCAACAACTTTCCGGTCGACGTGATGCGCGCCCGGCGCGGCATCGGCCGCGTGATCGGCGTCGACCTCAACCCCGGCAGGGCGCGCCACATCGACCTCGACGAGCTGCCCGGCAGCTGGGCGCTGCTGCGCGACCGATGGCGCGGCCGGGCGCGGCGGCGCTACCGGCTGCCGTCGCTGACCTCGTACCTGATGAACGTGACGATCCTCTACAGCACGTCGCGCCAGCGCCGCGCGCGCGAGCTCACCGACCTGTACCTGTGCCCGCCGCTCGAACGCGTGGGCATGCTCGAGTGGCACCGCTTCGACGCGATCGAACGCCTGGGCTACGAGTACGCGCGCGAGGCGCTCGCGCAGGGTTCGGCGCCGCCGCTGGACCGAGGCGCGACGTTCGGGCGCGGCGAGGCCGCGCTCAGCGCGCGCCCTTGATCGCTGCGTAGCGTTCGAGCGTCTTCTGCCGCGCCGCCGCGTGGTCGACGATCGGCGCCGGGTAGTCGACGCCGAGCCGCACGCCGGCGGCGGCGAGATCGGCGGACTTGGCGAGCCATGGTGCGTGGATCAGCTTGTCGGGCAGCTTCGCGAGCTGCGGCAGGTAGCGGCGGACGAAGCGGCCCTCGGGGTCGAACTTCTGGCTCTGCGCGACCGGGTTGAAGATGCGGAAGTACGGCTGCGCGTCGCAGCCGGTCGACGCCGCCCACTGCCAGCCGCCGTTGTTGGCGGCGAGGTCGAAGTCGTTCAGGTGCAGCGCGAAGTAGGCCTCGCCGCGGCGCCAGTCGAGGCCGAGGTCCTTCGTCAGGAAGCTCGCCACGACCATGCGCAGCCGGTTGTGCATGTAGCCGGTCTGGTTGATCTGGTGCATCGCCGCGTCGACGAGCGGATAGCCGGTGCGACCCTCGCACCAGGCGGCGAAGTGCTCGTCGGCGTGCTTGCCGTGCTCCCAGTGGATGCGGTCGTACTCGCGGCGGAACGCGTGGCCGACGACGTGCGGGTGGTGGTAGAGGATCTGGTGGTAGAAGTCGCGCCAGACCAGCTCGTTCAGCCAGCCCTGCGCGCCCGAGGAGCCGGCCTGCGCGCGTTGCCAGGCCTCGCGCGCCAGGCGCCGCACCGACACCGTGCCGAAGCGCAGATGCGTGCTCAGGTAGCTCGGCCCCTTGACGGCGGGAAAGTCGCGCGTCTCGCGATAGCGGTCGATGCGCTCGGCGAGGAAGTCGTCGAGCAGCTCGGCGGCGCCGGCCGGGCCGGTCGGCAGTCGCAGCTGGTGCAGGTTGGTCGGCTCGAAGCCGATCTCGGCAAGCGTCGGCACGCCGGCCCAGACGCGGCCGACGGCCGGCGCCGGCGGCTGCGCCGGTCGCGGCGCGAGCGCCGCGGCGTGCTTCGCGACCGGGTACGCGCGCACGAAGTACGGGTCGAGCTTGGCCAGCCATGCGTTCTTGTACGGCGTGAAGACCGAAAACGGGCTGCCCGACTGCGTCAGCACCTCGTCGCGCTCGAACACGACGTGGTCCTTGCTCGTGTGCAGCGCGATGCCGAGCGCCGACAGCCGCCCGCGCACCTGTGCGTCGCGCTCGACCGCGTACGGGTCGTCGTCGTGGCTCGCGTAGACGGCCTGCACGTGCAGCGCGTCGGCCAGCGCCGGCAGCACGTCGGCGGCGCGGCCGTGGGTGACGATCAGGCCGGCGCCTTCGACCCCGTGCGACGCGCCGAGCGCGCGCAGTTCGGCGTCGACGCCGACCAGGCTGTCGCGGATGAACTCGACGCGGCGGTCGGCACGCGGCAAGGCGTCGAGGATCGCGGTGTCGAACACGAACGCGCACCACACCCGGCGCGCAGCGCGCAGCGCGTGGTACAGCGCCGCGTGGTCGTCGACGCGCAGGTCGCGGCGCAGCCAGACCAGGGCCGAGTCGAGCTCGCGCGTTGGAGCTTGGTGCATGGCCGCGAAGTGTGACGCGAGACTAGAATTTGCGCATGGCGGAGTCGCGCATCGACCTGACGAATCAGTTCCTGATCGCCATGCCCGGCATGGCCGACGACAACTTCGCCGGTTCGGTCGTCTACCTGTGCGAGCACTCCGAGAAGGGCGCGCTCGGGCTGGTGATCAACAAGCCGATCGACATCAAGCTGAAGAACCTGTTCGAGAAGGTCGACCTGACGCTCGACCGCGAGGACCTCGCCGAGGCGCCGGTCTACTTCGGCGGGCCGGTGCAGACCGAGCGCGGCTTCGTGCTGCACGAGAAGATGGGCACCGACGGCAGCCCGTTCAACTCGACGCTCGAGATCCCCGGTGGCCTGGAGATGACGACGAGCAAGGACGTGCTCGAGGCGATGTCGGCCGGCGGCGGGCCGAAGAAGGTGCTCGTGACATTGGGCTACAGCGGCTGGGGCGCCGGCCAGCTGGAAGACGAGATCGGCCGCAACGGCTGGCTCACCGTGCAGGCCGACCCGCAGATCATCTTCGACACCCCCGCCGAGCAGCGCTACGAGCGCGCGGTGCGGCTGCTGGGGATCGACCCGCGCATGCTGTCGCAGGATGCCGGGCATGCTTGACGCTCCCCCCCGAAGCGCCTTCGGCGCCTCCCCCCCAGGGGGGCGACGCCAGCGGACCGGCCAAGCCGGATCCGCGGCGTCCGCTGGAGGGCTCGGCGGCTGTGCCGGGCTCGCCGCGTGCGGCGCGCGATGACGGGGTTGACGGCGTCCTCGGTTCGGCCGCTCAGCTTTCTTGCTTTCGATTTCGGCACCCGGCGCGTCGGCGTCGCGGTGGGCAACACGCTGCTTGGACGGGCGCGGCCCTTGACCTCGATCGCGGCCGAGGGTCAGGCGCGCTTCGCGGCGATCGGGCGGCTGGTCGACGAGTGGCGGCCCGACGCGCTGGTGGTGGGCGTGCCGTTCCATCCCGACGGCGCGGAGCACGACAATACGCGGCGGGCGCGGCGCTTCGCGCGCCAGCTGCACGGGCGGTTCGGGCTGCCGGTGCGCGAGGTCGATGAGCGCTACACGACCACCGAAGCGATCGCCGGCGGCGCGGCCGACGTCGACGCCACGTCGGCGGCGCTGATCCTCGACCAGTACCTGCGGGAGCACGCATGACGACCCTGACGCTCGACGCCGAAGCGCTGTACCGCGAACTCGTGCACGGCGTGCGCCGGCTGCTGCGGCCCGGCGGCGTGCTGGTGGGCGTGTGGTCGGGCGGCGCCTGGCTCGCCGAGCGGCTGCAGGCCGACCTCGGCCTGCCGGGTGCGCCCGGCGTGATCAGCAGCTCGCTGCACCGCGACGACTTCGGCCAGCGCGGCATGGCCGCGGGTACCGACCCGACCAAGCTGCCCTTCGCCGTCGACGGTGCGCACATCGTGCTCGTCGACGACGTGCTCTACACCGGGCGCACGATCCGCGCCGTCGTCAACGAGCTGTTCGACTTCGGCCGCCCGGCGAGCGTGCAGCTCGCGGTGCTCGTCGACCGCGGCGGGCGCGAGCTGCCGATCGAGGCCGGCGTTGCAGCGGCCAAGGTCGCGCTGCCGGTGGCGCAGAAGCTCTCGCTCGCGCGCGACCCCGGCGGGTTGTTCACGTTTGCGGTCGAAGCCAACTCCTGAGGTCCCGGCACCGATGCTGTCACGCCGCAACCCCCAGCTCAACCGCCACGGCGAGCTGATCCACCTGTTGTCGATCGAGGGCCTGCCGAAGCCGGTGCTGACGCAGATCCTCGACACCGCCGGCACCTTCCTCAGCGTCAACGAGCGCGAGGTCAAGAAGGTGCCCCTGCTGCGCGGCAAGAGCGTGTTCAACCTGTTCTTCGAGAACAGCACGCGCACGCGCACCACGTTCGAGATCGCGGCCAACCGGCTGTCGGCCGACGTGATCAACCTCGACATCGCACGAAGCAGCACGGCCAAGGGCGAGAGCCTGCTCGACACGATCGCCAACCTGTCGGCGATGCACGCCGACCTGTTCGTCGTGCGCCACGCCGAAAGTGGCGCGCCGTACCTGATCGCCGAACACTGCGCGCCGCACGTGCACGTGATCAATGCCGGCGACGGGCGCCACGCCCACCCGACGCAGGGCCTGCTCGACATGTACACGATCCGCCACTACAAGCCCGACGTCACGAACCTGACGGTGGCGGTCGTCGGCGACATCGTGCACTCGCGCGTCGCGCGCAGCGACATCCACGCGCTCACCACGCTGGGCGTGCCCGAGATCCGCGCCGTGGGCCCGAAGACGCTCGTGCCCGGCGACCTGCGCGCGATGGGCGTGCGCGTGTGCCACGACATGGCCGAAGGCATCCGCGACGCCGACGTGATCATCATGCTGCGGCTGCAGAACGAGCGCATGAGCGGCGCGATGCTGCCGAGCGCCGGCGAGTTCTTCAAGCACTACGGCCTGACCGAGGACAAGCTCGCGCTGGCCAGGCCCGACTGCATCGTGATGCACCCGGGGCCGATCAACCGCGGCGTCGAGATCGCGTCGTCGGTGGCCGACGGCACGCACAGCGTGATCCTGCCGCAGGTCACGTTCGGCATCGCGGTGCGCATGGCGGTGATGTCGATCGTCGCGGGGAATGAGGCATGACGGACGTCCCCCCCGAAGCGGTCTTCGGCCGCCTCCCCCCAGGGGGGCGAGCCCGGACACGAAAGGTCCGGTGGACCTTTCGTGCCTGGCGAGCGGCCGGGCCGCAAGGCCCGGCGCGGCCTGCAAGGCCGGCCAGCGGACCGGCCAAGCCGGATCCGCGGCGGCCGCTTGAGCCCGGCGCTGTGCGATGGGCCTCCTGTTACCCGCGACGGGTGCCGCAGTTCGTGGGAGCGAGATGAAGATCCTCATTCGTAATGGCCGCGTCGTCGACCCGGCGTCGGGCCGCGACGAGGTCGCCGACGTCGCGATCGCCGCCGGCCGCATCACGGCGATCGGCGGTGTGCCGGCTGACTTCGAGCCGCAGCGCGTCATCAATGCCACCGGCCTCGTCGTCGCGCCGGGGCTGGTCGACCTCGCGGCGCGGCTGCGCGAGCCGGGTCACGAGCACGAGGGCATGCTCGAGAGCGAGCTCAACGCCGCCGCCGCCGGCGGCGTCACGAGCCTCGTATGCCCGCCCGACACCGACCCGCCGCTCGACGAGCCTGGGCTGGTCGACATGCTGAAGTTCCGCGCGCGCAAGCTCAGCCTGTGCCGCCTGTTCCCGTTGGGGGCGCTCACGCGCGGCCTGGCCGGCGAGGCGCTGACCGAGATGGCCGAGCTCACCGAGTCGGGCTGCGTCGGCTTCTCGCAGGCCGACGCGCCGGTGCGCGACACGCAGGTGCTGCTGCGCGCGTTGCAGTACGCGTCGACCTTCGGCTACACGGTGTGGCTGCGGCCGCAGGACCCGTGGCTCGGCAAGGGCGTGGCCGCGAGCGGCGCCGTGGCGACGCGGCTCGGGCTGTCGGGCGTGCCGGTCGCGGCCGAGACGGTCGCGCTGCACACGATCTTCGAGCTCGTGCGCGTGACCGGCTGCCGCGTGCACCTGTGCCGGCTGAGCAGCGCCGCCGGCGTCGCGCTGCTGCGCGTCGCGAAGGCCGAGGGCCTGCCGGTGACGGCCGACGTCAGCATCAACTCGCTGCACCTGACCGACGTCGACATCGGCTTCTTCAACCCGGCGATGCGCCTGACGCCACCGCTGCGCCAGCAGGGCGACCGCGACGCGCTGCGCGCCGGCCTCGTCGACGGCACGATCGACGCGCTGGTGTCGGACCACACGCCGGTCGAGGGCGACCTGAAGACGCTGCCGTTCGGCGAGGCCGAACCCGGCGCCACCGGTCTCGAGCTGCTGCTCGGCCTGGCGCTGAAATGGGGCGCCGACGCCGGGCTGTCGCTGCCCGAGACGCTCGCGCGCGTGACGAGCCGGCCGGTGCGCGTGCTCGGCGAGGTGCTGGGCTCGCTCGCGTCGAGCGCGGGCCGGCTCGTCGAGGGGGGTGTCGCCGACGTCTGCGTGTTCGACCCCGACGCCACCTGGCAGGTGACGCCGCAGGCGCTGGCGAGCCAGGGCAAGCACACGCCGTTCGCGTTCGACGCCACGGGCACCGCGCTGCCGGGGCGCGTCGTCGCGACGCTCGTGGCCGGCACCGTGGCCTACCACGTCGACGAGGTCCGCGCGGCCGCCGCTCGATGACGCGGCTGTGGGGGGCGTGGCGCCTCGCGCGCGCCGTGCTGCACGGCCTGCACGGCGTCGCGATCGTGCTGTGGCTCTTCCCGCGGCTCGACGCGGCGGGGCGGCACGCGCGCATCGCGTGGTGGGCGGCGAAGATGCTGCGCACGCTCGGCCTGGCGCTCGACGTGCAGGGCACGTTCCGCCCGGGGGCGAAGCTGATCGTCGCGAACCACGTCTCGTGGCTCGACATCATGTCGATCCACGCGTCGTGCCCGCAGGCGCGATTCGTCTCGAAGGCCGACGTGCGCCACTGGCCGCTCGTCAACCGGCTCGTCGACTCGGCCGGCACGCTGTACCTCGAGCGCGAGAAGCGCCGCGACGCGCTGCGCGTCGTGCACCAGATGGCCGAGGCGCTCGCCGCCGGCCAGACCGTGGCCGTGTTCCCCGAGGGCACGACCGGCGACGGTCGTGCGCTGCTGCCGTTCCACGCCAACCTGCTGCAGGCGGCGATCGCGACCGCGACCCCGCTGCAGCCCGTCGTGCTGCGCTATTCCGACGCCGGGCACGCCGTGAGCCCGGCGGCCGAGTTCCTCGGCGAGACGACGCTCGCGCAAAGCCTGTGGCGCCTGGCCTGCGCTCGCCGCATGACGGTGCACGTGACTGTGCTGCAGGCGATGGGCAGCGCGCACGCCGACCGGCGCGCGCTCGCCGAACATGTGCGACAGTCGATCGCCGCCGTGCTTGCCGACGGCATTGCCGCCCACCCCCACCCCCGATGACGCTGCCCGCCAGCCCCTCCTCGACGCTGCGCCTGCGCCCCGTCGGCATCGACACGTTCCGCGAGAACGTCGTCTACCTGCACCGCGACTGCCCGATCGTGCGCGCCGCCGGCTTCCAGGCGCTGTCGAAGGTGCAGGTGGGCGCCGACGGGCGCAGCATCCTCGCGGTGCTCAACGTCGTCGACGACGCGCGCCTCGTCGACGTGTGCGAGCTCGGCCTGAGCGAGGAGGCGTTCGCGCGCCTCGGCGTCGCCGAGGGCCACGAGGCGACGGTCGCGCACGCCGAGCCGCCGGGCTCGATCGCCGCGCTGCACCGCAAGATCCGCGGCGAGCGGCTCGAGCGCGACGATCTGCACGCGATCATCGCCGACATCGCGCAGGCCCGGTACTCGAAGGTCGAGCTCGCCGCGTTCGTCGTCGCGACGAACCAGTTCGAGCTCGACCGCGACGAGGTGCTGCACCTGACGGAGGCGATGATCGCCGTTGGTCGGCGGCTCGACTGGCGCCGCGAGGTCGGCGGCGGGCCGGTGGTCGACAAGCACTGCATCGGCGGCATCCCGGGCAACCGCACGTCGATGCTCGTCGTGCCGATCGTCGCCGCGCACGGCATGCTGTGTCCGAAGACGTCGTCGCGCGCGATCACGTCGCCCGCCGGCACCGCCGACACGATGGACGTGCTGGCCGAGGTCGCGCTGCCGTTCGAGCGCCTGGTGGCGATCGTGCGCGAGACCCGCGGCTGCCTCGCCTGGGGCGGCACCGCCGAACTGAGCCCGGCCGACGACATCCTGATCTCGGTCGAGCGGCCGCTGGCGATCGACTCGCCGGGGCAGATGGTGGCGTCGATCCTGAGCAAGAAGATCGCCGCCGGGTCGACGCACCTCGTGCTCGACATCCCCGTCGGGCCGACGGCGAAGGTGCGCTCGATGCCCGAGGCGCAGCGGCTGAAGAAGCTGTTCGAGTACGTCGCCGCTCGCCTCGGCCTGCACCTCGACGCCGTGATCACCGACGGCCGCCAGCCGATCGGCCGCGGCGTCGGCCCCGTGCTCGAGGCGCGCGACGTGATGCAGGTGCTCGAGAGCCACCCCGACGCGCCGTCGGACCTGCGACAGAAGGCGCTGCGGCTCGCGGGCCGCGTCATCGAGTTCGACCCCGACGTGCGCGGCGGCGAGGGCTTCCGCATCGCGCGCGACATCCTCGACGCGGGGCGCGCACTCGAGCGCATGCACGCGATCATCGACGCGCAGGGCCGACGCGCGTGGACGCTCGAGCCGGCGCCGCTGACGCACGAGGTGCGCGCCGCGCGAAGCGGCGTGGTCACGGCGATCGACAACCTGCGCATCGCCCGCATCGCGCGCCTGGCCGGCGCGCCGCAGGTGCCCGACGCCGGCATCGACCTGCTGAAGAAGCTCGGCGAGCGCGTCGAGGCCGGCGAGCCGCTGTACCGCGTGCACGCGCGCTTCGACGCCGACCTCGCGTTCGCGCGCGACCTCGCCGGCGCCGACGGCGGCTTCCGCGTCGGCGAGGCGGCCGAGCTGCCACACGAGTTCGCGAGCTTCGCGACGCTGGGGGACGCCCTGTGACGCTGCTGCTCGCATTCGACGACGAGGCCGCGCTGGCGGCGAAGCTCGGGGCCGCGCTCGGCGTCGCGCCGCGCCTCGTCGCGCGCCACCGCTTTCCGGACGGCGAGACGCGGCTGACGCTGCCGCCGGTGCTGCCCGAGCGCGTCGTGCTGCTGCGCGGGCTGCAGCAGCCGAACGACAAGCTCACCGAGCTGCTGCTGGCCGCGGCCGGGGCGCGCGAACTGGGCGCGCGCCACCTGACGCTCGTCGCGCCGTACCTCGCCTACATGCGGCAGGACATGGCGTTCCACCCCGGCGAGGTCGTGAGCCAGCGCCACCTCGGCGCGCTGCTCGCGTCGGCATTCGACGCCGTCGTCACCGTCGACCCGCACCTGCACCGCGTCGCGACGATGGACGAGGTCGTGCCCGGGCGGCGCGGTGTCGCGCTGTCGGCGGCGCCGCTGCTGGGCGCGTGGGTCGCGTCGCGGCGCGAGCGGCCGGTGCTGATCGGTCCCGACGAGGAAGCTGCGCAGTGGGTGCAGGCCGCGGCGCGCGCGCACGGGTTCGACGCCGGCGTCGGGCGCAAGCACCGCCGTGGCGACCGCGACGTGGTGCTCGAACTGCCGCCGCTCGACATCGCCGGCCGCGACGTCGTGCTGCTCGACGACGTCGCGAGCACCGGGCACACGCTCGCCGTCGCGGCACGCCAGGTGCTCGCGCGCGGCGCCGCGGCGGTCGACGTCGCCGTCACGCACGCGCTGTTCGTCGGCGACGCCGTCGCGGCGCTGCACGCTGCCGGCGTGCGCGACGTGTGGAGCACCGACACGGTGCCGCACGCGACGAACGTCGTGTCGGTCGCGCCGCTGATCGCGCAGGCCTTGCGCGCGACGACGGACGACGGTTGACGGGTCAGCGGGGCGCGGCCGTCCAGCCTCAGGCCTTGCCCTGTGCCGCCACGGCGGCAGCGGCCTTCGCCGCTGCCTCGGGGTCGCCGAGGTAGTAGCTGCGGATCGGCTTCAGGTCGGCGTCGAGCTCGTAGACGAGCGGGATCCCGTTCGGGATGTTCAGGCCGACGATGTCGTCGTCGCCGATGCCGTCGAGGTACTTGACGAGCGCGCGCATGCTGTTGCCGTGCGCCGCCATCACGATGCGCTGGCCGGAACGGATCGCCGGCGCCAGGCGCTCGATCCAGCACGGCAGCACGCGCGCGACCGTGTCCTTCAGACATTCGGTCAGCGGAATCTGCTCGCGCGGCAGCGCGGCGTAGCGCACGTCGTCGCGCTGGCCGCGCGGGTCGTCGGGGGACAGCGGCGGCGGCGGCGTGTCGT
The DNA here is from genome assembly GCA_025458585.1 of Burkholderiaceae bacterium. GTDB lineage: Bacteria > Pseudomonadota > Gammaproteobacteria > Burkholderiales > Burkholderiaceae_C > Calidifontimicrobium. Next base: position 3,166 of record JALOSD010000005.1, on the reverse strand, counting down.
AGCTGCGGCGCCAGATCAGCACCTGCTCGTCGCCGTACTGCTTGGCCGTCTCGGCCTTGTTCAGCCCCTGCAGCGCGCCGTAGTGGCGCTCGTTCAGCCGCCAGTCGTTGACGATCGGCAGCCACGTGCGGTCGATCTCGTCGAGCGCATACCACAGCGTCCAGATCGCGCGCTTGAGCACCGAGGTGTAGGCGACGTCGAAGTCGTAGCCCGCCTCGCGCAGCAGCCGCCCGGCCTGGCGCGCCTGCTCGACGCCGGTGTCGGTCAGCGGCACGTCGGTCCAGCCGGTGAACCGATTGTCGCGGTTCCACGTCGACTCGCCGTGGCGGATCATCACGAACTTGTACATGCGCGTCTCGGGTCGCCGGGGGCGGGCAAAGGGGCTGAATTCTATAATCCGACCCCCTTCGAACCCCCTGCCCACCGTGGACTTCCTGCTGCAGAACTGGATGCTCGTGCTCGTCGCCCTCGTCTCCGGCGGCATGTTGCTGTGGCCCGCGATCGGCGGCGGCGCCGGCGGCGCCAAGGTCAGCGTGAGCGAGGCGGTGCAGCTGATCAACCGCGAGAAGGCGGTGCTGATCGACGTCTGCGAGCCGGCCGAATTCGCCGCCGGGCATCCGGTCGGCGCGCGCAGCGTGCCGCTCGGCAGCCTCGAGTCGAGCAAGGCGCTGCCGGCCAACAAGGCGTTGCCGGTCGTCGTCGTCTGCCAGACCGGCGCGCGCGCGTCGCGCGCGGCGGCGACGCTGCGCAAGCTCGGCTATGAGAACGCGAAGGTGCTCGCCGGCGGCCTCGCCGCCTGGCGCGAGGCGAACCTGCCGATCGAGAAGCAGAACGGCAAGCAGAACGACAAGCCGAGCGAGAAGCAGAAGTCGGCCTGACGACGGCGGCCTGCGCGCGGCGCGTCGGCGTCGCGCCGCTGCGGGCGCGTGCCCAACGGGGATTTCGGGTGCCGGTGACAATGCGTCCGATCCGACCGCAGCGTGCCTTCGACACGCCCACCTGCCGATGAACCGCGTCCAGATGTACACCAGCCTCGTCTGCCCCTACTGCCAGCGCGCCAAGGCGCTGCTGCAAAAGCGCGGCGTCGAGCGCATCGAGGAAATCCGCGTCGACCTCGAGCCGGCGCAGCGCGACGCCATGATCGAGCGCACCGGCCGCCGCACCGTGCCGCAGATCTTCATCGGCGACACGCATGTCGGCGGCTGCGACGACCTCATCGCGCTCGACCAGCGCGGCGCGCTGCTGCCGCTGCTCGAGAGCCGCTGACGGCGCGCGGCGGCGCGCGCCCGCTGGGCGATAATCGTGGCGTTGCCCGCACTGCCGCGGGCGTTTTTTCGTGAGACCGCCATGGCCGAGCAAGACGCAGCGCAGCCCGTGTTCCAGATCCAGCGCATGTACCTGAAGGACCTGTCGCTGGAGCAGCCCAACTCGCCGAAGATCCTGCTCGAGCAGGCGCAGCCGCAGGTGGACATCAACCTCGGCGTGTCGGCCGAGCCGATCGCCGACGGCGTGTTCGAAGTCTGCGTCACCGCGACCGTGACGACGAAGGTCAAGGACAAGACGCTGTTCCTGATCGAGGCCAAGCAGGCCGGCATCTTCGAGATCCGCAACCTGCCCGAGGACCAGATGCAGATGGTGATCGGCATCGCCTGTCCCGGCATGGTGTACCCCTACCTGCGCGCGATCGTCTCCGACGTCTGCACCCGCGCCGGCTTCCCGCCGGTGATCCTGTCGGAAGTCAACTTCCAGGCGATGTTCGAGGCGCAGCGCCAGCAGCAGATGGGCGGCAACGGCAGCGGCAGCGGCATCATCACCAGCGCCTGATCGAGGCGCGCCCGCGCCGGTTGCCACGGCGATGCGCATTGCGATCCTCGGCGCTGGCGCCTGGGGCACCGCGATGGCGGTGCAGGCCGCACCGCGGCACGACGTGCGGCTGTGGGGACGCGACGCCGCGCAGGTCGAGCGCATGCGCCGCGAGCGCTGCAACGCGCGCTACCTGCCGCAGGTCGCGCTGACGCCGGCGCTGGAACTCGCCGCCGACCTCGACGACGCGCTCACGCACGGCCGCGACGGGTTGATCGTGATCGCGACGCCGATGTCGGCGCTCGCCGCGATGCTGCAGGCCGTGCCTGCCGAGGCCATCGTGCTGTGGTTGTGCAAGGGCTTCGAGGCCGGCACCGGGCGGCTGGGCCACGAGATCGCGCAGGCGCTGCGCCCGGGGCTGCGCGCCGGCGTGCTGTCGGGGCCGAGCTTTGCCGAGGAGGTCGCGCGCGGCAGCCCGACGGCACTCGTCGCGGCGAGCGCCGACGCCGCGGTGTGCGAACGCGCGGTGCAGGCGTTCCACACCGACGCGCTGCGTGTCTACACGTCCGACGACCCGATCGGCGTCGAGGTCGGTGGCGCGGTGAAGAACGTGCTCGCGATCGCCACCGGCGTGTGCGACGGGCTGCGGCTCGGCCTGAATGCGCGCGCCGCGCTGATCACGCGCGGGCTGGCGGAGATGACGCGCCTGGGCGTCGCGCTCGGCGCACGCGCCGACACCTTCATGGGCCTGTCGGGGCTCGGCGACCTCGTGCTGACCCGTCTACACCGCGCGCACCGTGCTCGATCGCTCGCGTGCGCTGGGTGTCGCGATGCCGATCACCGAAGCCGTCGTCGCGCTGCTCGACGGTGCGCTGACGCCTGCGCAGGCGGTCGACCGCCTGATGGCGCGCCAGCCGCGCCCCGAGGGCGACACTGCGGGTTGACCCCGGCTCGCGGCCAGTGGTGATGGCGGCGGCGCCCCAGCAGCCACCCACCGATGTTCAGCACCCGTCGAGCAACTGCCGCGGATCCAGCTTCGCCGGTCCGCTGGCGGCGCCCCCTGGGGGGAGGCGCCGAAGGCGCTTCGGGGGGGCGCTTTCATGCCCCGCCGGCGAAACCCTGCCGGCGCCAGGCCTCGAATACCGCGACGGCGACCGCATTGCTCAGGTTCAGGCTGCGCTGCCCGGGGCGCATCGGCAGCCGCAGCCGCTGCGCCGGATCGAACGTCGCCAGCACGTCGGCCGGCAGGCCGGCGCTTTCACGACCGAACACGAGCCAGTCACCGGGCTGCCAGTCGACGTCGTCGAAGCGGTGCTCGGCGCGCGTCGTGAACGCGAAGCGGCGGCGGTCGTCGGCGCCTTGG
>JALOSD010000004.1 GCA_025458585.1 Burkholderiaceae bacterium | reverse complement strand
CCGAGCAGCGCGACGGCGACGGTGGCGAGCAGCAGGATCGAGATCGGCAACGTCGCGACGAACGCGTGGCGCACCGGATGCAACCGGTCTTCGCGCCAGGCGTCGGCATGGTGCAGCCCGCGCAGCACGGTGGCCACGGCGAGCAGCGCGAACGCGATCGCGGCCGCGCCTGCGGCGACGAGCGCAACGCCGGCGGCCATCTCGCCCATCATCGGCTGCGCGCGGTGCCACGCCAGTGCGAGGCCCGTGAGCCCCATCACGATGGCGTACCAGCCGGGGTAGAGGAACTTCAGCGACGCAAAACGGCTCGTCGCCGGCACCGCGCCGGTGGCTCGCGCTTCAGCCATGGCGTCGCGCACGCATGAGCGCGCCGAGCGGCCAGACGAAGGCGGCGGCGACCGCGCCGACCGCCGCGCCGATGCCGATCACGTTCGCCCAGTCGACCCAGTACGTCAGCTCGGCGAGCGACGACTTCGTCAGCGCCGGCACCGCGAACACCGCGACCACGCCGACGACCACCGCGGCGAGCAGCGCGGGTTTGAGCGCCGCGCCCCAGCCGCCGCCCTTGGCCAGGGCGAGGCCCATCAGCACGACCCACGCCAGCGCCGCGGCGAGCACCAGCGGCCAGGCGTCGAGCATCAGTTCCCAGACGATGTTCAGCGTCAGCCAGATCTCGTACATCGCGCACTCCCCGTCGTCAGACCCGGCCCTTGAGCACCGCGACGTACGCGGGCTTGAGCATGCGGTACTTCATCAGCCAGGCCATGTAGCTCTCCTGCAGCGGCTCGATCATCGGCAGCGACGGCGTGAGCTTGCCGTCGTAGTCAAACTCGATGAGCATCGCCGAGCCCTCGCGCACGATCAGCGGGCACGAGGTGTAGCCGTCGAACTTGTCGTCGGGCTCGCGCCCGGCGATCACCTCGACGAGGTTGTGGGCGACGATCGGCGCGCTCTTCTTCACCGTGGCCGCCGTCTTGCCGCGCGGCGTGCCGTTGATGTCGCCGACGCCGAACACGTTCGGGTAGCGCTGGTGGCGCAGCGTGACCTTGTCGACCTCGAGCCAGCCGCCCGGCGCCATCGGGCCCTCCTTCCAGGCGAGGGCGCTTTTCTTCACCGCATCGGTCGCGCGCATCGGCGGCACGACGTGCAGGAAGTCGTAGCCGACCTCGGTCCTCTCGCCCTCGGGGGTCGCGAAGGTGGCCTGGCGTGCGCCGATGTCCACCGCGACCAGCTTGTTCAGGTGGTGGCGCTCGACGCCCATCGCGTCCCAGCGCTCGATCACGTTGTCGTTGACGACCTTGACGCCGAACACGGTGTCGGTCGGCAGGCCGGTGAAGAAGTCGACGTGCGACTTGCCCAGCGTGCCCGCCTGGCGCAGACGGTCGGCGACCAGGAACGTCATCTTCAGCGGCGCGCCGGCGCACTTCAGCGGGCCGGCGGGCAGCGTCATCACCGCGTGGCCGCCCTGCTGGCGGAACGCGTCCATCGCCCGCCAGGTGGCCAGCGCCGACTGCGGGCTCGCGTACACGCTGCCCAGGCCGTGGGTCCCGATCGCGGCCACGTCCATGCCCTCGATCTGGGCATAGTCGAGGTGCAGACCGGTGGCGACGACGAGGTAGTCGTAGGCGATGCGCTTGCCGCCCGTCGTGACGACGGCGTTGGCCTCGGGGTCGAACTCGGCGACCATCTCCTGCACCCACTCGACGCCGGCGGGCAGGTAGTCGGCGTTGCGGTCGCGCACCTTCTCGACCGGCCAGATGCCGGTGGCCACCAGCGTGTAGCCCGGCTGGTAGTTGTGTTCCTGCTTCGCGTCGACGATCGTGATGCGGGCGCCGTCGAGCATGCGCGACAGCCGGTTGGCGACCGCGATGCCGCCGAGGCCGCTGCCCGCGATCACGATGTGCGCCTTCGTCTTCGTCGTCTGCGCGCGCGCCTTCGGCGCGACGGCGACGCCGCCGCCGGCGGCCAGCGTCGCCGCACTCAGGCCTCGCAGCCAGCGCCGACGCGAAACGTCGATCGCGCCGGGCCCGGGGTTCGTCGGGTGATCCACGGTCATCTCCTTCGAAGGTCCACAGCGTCTACATTGGAGATCCGACCACGCCGCGGGCTTATACGTACATGGGTATTGTCCGCGCCGTTTCGGGCGATCGTTTGATCCACGTCAAGCCGAGGCGCGCTTTGCATTGGCGGCCGCATTGCTGCATGATTGAACGCTCATGCATCCGGCCGTCGCCCACCCGCGACGCCACCCAGAGGATCCGACCATGCACGGCCTGCGCCAGATCGACCCCGCCTCCGCCCTCGAGCACCTGAACCAGGGCGCCCTGATGATCGACGTGCGCGAGCGTGGCGAGGTGTCGCGCGTGGGATTCGACGCCGCCAACGTCGTCAACGTGCCGCTGTCGGAGTTCGCGAAGCGGCACCACGAGCTGCCGCGCGACCGCGAGCTGATCCTGGCCTGCGCGAGCGGCGGTCGCAGCTTCCAGGCGATGCAGTTCCTCGTCCACCACGGCCACACGAAGGTGTCGAACCTGCAGGGCGGCATCGGCATGTGGCGGCTGCACGGGCTGCCGGTGCGCGAAGGCTGAGCGGTCACCCGGCGCCGTCACGCCGCTGTCACGGTCGGCGGCGACAGTGCGCTCATGGATGGCGGCGCGCGCGACCTGTGGCGGCCCGAGACGCTGCGCGCGTTGATCGGCGCGCTCGACCGCCTGCGCGCGTCGTCGCTCGCGGAGGAGGCACGCCTCGCCGCGCCGCTCGCCCGCGTCGCCCCCGCGCACCGCGAGAGCGCGCGCAACCTCGCGCACTACCTGGCGCTGCGCCGCGTCGACCTGCGCGAGCTGCAGGAGGCGCTCGCGCACATCGGCCTGTCGTCGCTCGGCCGCTCCGAGGCGCACGTGCTCGCCACGCTGGAGCGCGTGCTCGCGGTGCTGCGCCGGCTGTGCGGCGAGGCCTGGACGCCGTCGACGCCGCCGGTGGGCATCCGGCACGGTAGCGCACGGCTCGCGCGCAACGCCGAGGCGCTGTTCGGCGCGCCGCCGCCCGGGCGCGACGTGCGCGTCATGGTCACGCTGCCCGACGAGGCGGCACACGACGCGACGCTCGTCGAGCGGCTCGTCGGCGCCGGGATGGACGTCGCGCGCATCAACGGCGCGCACGGCGAGCCGGCCGACTGGCTGGCGATGGCGCGCCACGTGCGCGCCGCCGCCGCGGCCTGCGGCCGCACGGTGCGCATCGCGTTCGACCTCGCCGGGCCGAAGCTGCGCACCGGGCCGCTGCCGCCCGGGCCGGCGGTGCTGAAGCTGCGCCCGCAGCGCGACCGCCTCGGCCGCGTGCTCGCCCCGGCGCGCGTCGCCCTCGTGCCCGACGCCGAACCCGCCGTCGCGTCGGCGCTCGCGACCGCCGACGTGCCGCAGGTGCGGGTCGACGCCGACTGGTGGGCCGCGCTGCGCGAGGGCGACGCGATCGACCTCGTCGACGCGCGCGGCGCCGACCGCCACTGGACCGTTGCCCACCGCGACGGCGCCGTCGTGCTCGCCGAGTCGACGCACACGACGTACCTCGCCCCCGGCGTGCGGCTGCTGCATGTCGGCCGGCGCGGCGGCGTGCACACGACCGGGCTCGGGCCGCTGCCGCAACTGCCGGGCGCGATCACGCTCGACGTCGGCGCCCGCCTGCGCGCGCGCTCGTCGTCGGCTGCACGCTGCCCGAGGTGTTCGCGCAGGTGCGCGCCGGCGAGCGCGTCTGGTTCGACGACGGGCGCATCGGCGGCGTGATCGAACGCGCCGACGGTGATGGCTTCGACCTGCTCGTCACGCGCACGCGCGAGGGCGGCGCGCTGCTGCGCGCCGACAAGGGGATCAACCTGCCCGACAGCCGCCTGAGCCTGCCGGCGCTGACGGCGAAGGACCGCAGCGATCTCGGCGTCGTGCTGCCGTTCGCCGACATCGTCGCGCTGTCGTTCGCGCAGTGCGCGAACGACGTCGAGGCGCTGCGCGCCGCACTCGCCGAGCGCGGTGCGGCCGACCGCGCGGTGGTGCTGAAGATCGAGACGCGCCGCGGCTTCGAGCACCTGCCCGAGCTGCTGCTCACCGCGATGGCCCAGCCCGCCGCCGGCGTGATGATCGCGCGCGGCGACCTCGCCGTCGAATGCGGCTGGGAGCGCCTGGCCGAAGTGCAGGAGGAGATCCTGTGGGCCGCCGAGGCCGCGCACCTGCCGGTGATCTGGGCCACGCAGGTGCTCGAGGGTCTCGCCAAGGGCGGCCAGCCGTCGCGCGCCGAGATCACCGACGCCGCGATGGGCGTGCGCGCCGAGTGCGTGATGCTGAACAAGGGCCCGCACATCGTCGAGGCGATCGCCGCGCTCGACGACATCCTGCGCCGCATGCAGGCGCACCAGACGAAGAAGCGCACGCTGCTGCGCGCGCTGCAGGCCTGGTCGACAGCGGCGCCAGCCGATGACGGGTCACCGGTGGGCGCCGCTGTCGTTCGTCGCGACGAGTCTCACCCCGTACGGCAGGCGATGGCGTCGTCCTCCGACTGAAGCTTTCGGTGACGCGCCCTCATCGGCACTCGTAGCTCGTGCTCGCGTGCGGGCTGCCAGAACCGAGATACCTCGCCACCGCCGGCCACGGACAAAGCGGGCGGCTCTCGTCGCGCAACACGCCCGAACCGCGCGCCTCGATGCGCTGTGGTGCCAGGTCGCGCTCGACCCAGTCGACCACGGCCGTCAGGGCGTCGAAGCGGTCGGTCGACGGACCGCCGGCGCAATGGTTCATGCCGGGCACGATGAACGTGCGCGCGATGTCGGAGCCACCGGGCGCCGCGTTCAACTGGCGCTGGTAAGCCACCGTGTCCCATGCCGACACCACCGGGTCCGCCGCACCGTGCACCAGCAGCAGCCGCCCCCCGAGCCCGCCGAAGGCCTCCAGCGGTGCGGCGAAGAAGGCGGCGTCGGCATCCCGAGCGGCCCGCAGGCGCGGCAGGTCCCGTCGGAAATCGAAGTTCAGCGCGTGCAGCTTCGCATCCGGCGGGCTTGCGAACTCGGCGCCGAGCGCCGACGCCGAACGGTTCAGGTGGCGTGCGTCGGCAGCACTTCCCGGGCCCGCCTGGCCGAGCATCCAGGCCCGCCAGGCCGGCGCCGCCAAGCCGGGGTCCCAAGGCCAGGCCGCGTACAAGGCATGGCCGGCGGCGTCTCTGGGGCCGGCCATCGCCTCGCGCAGCGCCGTGACCTTGTCCTGGCTCAGGCACTGCTTGGCCCGGCTGCGGCTGCACCGCAGTTCGTCGGCGTTGAACTGGCATCCAGCCATGTCCATCACGAAGCCGTCTTCGGCACCGTCGAGCGCGTCGCATTGCTTCAGGATCGCCTGTGCGACAACGAAGAGCTCCTCGATGCTGAAGGCGCGCGACAGCACGGGCTGCCGATTGCGCGCGCGGGGGGCCACGGCGACGAACCGCCGCAATGACCAGGACGCCGCCAACGCGGCGTCGGCGGGGCGAAGCACCGGCGCGACGGCCACGATGCCATCGAACATCGACGGCCAACGCTGTGCATGGATCAGGCCTTCGCGACCGCCCTCGGCGCAGCCGACGAAATAGCTGCGGTCGGGTGGCTTGCCATAGTAGGCCTCGATCAGCGCCTTCGCCGCGAGCGCGGCGGATTCCAGCGCACTCGCGGCCTCGGCATGAACCTGCGACGGACGGTCGGACGACGCCCTTGCGGCACGCCAGGCGTCGCTCGACAGCACGGCGAAGCCGCGCGACAAGGCATTGTCCTCGAGCCCCGCGGCGCCGGTAGTGCGCCCGATCGCGAAGGCCACGTCGTACGGAGCGTCCGAAGTGCCCTGGCTGAAGAAGCGGCCGTTCCACCGCGACGGCAGGCGCATTCCGAAGACGATGGCGGGTGTCGCATCGGCCGCGGGGGCGGCGATAGTGCCCTCGACCCGGCAGTGCTCGGGCAACGCATCGACGTCGAGGCCTGCCCTGGCCCCTGCGACCGGATAGACCGTCCCCGCGTCGACGAACTCGGCGCGTGCGAGCTGCATGACGGGCGGTGCCTTCTGCACGATGGACGCGCAACGGTCCTTCGCATCGGCAAGCTGCAGCGGCTTGGCCTCGCGCGACTGCGGCGTGACCACCACGGGTTCGGCCGGCTCCTCGACGGGCTCGGGGCGAGGCGGCTCGGTGGTGCAGGCCGACAACAGCCAAGCCACGCAAACGGCAAGGATTCGAGTCGTCGCGGCCACCATCGACTGCATTGTGTCGCCTGGGGGCCGCGCCCGCGGGCGCGACCCCCTTACCGGTGCGTCCACACACCGGTAGCATGGTCGCAGATGACCCTGCGCATAGCCCCGATCGCGGGCTCGCCGACGAAGGCTGGGCGAGCTCTTGCCGCGCTGGCGCGGCTCGAGCACTATGAGATCGAGTGTGTCATCGCGCTGAGTGCCTTCGCTGCCGTCTATCGCGCCTACGACCCTGCGGCCCGGCAGGTGGTCGCCATCAAGGAGTACCTGCCCGAGGCCTTGGCGCTTCGCAACGCGAACGGCTGGGTCACGCCAATCGCGCAGGCCCATCGCGAACGCTTCGAACTCGGGCGTACGGCCTTCGTCAACGAGGCCCTGTCGTTGGCGCGGGTCGACCACCCGTCGCTTGTGCGCGTGCTGCACCTGTTCGAGGCCAAGGGCACTGCCTATCGCGTGATGCGGTTCGCACCGGGGCCGACGCTGCTCCAGTACCGCAACGCACTAGGCGCCCCCCCGGCGGTCGAGGACTTCACGATCTGGCTCGAAGGGTTGCTCGGGGCGTTGTCGGTGCTTCATGCTGCGCACTGCACGCACGGTTCGGTGACGCCGGCCAACATCCTGCTGCGGCCAGGGGAGCGCCCGCTGTTGCTCGACTTCGAGGCCGTTCGCAAGTCACTCGTCGGTGGCCCTGCAACGAACGCGACGTCCACGGCACTGTCCCATCAGGTGCCGACTGGACCCTCGTGGCCAGTGGCGACTGGTCCACCGGGGCCGGCGAGCGACCTGTATGCACTCGCGGTCACCCTGCACTACGGCATCAGCGGCGAACTGCCGGCCACGCCGGCACCGGGGCGCGCCTCGACCCGATTCGAACCCCTGGCGCATTGCTGGCAGCGCCTGCACGGCAGCCTGCCCATCCCGCCTGGCCTGAAGAAGGCTTTCGACGCGCTCGATACCTGCCTTGCAGGCGAGCCACGGCATCGACCGCAGACCGTGTCCGAGTTCAGGGACTGGCTGAGCGGGAAGGACCTGGACGGCTTGCCGGCCGTCGCCGCACGCCGCGCCGCGGCAAGGGAGGATGACGACCACGAAGTCAGCGGGAACTGCGCTCCTTCGGACCCTGTCACCGAGACCGAAACCGCGAGCGCGATCGAACGTGACACCGAGGCGGTCCTTCGTGGGCCGACGTCCATCGTGCGGCTGGGCTTCGGCGACCCGATCGACACGGCCGAGGAAGCGGCCGGCGAGCCCGCATCGATCGGGCCCGAGCGGACGACGCGGGCAGGCGTCGAACCCGAGCCGGTGCAGGAGGTTGTGGTCGCCGTCGGACCGACGAACTCTTCGTCCACAGCAGCCGGCGGGCGCGTGGCATGGTGGGCCGGACTGGCCCTGACCGCATCGGTCGGCGCCGGCGCCTGGTGGTGGGACCGCAGCGCCGCCCCGCCGCCTGCGCCGCTCGTGGCGGCCCAAGACGATGCCCCATCGATCGTCAGGCGGGACGCGGCCGAGGCCCCGACACCCGCGCCGACGAGCGACGCCCTGCCGAGCGTCGCGCCTCCGACGGCCGCCCCGGCGTCGGGCGTCGTCACTCGACCACCCCCGCGCCCGGCCGCCAGGCCGCCCACGACCGTCGCCGCGCGGCCCGCGTCGACCGATCCTCGGCAGGCCTGTGGCGAACGTAGCGGGTTCGCGCTGTACCAGTGCATGCAGCTGCAATGCGCGAAGGCAGCTTGGACGAAGCACGACCAGTGCGTGCAGTTTCGACACAGCGACGCCGTCGATTGAGCATGGCGCTCGCGGCGCACGCGTGCGCCAGCGACAATCCTGGCGTCGATGCCGATGCTTGCCTGATGCTGTTGACCCCCCCGTTCACCGCCCCGGCGAACTTCGACGACGCCGACGCCGCGCTGGAGCGCGCCCGCGCGATCTACGACGCCGGCGTGCAGCACCTGCGCGAAGCGCTGCAGCGCTACGTCGCCGGCGACGCACCGGCGCAGCCGGTGCGCGCCTGCTACCCGTTCGTGCGCGTGACGACGCCGACGCTCGCGCGCGCCGACTCGCGGCTGGCCTACGGTTTCGTCGCCGGCCGCGGAACCTACGAGACGACGCTGACGCGCCCCGACCTCTACGCGCGCTACTACCGCGAGCAGTTCGAGCTGCTGCTGCGCAACCACGGCGTGCCGGTCGAGATCGGCACCTCGTCGCAGCCGATCCCGGTGCACTTCGCGCTCGCTGCCGACGAAACCTTCGAAGGCCAGCTCGACGCCGAGCGGCGACAGCGCCTGCGCGACCTGTTCGACCTGCCCGACCTCGCGGCGATGGACGACGGCATCGCCAACGGCACGCACGAGCCGCGCCCCGGCGAGGCGCTGCCGCTGGCGCTGTTCACGGCGCCGCGCGTCGACTACTCGCTGCACCGGCTGCGCCACTACACCGGCACGCTGGCCGACCACTTCCAGAACTTCGTGCTGTTCACGAACTACCAGTTCTACGTCGACGAGTTCGTGCGCCTCGGCCACGCGCTGATGGGCACCGCGCTCGCCGACGACGACTACGTCGCCTTCGTCGAGCCGGGCAACGTCGTCACGCGCCGCGCGGGCCTGGCCGCCGAGCCCGGCGACGACGCCGGCGCGCCGCCGCCGCGCCTGCCGCAGATGCCGGCGTACCACCTCGTGCGCCGCGACGGCAGCGGCATCACGATGGTCAACATCGGCGTCGGGCCGGCGAACGCGAAGACGATCACCGACCACATCGCCGTGCTGCGCCCGCACGCGTGGATCATGCTCGGCCACTGCGCGGGTCTGCGCAACACGCAGCAGCTCGGCGACTACGTGCTCGCCCACGGCTACGTGCGCGAGGACCACGTGCTCGACGAGGAGTTGCCGCTGTGGGTGCCGATCCCGGCGCTGGCCGAGATCCAGATCGCGCTCGAGCAGGCGGTGGCCGACGTCACCCAGCTGCGCGGCTGGGAGCTGAAGAAGTTCCTGCGCACCGGCACCGTCGCGAGCACCGACAACCGCAACTGGGAGCTGCTGCCGCACCCCGGACCCGAGCGCCGCTTCAGCCAGAGCCGCGCGGTGGCGCTCGACATGGAAAGCGCGACGATCGCCGCCAACGGCTTTCGCTTCCGCGTGCCGTACGGCACCTTGCTGTGCGTGTCCGACAAACCGCTGCACGGCGAGATCAAGCTGCCCGGCATGGCGAACCAGTTCTACCGCGAGCGCGTCGACCAGCACCTGCGCATCGGCATGCGTGCGCTCGACATCCTGCGCCGCCAGCGGCTCGAGGCACTGCACAGCAGGAAGCTGCGCAGCTTCGCCGAAGTCGCGTTCCAGTAGCCCGCAGCACGCAGCCGCTTCACGTTGCTTGACACAGGCCGCGAGGTTGGGACACGACCTTGCGGCAAGATGCGCCCCGTGACGTTGCAGAAACGGTCGATCGGCGCCGGGCGCCGCAGCTTCGTGGCCCGCGCTGCAGCCGTGCGCGCCGCGGGGCGCACGAGGCCTGTCGCGACGGCCGTGGCGCTCGCCGCGCTGCTCGCCGGCTGCGCGTCGTACCAGCAGCCGAGCGAGCGGCCCGCCGTGCCGGTGCCGGCGCAGTGGACGTCGAGTGCCGCCGCCGTCGAGCCCGACGCGCTCGCCTACTGGTGGCAGCGCTTCGGGGACGCCGAGCTCGCGGCGCTCGTCGGCGAGGCGCTGCGCCTGAACACCAGCGTCGCCGCGGCGCAGGCGCGGCTGCGTGCGGCGCGTGCGCAGCGCGACCTCGCGGCGTCGGCACTGCAGCCTGGCATGGCCGCCAGCGCCGGCGGGCAGGCCAGCGCGCGCGAAGGTCTGCCGTCGAGCCGCGCCGTCACCGCGGGCCTCGACGCGCGCTGGGAGCCCGACCTCTGGGGCGGCACGCGTGCCGGCGTCGACGCGGCCGAGGCCGACCTGCGCGCGAGCGCGGCGACGCTTGCCGGCACGCAGGTGCAGGTCGCCGCCGAGGTCGCGCTCGCCTACCTCGAGCTGCGCGGCACGCAGGCGCGACTCGCGACCGGCCTCGCGAACCTCGAGAGCCAGCGGCAGACGCTGCAGATCACGCAGTGGCGCGCGCAGGCCGGGCTCGTGACGCAGCTCGACGTCGAGCAGGCGCGCACCGCGGTCGAACAGACGCGCGCGCAGGTGCCGGTGCTCGAAGGCGCGATCGTGCGCACGATCGACGCGATCGCGGTGCTCACCGGCCAGCCGCCGGGTGCGCTGCAGTCGCGCCTGGCGCCGCCGACGCCGCTGCCGGCCGCGCCGGCCGACCTCGCGCTCGCGTTCCCCGCCGACGTGCTGCGCCAGCGCCCCGACATTGCCTCCGCCGAGGCGCGCGTGCATGCCGCGCGCGCGCGCATCGAGCAGGCCGACGCGCAGCGCCTGCCGAGCCTGTCGCTCGGCGGCTCGATCGGGCTGAGCGCGCTCACGCTGTCGGCGCTCGGCAGCGGTGCCGGCGTGGCGTCGATCGCCGCCAGCGTCGCGGTGCCGGTGTTCGACGGCGGGCGCATCGAGGCGCAGGTGCGCACGCAGGAGGCGGGCCTCGACGAGGCGCACGCGGCCTATCGCGCGACCGTGCTCGCGGCGCTGCAGGAGGTCGAGGCGGCACTCGTGTCGCTGCGCGCCGCGCGCGAGCAGCTCGCCGGCCAGCAGGCCGCCGCCGAGTCGGCGCGCCGCGCCGCTCAGCTCGCCGACTTCCGCTACCGCAGCGGGCTGATCGACTTCCAGGCCGTGCTGCAGACGCAGCGCACGCTGCTCGCGCTCGAAGACGCCGCGACGGCGACGGCGACCGAGGTCGTCGCCCAGCACGTGCGGCTGTACAAGGCGCTCGGCGGCGGCTGGTCCCCCGACGGTGAGCGCCTCGCCACCTCCTCGACGACGACACGATGAACAGCCCCGACGACCAGGCCTTCGACGATCTGCTCGGCACCGGCGCGCGGCAGCGCGCCTGGTGGCGCCGCCCGGCGCCGTGGGTCGCGCTGGTGCTGCTGCTGGCCGCCCTGGCCGCCGCCTGGTGGTGGGCCGGCCGGCGCGAGGCGGCGGCCGCGCCGCGCTACGAGACGCAGCCGGCCACGCGCGGCGCGCTGACGGTGACCGTCACCGCCAACGGCACGCTGCAGCCGACGAACCAGGTCGCGGTCGGCAGCGAACTGTCGGGCACCGTCGTGCAGGTTCACGTCGACGTCAACGACCGCGTGCGGCGCGGCCAGGTGCTCGCCGAGCTCGACACCGCGCGCCTGCGCGACCAGGTCACCGGCGCGCGGGCGTCGCTCGCCGCAGCGCAGGCGCGCGTGCTGCAGGCGCAGGCCACGCGCGGCGAAGCGCGCGAGAACCTCGCGCGCCTGCTCGAGGTGCAGCGGCTGTCCGGCGGCCAGGTGCCGTCGCAGAGCGAGCTCTCGGCCGCACAGGCCGCGTCCGCGCGCGCCGACGCCGACGGGGCGAGCGCGAAGGCCACGGTCGCGGAGGCGCAGGCTGCACTCAGCTCGGCCGAGACGAACCTGCGCAAGGCGTCGATCCGCTCGCCGATCGACGGCGTCGTGCTCGCGCGCAACGTCGACCCGGGCAACGCGGTGGCGGCGTCGCTGCAGGCGGTGACTCTGTTCAGCCTCGCCGAGGACCTGACGCAGATGACGCTGCAGGTCAACGTCGACGAGGCCGACGTCGGCCAGGTGCGCGAGGGACAGAAGGCGACCTTCACCGTGAGCGCGCATCCGAACCGCCGCTACCCGGCGACGATCGGGCGCATCGCCTTCGGCTCGACGGTCAAGGACAACGTCGTCACCTACCTCGCCGACCTGAACGTGCCGAACGAGGACCTGAGCCTGCGCCCGGGCATGACGGCGACGGCGACGATCACGACGATCGAGCGCGCCGACGTGCTGCTGGTGCCGAACGCGGCGCTGCGGTTCACCCCGAGCGCGATGCAGCCGCAGGCCCCCGATGCGAGCCTCGCGACGCGGCTGATGCCGCGCCCGCCCGCGTCGGGGCAGCCGCGGCGCGCGGGCACCGACACCTCGCGCGTGCGACAGGTCTGGGTGCTGCGCGACGGCGAGCCGGTGGCGGTGCCAGTGAGCCCGGGCGCGAGCGACGGCCGCCTCACCGAGGTGACGAGCGGCGAGCTGCAGCCGGGGATGGCGGTGATCGTCGACCAGCTCGGCGCGGCGAGGAAGTGACGCGCGGCCACGATGGACGACACCCCCGGCCGGCCGCTGATCGAGCTGCGCGGCGTCACGAAGGTCTACGGCCGCGGCACCGCCGCGTTCCAGGCGCTGCGCGGCGTCGACCTCGCCATCGACGGGGGCGACTTCGTCGCGATCATGGGGCCGAGCGGCTCGGGCAAGTCGACCGCCATGAACATCCTCGGCTGCCTGGACGTGCCGACCACCGGCTCGTACCTCTTCCGCGGCGTGCCGGTGCATCGGCTCGACCGCGACCAGCGCGCGCTGCTGCGCCGGCGCCACCTCGGCTTCGTGTTCCAGGGCTTCAACCTGCTGCCGCGCACGAGCGCGCAGGAGAACGTCGAGCTGCCGCTGCTGTACCGCGGCGAGGGCGCCGCCGCGCGCCACGCCGCCGCGCGCGCGGCGCTCGCCGAGGTGGGGCTCGCGGGCTGGGAGCACCACACGCCGGCCGAGCTCTCGGGCGGGCAGCAGCAGCGCGTCGCGATCGCGCGCGCGCTCGTCACGAGGCCTACCGTGCTGCTCGCCGACGAGCCCACCGGCAACCTCGACACGCAGCGCGGGCGCGAGATCATGGAGCTGCTCGCCGCGCTGAACCGCGAGCGCGGCATCACGGTGCTGATGGTCACCCACGAGCCCGAGATGGCCGCCTACGCGCGCCGCGTCGTGCGCTTCGTCGACGGCCGCGTCGCGAGCGACGCCGTCAACCACCGCGCCACGGCGGCGCCCGAGCCATGTGGCTGAACACGCTGCTGCTCGCGCTGCGCGAGATCCGGCGCAACCTGCTGCGCTCGTTCCTGACGATCCTCGGCATCGTGATCGGCGTCGCGGCCGTGATCACGATGGTGACGGTGGGCAACGGCGCGACGCAGGCGGTGCAGGACCAGATCACGAGCCTGGGCACGAACCTGCTGCAGATCCGCCCCGGCCAGCGCCTCGGCCCCGGGCGCGACGCCGCCGGCTCGCCGCCGTTTCGCGTCGCCGACGCCGACGCGATCGCGATGCAGGTCGGCGGCTTGCGCGCCGTCGCGCCGCAGACCTCGACCGGCGCCGTCGCCGTCTACGGCGCGCGCAACTGGTCGACCGTCGTCCACGGCACGACGAACGCCTACTTCGAGACCAACAACTGGACGCTCGCCGACGGCCGCATGTTCGAGCCGGCCGAGGAGCGCGCCGGCGCGTCGGTGTGCGTGATCGGCGCCACCGTGCGGCGCGAGCTGTTCGGCGCCGCCGACCCGATCGGCTCGCGGCTGCGGCTGCGCCAGATCAGCTGCGAAGTCGTCGGCCTGCTCGCGAGCAAGGGGCAGGCGGCCTTCGGCGCCGACCAGGACGACGTCGTCGTGATGCCGATCGCGACCGTCCACCGGCGGCTGAGCGGCAACGTCAACGTCGGCACGATCCTCGTGTCGATGGAGGACGGCGCCGACGCCGATCGCGTCAAGGCCGACCTGACGCGGCTGCTGCGCGAGCGGCGCAAGCTCGCCGAGACCGACGAGAACAACTTCAACGTGCTCGACACCGCGCAACTCGCGCAGACGCTGTCGAGCACGACGGCGGTGATGACGACGCTGCTCGGCGCGGTGGCCGCGGTGAGCCTGCTCGTGGGCGGCATCGGCATCATGAACATCATGCTCGTGAGCGTGACCGAGCGCACGCGCGAGATCGGCATCCGGCTGGCGATCGGCGCGCTCGGCCACGAGGTGCTGCTGCAGTTCCTGATCGAGGCCGTCGTGCTCGCTGCGCTTGGCGGCGTGATCGGCATCGTGCTCGCCACCGCAGCGTCGATCGCGATCACGCAGCTGATGAACGTGCCGTATCTGTTCGACCCTGCGATCAACGCCGCGAGCTTCGCCTTCGCCGCGCTGATCGGCGTCGTCTTCGGCTACTTCCCGGCGCGGCGTGCGGCGCGTCTCGACCCGATCGAGGCGTTGCGGCACGAGTAGCGGCGGGGTCGAGCCCGCCGGCCAGCGCCCTGGCGCGGTTTCGCTAGCATGCGAAGGTTGCAACACCCGCCGGAGTCGCGTCATGCGCAAGCTCGTCACCGTCCGCAAGGTCGACAGCGTCAAGAAGGTCGACGACTACGAAGTCCTGGTCATCGACGGCGTCGAGGTGAGCGAGTACCACTCGCCCCAGGACCTGTTCCACGCCGGCGAGTACTGCGTCGTCGTCGAGGCCGGCGTGGCCTTGCCGGCAAAGGCCGGTCGGCCCTGGACGCCGACCGCGCGGACCGAACACGTCGAGATCTACCCGACGAGCGCGTTCCCCGAGATCTTCGAGGAGATGATGATGCTCGCGCACGATCACGACGGCTTCACCACCGACGACTACCTGCAGATGCGCAACACCGACTTCGCGCCGCGCCTCGGTGTGACCGAGGCCCGCTGAGCCGCCGCGGCCGGGCGGGCCGATCGACCCGCGGACGAGCCCGGGCCGCGCGCGGCTGCGCACGGGTGGCGTTCACCCGTCCGCCGGGACGACGACGGGCCCCGTGCGCACGAGCGTACCAACGCGTCAGTCCCGGCGCTGCAGGTCGACGTACAGCCCGTGCACCGTGTGCCGCTGGTCGTCGCGGATCGGCCCGGGCTCGACGGCCAGCACGTCGAGGCCGTGGCGCGCCGCGAGCTCGCGCACCCAACGCTCGCTCTGGGCGTAGCGGCGGCTGGGCAACAGCACGTAGTCGTGCGCGTCGTCGGCGCGCTCGAGCGAGAACGTGAAGTGCCCGCCCGGCGCCAGCACGCGCGCGACGCCGGCGAACACCGGCTCGAGGTCGCCGACGTAGATGAACACGTCGGCGGCGACGACGGCGTCGTAGCGGCGCTCGGTGCGCTGCAGGTACTCGACGAGCTCGGCCTCGTCGAGCCGGTCGTAGACGCCGAGCGTGCGCGCCTTCGCGAGCATCGGCGGCGACAGGTCGACGCCGTCGATGCGCCCGGCGACGTGCTTGAGCAGCGGGCCGAGCAGCCCGGTGCCGCAGCCGAGGTCGAGCACGGCGTCGAACCAGCGCCCCGAGCGCGTGAGCAGGCGCGCGACGCGCTCGTGCGCCTCGTAGCGCAGCACCTGCACGAGGTGGCGGTCGAAGTCCTGCGCGTAGCCGTCGAAGAGCAGCCGCACGTAGGCGTCGGGGCTGCGCGGCGGGGGCGCGGCGGCAGCGCCGGCCGCGCCGTCGAGCGAGGCGAGCAGGTAGCGGTGCAGCTGCGGCTCGCCGCCGTGGGCGATCGCCTGCTCGTACGACGCCGCGGCCTCGGCGGGCCGCCCGGCGTCGCGCAGCGCGTCGCCGCGCAGCGTCCACGCACGCACCGCACCGGCGTCGAGCGCGAGCGCGCGGTCGTACGACGCGACGGCGTCGGCCGGCCGCCCCATCGCGTGCAGCGACTGGCCGCGCGCGATCCACGGCGGCACGTCGCGCGGGCGCTGCTGCACCAGGCGGTCGAACGCGGCGAGCGCCTCGGCGTGGCGGCCGAGCAGGCCGAGCAGTGCGGCGCGGTGCAGCGCCGTTGCGGCATGGTCCGGGTCGAGCGCGAGCACGCGCTCGAAGCCCGCGAGCGCCTCGGTGTGGCGGCCGAGGCGCGCCAGCGCGTCGGCGCGCTGCGCCAACGCGTCGACGTTGTCGGGCTCGACGGCGAGCGCAGCGTCGAGGTCGGCCAGCGCCTCGCCGGGCCGGCCGAGGCGCAGGCGCACCGCGCCGAGGTTCGTCAGCGTCGATGGCCGCCCGGGCACGAGCGCGAGCGAGGCCGCGAACGCGCGCTCGGCGTCGGCGAGGCGGCCGGCCTCGAACGCCTGCACGCCGTCGACGAAGTGGCTGCGGGCCTGCTCGAAGGTGTCGGTCATCGTCGTCGCGGGGGTCGGCACGGGTGCCGATTGTCGGCGCCCGCCGCGTTCAGATCGCCAGCGGGTCGACGTCGACCGCCCAGCGGATCAGCCCCTTGTGCGCCGCGCGCAGCGCGTGCAGCTGCGGCAGCGCCTGCGCGAGCAGCTTCTGCAGCGCGGCGCGCGACGGCGACTCGAGCAGCATCTGCAGGCGCTCGACGTCGGCCACGCGCGACACCGGCGGCGGCACCGGCGCGTAGATCGTGACGCCGGCCACCTCGGGCAGCGCGCGCGCGAGCGCGGCGGCGTCGCGCAGGAAGCCGGTGGCCGCCTCGACGGTGCGCGCCTCGGCGCGCAGCAGCGCGAGGTGCGTGAACGGCGGCAGGCCGGCGCCCGCGCGCTCGGCGAGCTGCGACGCCGCGAAGGCGGCGTAGTCGTGGCGCGCGAGCGCCGCCACCAGCGGGTGACGCGGATGCCAGGTCTGCACCCACAGCTCGCTGCGCTCGGCGTGCTCGGCATCGCGCCCGGCGCGCCCGCCGGCCTGCATCAGCAGCGCGAACAGGCGCTCGGCGGCGCGGAAGTCGCTCGCGAACAGCGCGGCGTCGGGGTTCACCGCCGCCACCAGCGTGATGCGGCGAAAGTCGTGGCCCTTGGCCACCATCTGCGTGCCCACCAGCACGTCGACCTCGCCGGCGTGCACGGCGGCGAGCTGCGCCTCGAGCGCGCCCTTCGCGCGCGTCGTGTCGGCGTCGATGCGCGCGACGCGCGCGTCGGGCAGCAGCGCCGCGATCTGCTCTTCGAGCTTTTCGGTGCCGCGGCCGATCGGCGCGATGTCCTGGTTGCCGCAGTCGGGGCAGGCGCGCGGCACGCGCTCGGTGAAGCCGCAGTGGTGGCAGCGCAGCGTGCGGTCGCGCTTGTGGAACACGCGCCAGGCGCTGCAGTGCGGGCAGCCGCTCTTCCAGCCGCAGGCGCCGCAGTGCAGCACCGGCGCGTAGCCACGGCGGTTGAGGAACAGCAGGCTCTGCTCGCCGCGCGCGAGGCGCTCGCGCAGCGCCTCGAGCAGCGGGCGCGACAGCGCGCCGCGCTCGCCGCCGCCCTCCTCGCGCGGCTGGGCGGTCATGTCGACGACGCGCAGCCGCGGTAGCGCGCCGCCGCCGATGCGCTGCGTCAGCGCGAGCCGGCGGTAGCGGCCCTGCTCGGCGTTGTGCCAGCTCTCGAGCGAGGGCGTCGCCGAGCCGAGCAGCACCGGCACCTGCTCGAGCCGGCCGCGGTAGACGGCGAGGTCGCGCGCCGAGTAGCGCGCGCCCTCCTGCTGCTTGAACGAGGGGTCGTGCTCCTCGTCGACGACGATCAGGCCCAGCCGCGGCAGCGACGCGAACACGGCCAGCCGCGTGCCGAGCACGAGGTCGGCCAGCCCGAGGTGCGCCGCGAGCCAGTGGCGCAGCCGCTGCGCGGGCGTGAGGCCGCTGTGCAGCGCGACGAGCCGCCGGCCGGCGAAACGCTCGCCGAAGCGCGCCTCGAGCTGCGGCGTCAGGTTGATCTCGGGCACGAGCACGAGCACCTGCCGGCCGGCGGCGAGCGCGCGCGCCGCCGCCTGCAGGTAGACCTCGGTCTTGCCGCTGCCGGTCACGCCGTGCAGCAGCGTCGTCACCGGGGGGCCGTCGGCCAGCGCGTCGAGCGCGGCCTGTTGCTCGGCCGTCAGCGCGCGGGCTGCCGGCGGCGCCACCGGGGCGGCGGCCGTGACGGTCGCCAGCCGCGCGAGCCGGCGCGCGAGCTGCGGCTCGGCGAGCCTGCGCAGCTCGGGCGGAAGCGCCGCGAGCGCGAGCTCGCCGACGCTGCGGTGGTAGTAGGCGGCCGCGAAGTCGGCCAGCTCGAGCCAGGGCGCCGCCAGCGGCGGCAGCGACGCGAGCACGGCGGCGACGGGGCGCAGCGGCGTGGCGGGCGCCGCCTCGCCGCGCCCGGCGACCCAGACGATGCCCGGCACCTCGCGCCGGCCGAGCGGCACGCGCACCAGCGTGCCAGGCGCGAGCGGCTGCGCGTGTTCGTAGTCGAGCACGCCGGCCACGCCGCTGTGTTGCGGTGTGTCGACAGCGACGGGCACGCGGTGCACGCTCAGCGCTCCAGCATTGGTGTCACTTGCGCGTGAAAGCTCGGATCAAACTCAAGCGACGACGCCAAGTTCCTGATTCGACGAGGCTTTTCCGGCTGTCCACGGGACTTGTGGATAACTTTGTGGGGAACCTGCCGTCACGTGCGCTAAATGCTTGCCGCGCCTGCCAATCGGCTGCCGTGCCCGATCTCGCAGCAACGCGGCAGCATGAGCAAAATCAATCACTTAGCGCCAAGCCGCGGAATCCTGACGGCGTCGGGGCACCCCCTTGGTGCCGCTGCAGCGCAGCACCATCCGTGGGGATAAGTCAAGCCCTGAGCGCTCACTTACCCGCCGTGCCGCACTGCTGGCGCGCGGCAACGCTCAGCGATGCGCGCGCAGCCGCCGCGAGACCTCGTGCACCGCGTCGACGAGCACCGACACGTGCTCGGGCGGCGTGTATTGGCTGATGCCGTGGCCGAGGTTGAAGACGTGGCCGTCGACGCCACCGTCGGCGCGCTCGGGGCGGCCGAAACTCTCGAGCACCGTCGCGACCTCGGCGCGGATCGTCTCGGGCGGCGCGAACAGCACGTTCGGGTCGAGGTTGCCCTGCAATGCGACGCGGTCGCCGACCCGCGCGCGCGCCTGGCCGAGGTTGACGGTCCAGTCGACGCCGAGCACGTCGGGGCGAAGGTCGGCCATCGCCTCGAGCCACAGGCCGCCGCCCTTCGTGAACACGATCTGCGCGATGTGCTGGCCGTCGTGCTCGCGCTTGAGCTGTGCGAGCACGCGCTTCGTGTACGCGAGGCTGAAGCGCTGGAAGGCGCCGTCGGCGAGCACGCCGCCCCAGCTGTCGAACACCATCACGGCCTGCGCGCCGGCGTCGATCTGCGCGTTCAGGTAGGCCGCCACGGCGTCGGCGTTGACGGCGAGGATGCGGTGCATCAGGTCGGGCCGCGCGTACATCATCGTCTTGACGAGGCGGTAGTCGTCGCTGCCGCCGCCCTCGACCATGTAGCACGCCAGCGTCCACGGGCTGCCGGAAAAGCCGATCAGCGGCACGCGCCCATTCAGCGCGCGGCGGATCGACGTGACGGCGTCGAACACGTAGCGCAGGCGGTCGAGGTCGGGCACCGCGAGCCTGACCACCGCCGCCTCGTCACGCAGCGGGTGCGCGAACTTCGGCCCCTCGCCCTGGGCGAAGCTCAGGCCCAGACCCATCGCGTCGGGCACGGTGAGGATGTCGGAGAACAGGATCGCGGCGTCGAGCGCGTAGCGATCGAGCGGCTGCAGCGTGACCTCGGTGGCGTAGTCGACGTTGGTCGCGAGCCCCATGAAGCTGCCGGCCTTGGCGCGCGTGGCGCAGTACTCGGGCAGGTAGCGGCCGGCCTGGCGCATCAGCCACACCGGCGTGTAGTCCGTGGGCTGGCGCCGGCAGGCGCGCAGGAAGGTGTCGTTGGCGAGAGGGGCGAACATCGGGCGATTATCGGGCCGGCGGCGGCCTCACCACCGCTGGCGCGGCAGCCGTGCCGGCGCCAGCTCGGCGCCCGCCAGCCATTGCGCGACGAGCGCGCCGACGTCGCCCGGCTGCGCCGCCTGCCAGACCACCTCGGGCGGCACGACGCGCGTGCCCGGGCTCGCGCGCGGTAGGGCGCGCGCGAGCGCGGCGACGAACGCGGCCACCCGGTCGGCGCGCACCGGCTGTTCGCGCTGCGGCACCATCCAGTGCAGTTGCGCGAGCACGCCGTCGGCCACGCGCTGCAGCCACGACGCAGCGCGCGCGCCTTCGCCTGGACGCTGCGCCGAGCGCACGAACACGACGTGCTCGAAGCCGAGTGCGGCCACCGCCTGCTCGTCGAGCGACGCGAGGCCGAGCTTGAACGCGTGCGGCAGCCGCGCCGGCGCGTGCGGCAGCACGACGACGAGGTGGCGCGCGCCGGCGCCGTGGAGGTCGCGAGCGAGTGCGGCCAGCTCGCCCGGCGCCGGGCGGTGGAACACGTCCTCGCGCCCGTGGCGCCCGCGCGCGCGGTCGAACACGATCACCGCCGTGTCGGCGCCGGCCGCGTCGCCGGTGCGCAGGCGCGCGAGCGGCAGGCCGTGCAGCCGCAGCGTCGAGCGCGCCAGCGTACGCTCGACGACGGCCAACACGTCGGCGAAGGCCGCGTCGGCAAGGAAGCGCTCGAGCACCGCGCTGCCGAGCGCGCCGCCGGCACCGGCCACGATCGCGCGCCGCGCCACCGGGGCCGCCACGCGGGCGACGTGCGTGGCGCCGCGCAGTGCACTGTCGAAGCTGCTCACATGGCCACTGTAGCCACCCGTCGACACCGGCGCGCGGCGCCGCCGGCAGCGACGCGATTCGGGGGGTACGATCGCGGACGTCGTCACGCCACCGTCCCGGGAGGACCCCGATGCCCACGCTCGCCCGCCGCCTCGCCCTGCTGGGCACGCTGCTGCTCACGCTCGCGCTGTCCGGCTGCGGCTACAACCAGTTCCAGCAGCTCGACGAGCAGGTCAAGGCCCGCTGGTCGGAGGTGCTGAACCAGTACCAGCGCCGCGCCGACCTGATCCCGAACATCGTCGCCACCGTCAAGGGCGAGGCCGACTTCGAGCAGACGACGCTGACGCAGGTGATCGAGGCGCGCGCCAAGGCGACGTCGATCCAGGTCACGCCCGAGACGCTGAACGACCCCGAGGCGTTCAACCGCTTCCAGCAGGCGCAAGGCGAGCTGAGCGGCGCGCTGTCGCGCCTGATGGCGGTGGCCGAGAACTACCCGAACCTGCGCGCCAACCAGGCGTTCCAGGACCTGCGCGTGCAGCTCGAAGGCACCGAGAACCGCATCACGGTGGCACGCAACCAGTACATCCAGGCGGTGCAGCAGTACAACGTGCTGCGGCGCAGCTTCCCGACCAACCTCACCGCGATGGTGTTCGGCTACGACGTCAAGCCGACCTTCGCTGTGGCCAACGAGGCGCAGATCAGCGCGCCGCCGACGGTCGACTTCAGCCGCCCGGCGGCGCCGGCGGCGAGCCGCTGAGACAGCGCGACCGATGAACCCGCGGGGCGCGCTCGCCGCGCTGCTGCTGGCGCTCGCCACCGCGCTCGCGCTGGCGCAGGACCTGCTGGCGGTGCCCGCGCTCACGGCGCGCGTGATCGACCAGACGGCGACGCTGACGGCGCCACAGCGCGACGCGCTCGAGGCCAAGCTCGCCGCGTTCGAGGCCGAGGCCGGGCCGCAGATCGTCGTGCTGATCGTGCCGACGACGGCGCCCGAGGACATCGCCGCCTACGCGTGGCGCGTCGCCGACACGTGGAAGATCGGGCGCCGCGAGGTCGGCGACGGGCTGCTCGTGATCGTCGCGAAGAACGACCGCGCCGTGCGCATCGAGGTCGCGCGCGCGCTCGAAGGCGCGGTGCCCGACCTCGCGGCGCGGCAGATCATCGACCGCGCGATCGTGCCGGCGTTTCGCGCCGGCGACTTCGCCGGCGGCATCTCGGCGGCGCTCGACCAGCTGATCTCGCGCATCAAGGGCGAGCACCTGCCGCTGCCCGAGCGCCGTGCCGCCGAGCCGCACGGCGTCGACCTCGAGGCGCTCGCGATCTTCTTCTTCGTCGGCGTGCCGGTCGTCGGCGCCGTGCTGACGGGCATCTTCGGGCGCAAGCTCGGCTCGCTGCTGACGGGCGGCGCGGCCGGCGCCGTCGGCTGGGTCGTCACGGCGAGCGTGCTCGCCGGCGCCGCCGCCGGCCTGCTCGCGCTGCTGCTCGTCGGCGTGATGGGCGTCGGCTCGGCGGTTCGCGGCGGCCGCGGCGGCCGCTGGCCGCCAATGGGGCCGCCCGGCGGCGGCTGGAGCGGCGGCCGTGGTGGCGGCGGCTTCGGTGGCGGCGGCGGGTTCAGCTCGGGCGGCGGCGGCAGCTTCGGCGGCGGCGGCGCGTCGGGGCGCTGGTGACGCGCGGGGCGACTCGATGCGACTAGGCCGCCTGCTGAAGCACCGCTGGTTCGACGCCCGCGACGCCCGCCGCGTGCTCGGCCGCGACGGCGAGCAGCGCCTCGAGGAGCGCATCCGCGCGAGCGAACTGCAGCACAGCGGCGAGATCCGCGTGTGCCTCGAAGCCGGCCTGCCGCTGGCCGACCTCTGGCACGACACGGCGCCGCGCGAGCGCGCGCTCGCCGTCTTCGGCGAGCTGCGCATCTGGGACACCGAAGCGAACAACGGCGTGCTGGTCTACCTGCTGCTGGCCGAACACGCGATCGAGATCGTCGCCGACCGCGGCGTCGAGCAGCGCGTCGAGCCGGGCCACTGGCAGCGGGTGCTGGCGTCGATGGAGGCGGCGTTTCGCGCCGGTCGCTTCGAGGACGGCCTGGCCGGCGCGGTCGACGCCGTGCACGCGGTGCTCGTCGAACACTTCCCGCTCGCGCCCGGCGTGCGCAACGTCAACGAACTGCCGAACGACCTCGTGATCCTGAACTGACGCCGCCGGCGTCACGTCGGCTTGAACGGCGGGATCGGCTCGAACGGCGCCCTGTAGTGCGACTTGAGCGGCGGGTGCGGCAGCGGCGGAAACTCGACCGCCGGATGCGGCACGTCGTGGTCGGGCAGGCTGTCGAGCAGGTGCCGGATCAGCGTCAGCCGGCCGATGCGCTGGTCGTTGAAGTCGACCAGCGTCCACGGCGCGTGGCGCTTGTGCGTCGCCGCGAGCATGCGGTCGCGCGCCTTGCCGTACTCGGCGAACTTGAGCCGCGACTCGAGGTCGATGGGCGACAGCTTCCAGCGCTTGAGCGGGTCGTCGAGCCGCTCGGCGAAGCGCTGTTCCTGCTGCGCCTGGTCGATCGTCAGCCAATACTTGCGCAGGATGATGCCGTCGTCGGTGAGTTGCTGCTCGAACACCGGCGCCTGCTTCATGAACAAGTCGACCTGCGCGGGCGTGCAGAACCCCATCACGGCCTCGACGCCGGCGCGGTTGTACCAGCTGCGGTCGAACAGCACGATCTCGCCGGCCGAGGGCAGGTGCGCGACGTAGCGCTGGAAGTACCACTGCGTGCGCTCGATCTCGCTCGGCTTCGGCAGCGCGGCGACGCGGCATCGGCGCGGATTGAGCCGCTCGGCGATCGCGGCGATCGTGCCGCCCTTGCCGGCGGTGTCGCGGCCCTCGAAGATCACGACGAGCCGCTTGCCGGTGTGCTC
>JALOSD010000325.1 GCA_025458585.1 Burkholderiaceae bacterium | reverse complement strand
ATCCAGCTGCTCAGCGCCCCGGCCTCGCTGATGCCTTCCTCGAGGATCTGGCCCGACTTCGACTCCTTGTAGTACAGCAGCTCGTCGCGGTCCTCGGGCTCGTAGAGCTGGCCCTGCGCGGCGTAGATCGCGAACTCGCGGAACAGGCTCTGCATGCCGAAGGTGCGCGCCTCGTCGGCGACGATGGGCACCACGTGGCGGCCGAGGCGCTCGTCGCGCAGCAGCTGCGTAAGCTGCTGCACGAAGACCATCGTCGTCGATTGCTCGCGCCCGGCCTGGCGCTCGATCAGCTTCGCGGTGTCGGCCGCACCCGGGCCCGGCAGCCTCGGCGCGTCGCTGCGACGCGCCGGCACATAGCCGCCGAGCGCCTCGCGCCGCGCGTGCAGGTAGCGAGCCTCGGGGCTGTCGGGGCTGGGGCGCAGCAGCTTCAGTGCGACGACGTCGGCTTCCGACAGTGGCAGCGCGAAGCGCTCGCGAAAGGCGAGCAGGGCCTCGTCGTCGAGCTTCTTCTGCTGGTGCGAGCCCATCTTGCCCTGGCCCCAGTGGCCCATGCCGTAGCCCTTCTTCGTCTGCGCGAGGATCACGGTGGGCCTTCCGCGGTGGCGCACCGCGGCGTCGTACGCGGCGTGGATCTTCACCGGATCGTGGCCGCCGCGCTTGAGGCGGTCGATGTCGTCGTCGCTCAGGTGGGCGACGAGCTGCCGCAGCTCGGGGTACTTGGCGAAGAAGTGCTCGCGGTTGAAGCGGCCGTCGGTGGCGGCGTACTTCTGGAACTCGCCGTCGACCGTCTCGTGCAGGCGGCGGATCAGGATGCCGTCGTGGTCGCGCGCGAACAACGGGTCCCAGTCGCTGCCCCACAGCAGCTTGACCACGTGCCAGCCGGCGCCGCCGAACAGGCCCTCGAGCTCCTGCACGATCGAGCCGTTGCCGCGCACCGGGCCGTCGAGGCGCTGCAGGTTGCAGTTGACGACGAAGACCAAGTTGTCCAGCCCCTCGCGCGCAGCCAGGCTCAGGCCGGCGAGCGACTCGGGCTCGTCCATCTCGCCGTCGCCGACGAAGGCCCAGACCTTGCGGCCCTCGGTGTCGGCGAGGCCGCGGTCGCGCAGGTAGCGCATGAAGCGCGCTTGGTAGATGGCGGTCAGCGGCCCGAGCCCCATCGAGCCGGTGGGGAACTGCCAGAAGTCGGGCATCAGCCAGGGGTGGCAGTAGCTGCTCAGTCCGCCGCCGGACACGAGCCCCCGCTCGCCTTCGGCGCGCGGCCCTCCGCGCGGGGCGGTCTCCTGCCGGTAGCGGTCGAGGTGACGCTCGTCGAGCCGGCCTTCGATGAAGGCGCGCGCGTAGACGCCGGGCGCGGCGTGCGGCTGGAAGAACACGAGGTCGCCTTGCCGGCCGCCGCGGAAGAAGTGGTTGAAGCCGACCTCGAACAGGTCGGCGATCGACGCGTAGGTCGCGATGTGGCCGCCGAGTTCGGCCGACTCGCGGTTCGCGCGCACGACCATCGCCAGTGCGTTCCAGCGCACGATCCCCGCGATGCGCGCCTCGAGCTCGAGGTTGCCCGGGTACTGCGGCTGCTGGTCGAGCGCGATCGTGTTGACGTAAGGCGTGCTGAGCACCGGCGGCAGCGGCACGCGCAGCCGCCTGGCCTCGTCGAGCAGCCGGCGCAGCAGGTAGGTGCCGCCGAGCGCGGCGAAGCCGTCGAGCCACTCGCGCGTTTCCGCCGGGTCGGCATCGGGCGGCATCACGCGCCAGAACGCGGCGCCGACATCGGGCTGCAGGTTGTCGGGTGGTGTGGCCATCGGCGTCAGAGGTCGATCGTGAGCACGCCTGACTTGGCGCGCGAGCAGCACAGCGCGACCTGAGTCCGGCGCTCGGTGGCCGACTGGTCGGGGGTGCCGCCGCGCTCGCCGTCCTGCCAGCCGACGACGCAGGTGCCGCACACGCCCTGCTCGCACGAGGTCGACACGTCGATGCCGAGCTCGTGCAGCGCCTCGACGGCGGTCTGGTCGGCGGCCACCTTCACCTCGAGGCCGCGCCGGGCGAGCACGAGCACGAAGGGCTCGTCATGGCCGGCGTCGGCGGCGTTGTCGGGCGGCGCGAAGTATTCGAGGTGCACCGCCTCGTCGGGCCAGTGCGCGGCGTGCGCGAGCGCGGCCTGCATGAAGCCGGCGGGGCCGCACAGGTACAGGTGCGTGCCCTCGGGGCGGTGCGCGAGCAGCGAGGCGAGGTCGAGCTTCTGCGGCGCGGCGGGGTCATCGACGTGGAGGCGAATGCTCGGCGTGAGCGCAGCGAGTTCGCCGGCGAAGGCGAGGTGGGCGCGGCTGCGGGCAAAGACGCACAGCGTAAAGGCGGCCCCGTCGCACGCGAGCTGCTGCGCCATCGCGAGCAGCGGCGTCAGGCCGATGCCGCCGGCGAGCAGCAGGTGGTGCGCGGCCTCGGGGTGCAGCGGGAACGTGTTGCGCGGCGTGCTGATCGCGAGCAGGTCGCCCTTGCGCACGCGTTCGTGCAGCGACGCCGAGCCGCCGCGGCTGGCCGGCTCGCGCTTGACGCCGATCACGTACCGGGTGGCCGACGCTCCCTGCGGCGCCCACGCCAGCGAATAGGGTCGCACGAAGCCGCCGGGCAGGTGCACGTCGATGTGTGCGCCGGCGCGATAGCCCGGCAGCGTGCCGCCCCACGGGTGGACGAACTCGAAGGCCGCGACTTCGGACGTCAGCCGCGTGATGCGGTCCACGCGCACGGTGAGGATGCGGTCGAGCATGGGCTCAGCGCTGCAGCGGGATGAAGGCCGTCGCCTCGACCTC
>JALOSD010000324.1 GCA_025458585.1 Burkholderiaceae bacterium | reverse complement strand
GCAGCTGCCGAGCCGCCTGCCAGCCGCGGTGCAGCAGCGCGCGCTCGACGTCGCGCGCCGCTTTCTCGAGGCGGTCGGGTTCCGCCACGGCCTTTTCAACATGGAGTTCTTTCACGACCCGGCGAGCGACCGGCTGAGCGTGATCGAGTTCAACCCGCGGCTGGCGGCGCAGTTCTCCGACCTGTACCTGCGCGTGTTCGGCATCGACGCGCACGCGATGGCGGTCGCGCTGGCACTCGGCCGCGACCCGGCCGCGCTGCCGCGCACCGCGCCAACCGCCGGCGCAGCGGCGAGCTTCGTCTACCGCGCGTTCGACGCGCGCACCGTGCCGCCGATGCCGTCGTCGCAGGCCGCCGCCGCGTGGCAGCGCGAGTTCGCCGACGCCCTGCTGTTCACGTTCCCCAAGCACGGCCAGGCGCTCGAGCGCGACTTCAAGTGGCTCGGCAGCCACCGCTACGGCATCGTCCACCTCGGCGGGCACGACGCGCGCGACCTGCGCGAACGCTGTCGCACCGCGAGCGCGCGACTGGGCTGGCCGCTGCCCTATGTCGACGCGACGGTCGAACCCGCGCGCGAATCCACGATCGATCAACGGTCCGTCGGGATCGCCTCTGGGCCGACCGACTGGACCGCCCATCCCGAACCCCTTCCCGCCAAATGACCACGAACCCGATGCACCGTGCCACCTCCCGCCGCGCGATCCCGGTCGCTGTGCTGCTCGCCGCCGCGCTCGCACTCGGCGGCTGCACCGCGATGACGGCGCAGAACCCCTCGACGGCGCTGAAGCCCGTCAACGCGGTGGCCGACGGCACCGACGCGCGCGTGCTGCGTCTACGAAGGCGTCACGCTGCGTTTCGCGAGCGCCGAGCACAAGGCGCTGTTCGACGCCGAGCCGAAGCGCTACCTGCCGCAGTTCGGCGGCTACTGCACGAACGGCATCGTCTACGGCATTCCGTGGGGCGGCGACGCCGACACCTGGGCGATCCTCGACGGCAAGCTCTACATCTTCGGCGGCCAGGGCTCGAAGGATGCGTTCATGCTCGACCCGGCAGGCAACCTGAAGCTCGCCGAGCAGTACTGGCGCGACGAGGTCGCCGGGCGCAACAGCTTCGCGCAGCGCGCGTACCGCCTCGCGTGGCGCGTGCCGCACTACAAGAGCGGCGCCGAACTCGCGCAGATGGTGGCCGAGGCGAAGGCGCGCGCGCCGGCGCAGTGACGGCCGCGCGGCCGGGGCGGCGGCGCCTGCTGGTCGGCGGGGCCGTCGCCACGGGCCTGGCGGCGCTCGGCGTCGGCTGGGGCATGGCCGGCGACACCGACCACGACGGCCCTGAGGCCCCCGCAGCGGCCCCGCTGGTGCGCCGGCCACGCGTGGCGTGGGTGTTCGGCTCCGGCGGGCCGCGCGGCTTCGTGCACGTCGGCGTCCTGCGCGCGCTGGACGAGCTGGGACTCGAGCCGGATCTCGTCGTCGGTGCGTCGGTCGGCGCGCTGGTCGGCGCGCTTCGCGCGTCGGGGTTGAGCGCGCAGCGCATCGAGGCCCTCGCGATGGAGGTGCAGCCGTGGCGGCTGGCGCGGCCGGCATGGACCTGGCCGAAGCGCCTGTCCGGCGTGCCGGTGGCCGACTGGGTGCGCGAGCACGCGCCACAGCCGCGGCTCGAACGCTTTCCGACCCCGATGGTGTGCGTCGCGCAGCGGGTCGACGACGGCGAGGTCGTCGGCTTCAGCCGCGGCGACGCCGGTGTCGCGGTGCAGGCGGCGTGCGCGATCGATGGCCAGTTCGTGCCGGTGCGCATCCGCGGCCGGCGCTATGCCGACGCCGACCTGCGCATGCCGCTGCCGGTGCGCGTGGCGCGCGCGCTCGGCGCCGAGCGCGTGCTCGCGGTCGATGCGTCGGCGCACGAGGACCGTGCGCCGCCCGGTGCCGAGCGCTACCGCGAGACGGATCTGCTCAAGCGCGCGCTGACGCGTCCCGACGCCGAGCTCGCCGACGTCGTGCTCCACCCCGACTTCGGCTACTGGGCGGGCAGCTCGCGCGCGTACCGCGAACGGGTGATCTCGAGCGGCCGCGAGGCGACGCTCGCCACGGCCGATCGGCTGCGGGCGCTGCACGCGCGCTGACGCCGGTGCCGCTGGCACGCGGCTTGCGCGAGGACTTCGGTCCATGCCGATCGCTGCCCCCTTGTCGCCGTACTCGAGCACCGCACCGATCCCGGCAGCGGGCCCTGGCGCGCTGCCGGGCGGCGCCGAGCGCTGGCACGAGCGGCTGTCGCTGCTGCTCGAGTCCACCGGCGACGGCATCTATGGCATCGACGACGGCGGGCGCTGCACGTTCATCAACCGTGCCGGTGCGCGGATGCTCGGCTGGCGCACCGAAGAGGTGCTCGGGCGCAACATGCACGACCTGATCCACCACCGGCACGCCGACGGCTCGCCGTACCCCGAGTCGCCTGCCGTGCCGCATCGACAGCGAGGTGCTGTGGCGCGCCGACGGCACCTCGTTCCCCGCCGAGTATTCGTCGTACCCGATCGTGCAGGACGGGCGGCTCACCGGGGCCGTCGTCACGTTCGTCGACATCACCGAGCGCAAGCGAAGCGAGGAGCTGCTGCGCCAGGCGCGCGACGAGCTCGAGCGGCGCGTCGCCGAACGCACCGCCGAGCGCTGCGCGAGCTCGCGGCGTATGCCGAGACGGTGCGCGAGGACGAGCGCACGCGCATCGCGCGCGAGATCCACGACGAGCTCGGCTCGCTGCTGGTGGCACTGAAGATGGACGTCGACTGGCTCGCCAGGCGCCTCGACGATCGCCCGCCTCTGGTCGCCAAGTGCCAGGGCATGGGCCGCATGATCGACACCGCCGTCGACAACGTCGGGCGCATCATCACCGACCTGCGCCCGAGCATCCTCGACCACCAGGGGCTGTGGGCCGCGCTCGAGTGGCAGGCGCAGGAGTTCGCTGGCAGCGCCGAGCTCGACGCCGACATCCAGGTCGTCGTGCCCGCCGGCGCCGTCGCGCCGCAAGGCGGTCAGGCCACCGCGGTGTTCCGCATCTTCCAGGAGATCCTGAGCAACGTCGCGCGCCACGCGAAGGCCCGGCGCGTGTCGATCCGCATCGACGTC
>JALOSD010000104.1 GCA_025458585.1 Burkholderiaceae bacterium | reverse complement strand
GACCACGGCGTGGCGGGGCTCGTGAACCTCTTCGGCATCGAGTCGCCGGGCCTCACGGCGTGCCTCGCGATCGCCGACGAGGTCGTGGCGCGCCTGTGAGTCGAATCCCGGCGGCGATCACGCGCCACGGGGTACCGCTTGCGACGGGATCGACGCGGCGTCCAGCTTCGCGGCGGCGGCAGGCGCGGGCCAGCCTGCGAAGCGCCAAGCGTGGCGCGTGGCGCGGGCATGCGGGCTCCGGCCCAGGCTCGCGCGTCACCGGCTGCAGACTGTCACCGTCGTGCCGTCATCGCCGTGTTCTCGTGCATGGGTTGGGGCGAGCGCGAATCGGGCCTGCGCCCGCATGCCCGCGCCACGCGCCATGCCGATGCAGGCGCACTGCCTGCGCGAGGCCTGCTCGCAACGGTGGAATGCAGGGCGATGGCGGTGCCTGCGGGCGCAGGCCCGATTCGCGCTCGCCCCAACGTCGTCAGTCCGCACCGCCGTCGCCCTGCCGCCACCACCCGCGCACGCTCGGCGAGCGCCCGAGGAGTGCAACAGGCCAACACCGGCTCATCCGGTCGAACGCCCAACCGTCTCAGGTCGGCCCCGGCGCCTTGTGGCGCGGTGCGATGGTCTCCAGCGTCGCGGCCGACGGCGACTGCACGAGCACCGGCCGGCTGAACGACAGCAGCGCCTCGCGCAACGACAGCGTGCCGAAGCCCGACTTGTCGGTGGCGGTGAAGCCGAACGAGTCGGGGCCGCGCTGGCACACGTCGTTGACGTTGACCCGCGCGACGAAGCGAACCAGCGCGCGCGCCAGCGGCCCGGCGGTCTCGGGCGGGCCCCACACCGCCGCCTGCTGGCCGTACGGCGAGCGGCGCTGCCACGCGAGCACCTCGTCGGCGTCGTCGAACACGGCGACCGCGAGCAGCGGGCCGAACTGCTCCTCGTGGTACAGCCGCATGCCGTCGGCCACCGGGTAGACGACCGCCGGGTGCATCAGCGAGAAGCTGCCGCGCCCGCCGTCGCGGTTGACGACGCGCGCGCCGCGCGCCAGCGCGTCGTCGAGCAGCGCGCGCATCGACGCCAGCTTGTCGGGTTCGGGCAGCGGCGTGATGGCCACGCCGTCGTCCCACGGCATGCCGACCTTCAGGGCGTCGACACGCGTCGCGAGCCGGCGCACCAGGTCGTCGGCGATCGAGCGGTGCACGAACACGAGCTTTTCCGCCGTACAGCGCTGGCCGTTGAAGCCCAGCGCGCCCTTGACGAGCGCCGCGCTGGCGGCGTCGAGGTCGGCGCCCGGCAGCACGGCGGCGACGTTCTTCGCCCCCAGCCCGAGCACCTTGTGCAGCGTGATCGGCACCGCGTGGCTCTTCAGGATGGCGTTGGCCGCGCCCTCGCTGCCGATGAAGGCGAGCACGTCGATCTCCGCCGCCGGGTGGCCGTGCACGTCGGTGCGCGACGCGCCCATCAGCGCCGGGATGCTGATGCGCCCGTCGCCGGGCAGCACGGCGACGACGCCGGGCGGGAAGCAGTCGCGGAACGCCTCGAGCAGCAGGCCGTTGGCGAGCACGCCGAAGCGCGGCGTCTTGGCGATGACGACGTTGCCCATCAGCAGCGCCGGCACGATCGTCGTCAAGAACTCGTTGACCGGGTAGTTGAACGGCGCGACACACAGCACCTTGCCGAGCGGACGGCGCTCGGTGTAAGCGTGGTGCGTGCGTCCGCCGGCGGTGCCGGTCTGCAGCGCGTGGTCCTCGGCGCGCAGGCGCGCGAACTCGTGCATCGTGTTGCGGATGTAGTCGACGCTGCGCGTGACCTCGTCGCGCGCGGCCGGCCGCGGCTTGCCGATCTCCCACATCAGCAGCGTCGCGATGTCATCGGCACGCGCCGCGACGGCGTCGGCGAACGCGCCCACGGCACGGGCGCGATCGGCGGCATACGCCGCCGGCCAGGCGCCTTCGCCGTCGGCCCAGGCACGCCCTGCGGCGGCGAGGGCTTCGCGCGCGTCGTCGGCGCCGAGCATGGCCTCGTGGCCGAGCAGCGGTGCGCTGGGCGTGTCGCCGTCTCGCAGCGCGACGCGGCTGACGACGGGTGCCGAAGCGGCGTGCGGCACCCCGCGGATCGTCCCGTCGACGAGCCAGCGCGCCGCATGCGCGGCCGGGTCGACCCGCACGTCGGCCGGCAACGCATGCAACTCGGCAAACCGGTGGACGACTCGGGGTTCTTCCCAGCGGCTCATCGCACCTCCTCGGCGGGCGTTACCCGCAACGGGTCAATGGGCGCCGGCGGCGGCCCGCAGGATCACATGAACAGGTGCTCGCCGGCGTTCTCGCCGCCGAGGATGACGTAGTTGACCTTCTTCAGGTCGGTGAGCACGCGCCCGCCAGCGTAGCTGATCGAGCTCTGCAGGTCCTCGCGCATCTCGCGCAGCGTGTCGGGCAGCCGCCCCTTGATCGGCTCGAGGATGCGCTTGCCCTCGACGTGCTTGTACTCGCCCTTGTTGAAGTCCGACGCGCTGCCGTAGTACTCCTTGTACAGCCGGCCGTCGACCTCGACGGTCTGCCCCGGGCTCTCCTCGTGGCCGGCGAACAGCGAGCCGACCATCACCATCGACGCGCCGAAGCGCACGCTCTTGGCGATGTCGCCGTGGTGGCGGATGCCGCCGTCGGCGATGATCGGCTTGGTCGCCACGCGCGCGCACCACTTCAGCGCCGAGAGCTGCCAGCCGCCGGTGCCGAAGCCCGTCTTCAGCCGCGTGATGCAGACCTTGCCCGGGCCGATGCCCACCTTCGTCGCGTCGGCACCCCAGTTCTCGAGGTCGATCACGGCCTCGGGCGTGCCGACGTTGCCGGCGATCACGAAGGCGCGCGGCAGCTTCGCCTTGATGTGCTCGATCGTGCGGCGCACGCTGTCGGCGTGGCCGTGGGCGATGTCGATCGTCACGTAGTCGGCGCCCACGCCCTCGGCGGCCAGGCGGTCGATCACCGCGAAGTCGGCCGGCTTGACGCCCGAGCTGATCGACACCGGCAGCTTCTTCTCGCGCATCGCGGTGGCGAAGGCGACGTTGTCGAGGTCGAAGCGGTGCATCACGTAGAAGTAGCCGTTCGCCGCCAGGTACTCGGCGATGCGCTCGTCGATCACGGTGCGCATGTTCGCCGGCACCACGGGCAGCTTGAAGCGGCGGCCGCCGAACTCGACCGAGGCGTCGCACTCGCTGCGGCTCTCGACGCGGCAGCGCCGCGGCAGCAGCAGGATGTTGTCGTAGTCGAAGATGTCCATCTCGGGCTCCGGCAGGCTGGGCAGAGCATGACGCGACACCCGGCGAGCCCGCGCCGCGGCGTGCGGCGAGCGACACGAACCG
Source organism: Burkholderiaceae bacterium (assembly GCA_025458585.1). Taxonomy (GTDB): domain Bacteria; phylum Pseudomonadota; class Gammaproteobacteria; order Burkholderiales; family Burkholderiaceae_C; genus Calidifontimicrobium. Next base: position 4,855 of record JALOSD010000104.1, on the reverse strand, counting down.
GGCCCGCATAACAAGGGCCCGATGACGAAGTGTACGCGGGTGCCGGTGATAGGCTTCGCGCAGCGCTGCCCGCCCTCCAGCCCCTCCCGTCGATGAACCCTCCGCCACCCCGCCGCCGTCGCGGCCGACCCGCGCGGGCGGCCGTCGGCGGCGCCGCCGAGGCCGGCGACGAACGCCTCGACGCCGAGTGGCTGCACCTCGCGCTGCAGGGCGCCGACCTCGGGCTGTGGGACCTCGACGTGCCGGCGCAGCGGGCAACCGTCAACGCACGCTGGTCCGAGATGCTCGGCCTGGCGCCGGGCGCCGACGCCAGTCCGCAGGCCTGGCGCTCGCTCGTGCACCCCGACGACTGGCCGCGCGTGGCCGCGGCGCAGCAGGCGCACCTGCGCGGCGAGACCGAGCGCTTCGAGGCCATCTACCGCCTGCGCCACGCCGACGGGCACTGGGTCTGGGTGCTCGACCGCGGCCGCGTGCTCGAGCGCGACGCCGCCGGAGCGCCGCTGCGCATGGTCGGCACGCACCTGGACATCACCGAGCGCATGCAGGCGCAGCAGGCGCTGGCGCACAACGAGCGCAGCCTGGCGATCACGCTCGACTCGATCGGCGACGCGGTGATCGCCACCGACGCCGACGGCCGCATCACGCGCATGAACGCGGCGGCGCACAAGCTCACCGGCTGGCACCTCGACGAGGCGCTGGGCGCGCCGCTGTCGACCGTGTTTCGCATCGTCGGCGCCGGCACGCGCGAGCCGGTGCCCGACCCGGTGCGCGTCGTGCTCGAACGCGGCGAGGTGGTCGAGCTTGCCAACGACACCGTCCTGCTCGCGCGCGACGGCCGCGAGCTGCAGATCGCCGACACGGCGGCGCCGATCCGCACCGGCGACGGCGAGATCGTCGGCGTCGTGCTCGTGTTCAGCGACGTCAGCGAACGCTACCGCGCCCAGCAGGCGCTGCGCGAGCGCGAGCGGCTGCTCAGCGCGGTTGCCGACGCGCTGCCGGGGCCCGTCTCGCGCGCCGACGCCCAGGGGCGCTACCTGTTCGCCAACGCCGCGTATGAGGCCTGGTTCGGCCTGCCTGCGCACGAGGTCGTCGGCCGCACGCAGGCCGAGGTGCTCGGCGCGTACTACGCCGCCGTCGAGCCGCACGTGCGGCGCGCGCTCGCCGGCGACGTCGTGCGCTACGAGGGCGCGGTGCGCACGCGCGACGGCCACGAGCGCCACGCCCTCGTCACGCTCGTGCCCGAGCGCGAAGACGAGGGCCGGGTCGTCGGCCACGTGACGGTGGTCACCGACATCACCGATCGCAAGCGAGCCGAGGACGCACTGCGCCGCAGCGAGCGGCGCCTGCGCACGCTGTTCGACACGCTCGACGTCGGTGTCGTCGTGCACGCGGCCGACACCACCGTGCTCGACGCGAACCCGGCCGCCTCGTGCATCCTGGGCCTGAGCCTCGAGCAGATGCGCGGCAAGTCCGGGGTCGACGCGCAGTGGACCTTCCTCGAGGCCGACGGCACGCCGATGGCCCCTGCGCGCCACCCGGTGAACCAGGTCGTCGCGAGCGGGCAGCCGCTGCGCCAGTTCGTCGGCGGCGTGCGCCGGCCCGACCGGCAGACGCCGACGTGGGTGCAGGTCGATGCGGCGCCGGTGACCGACGCGCGTGGCCGCCTCGAGCAGGTCGTCGTCACCTTCTCCGACATCAGCGAGCGCAAGCGCAGCGAAGAGCGGCTGCAGGTCGCGCAGGGCGAGTTGCAGGCGATGCTCGAGGCGGTGCCCGACCTGCTGTTCGAGGTCGACCTCGACGGGCGCATCCACCGCTTCCACTCGCGGCGCGACGAACTGCTGTACCTGCCGCCCGAACACTTCCTCGGCCGCAGCGTGGCCGAGGTGCTGCCGCCGCCGGCCGCCGCGGTGATCATGGCCGCACTGCGCCAGGCGCTGGTACACGGGCATTCGATCGGGCTGCAGTACGAGCTCGACCTGCCGCAGGCGGGGCTGCACGCGTTCGAGCTGTCGGTGGCACGCAAGCCGATGACGGACGGCGACGTGCCGCGCTTCGTCGTGCTCGTGCGCGACATCACCGAGCGCCGGCAGGCCGAGCGCGACCGCGCGGCGCTCGAGCGGCAGCTGCGCGAGGCGCAGAAGATGGAGGCGATCGGCACGCTCGCGGGCGGCATCGCGCACGACTTCAACAACATCCTCGCCGCGATCCTCGGCAACGCCGCGCTGGCGCGCGAGGACATCGGCGCCGACCATCCGGTGCAGCAGAGCCTGGGGCAGATCCACCGCGCCGCGCTGCGCGCGCGCGAGCTGGTGCAGCAGATCCTCGCCTTCAGCCGGCGCCAGCCGCAGCAGATGCGCCGGCAGGCGCTGCGCCCGGTCGTCGAGGAGACGCTCGCGCTGCTGCGTGCGACGCTGCCGGCCGGCGTGCGCCTCGAGCCGCGCCTGGCCGATGAGACGATCGAGATCGACGCCGACGCGACGCAGCTGCAGCAGGTGCTGATCAACCTGGGCACGAACGCCTGGCACGCGCTGCCGCCCGGCGGGGGATGGATCGAGGTCGGCCTCGACGCCGCGGTGGCCGACGCCGCGATCGCCGGCGGCAGCGAGTGGCCGTCGGGGCGCTGCGCGCACCTGTGGGTGCGCGACAACGGCTGCGGCATGGACGCCGCCACGCGCGAGCGCATCTTCGAGCCCTTCTTCACGACGAAGCCGCTCGGTCAGGGCACCGGCCTGGGCCTGGCGGTGGTGCACGGCATCGTGCAGGCGCACCGCGGCGCCGTCGTCGTCGACAGCGCGCCGGGGCAGGGCAGCGCGTTCCACCTGTACTTTCCGCTCGCCGAGCGCGACACGGCGTTCGCCGCGTCGTCGGCGCCCGACGCGGTGCCGGCGCGCGGTCGCGGCGAGCACGTCGTCTACGTCGACGACGACGCGGTGATGGTCGCGCTCGTCGAGCGGCTGCTTCAGCGCGCCGGCTACCGGACGACGGTCTTCGGCAGCGCGTTGCCGGCGCTCGAGTTCCTGCGCACGCGCGGCGCCGACGTCGACCTCGTGATCCACGCGCTGCGCGCGCAGGCCGAAGCCACCGGCGTGCGTGCGCTGCTGAACAAGGAGCACACCTACGAGGAGCTGGCGGCGCTCGTGCAGCGCGTGCTGAACGGCGTGCAGGCAGGGCGCTCCTAGAATCGGTCGCATGGCCGTCGACGACTTTTCGCGCGCAGGCGCCGAGCCGCCGCCGGCCCCCGGCGGCGGCGACCCGCTGCTGCGCCACCTCAACCCCGAACAGCTCGCGGCCGTCACGCTGCCGGCGCGCCCGGCGCTGATCCTGGCCGGCGCCGGCTCGGGCAAGACGCGCGTGCTGACGACGCGCATCGCGTGGCTGATCGCCACCGGCCAGGTCTCGCCCGGCGGCGTGATGGCGGTGACCTTCACCAACAAGGCCGCCAAGGAAATGCTCACGCGGCTGCAGGCGATGCTGCCGGTGAGCGTGCGCGGCATGTGGATCGGCACCTTCCACGGCCTGTGCAACCGCTTCCTGCGCGCGCACTGGAAGCTCGCTGGCCTGCCGCAGAGCTTCCAGATCCTCGACGCCGCCGACAGCGTGGCCGCTGTCAAGCGCGTGATCAAGGCGATGAACCTCGACGAGGAGCGCTACGTGCCCAAGCAGGTCGCGTGGTTCATCGCCGGCAGCAAGGAAGACGGCCTGCGCCCGCGCGACGTCGACATCCGCGACGCGCACACGCGCAAGCTGGTCGAGATCTACCAGGCCTACGAGGACCAGTGCCAGCGCGAGGGCGTGGTCGACTTCGCCGAGCTGATGCTGCGCACCTACGAGCTGCTGCGCGACCACGACCCGCTGCGCGAGCACTACCGCCGGCGCTTCCGCCACGTGCTGGTCGACGAGTTCCAGGACACCAACCGGCTGCAGTACGCGTGGCTGAAGATGTTCGCACCGCCGCCCGGCAGGGCGGGAGACTCCGATGTCGCGGGGACGGACCAGGGCGCGTTCCGCGGCGCGCAGGTCGGCAACATGGCCGACTTCGAGCGCGAGTACGGCGTCGAGCGCGTCATCAAGCTCGAGACCAACTACCGCTCGTTCAGCCACATCCTCGACAGCGCGAACGCGCTGATCAGCCACAACCGCCGCCGGCTGGGCAAGAACCTGCGCACCGACGCGGGCCCCGGCGAGCCGGTGCGCGTCTACGAGGCCACCAGCGACTACGCCGAGGCGCAGTGGCTGCTCGACGAGGCGCAGCAGCTGCACCGCGGCGGCACGCCGCGCAGCGAGATCGCGGTGCTGTACCGCTCGAACGCGCAAAGCCGCGTGATCGAGAGCGCGCTGTTCAACGCCGGCATCCCGTACCGCGTGTACGGGGGGCTGCGCTTCTTCGAGCGCGCCGAGGTCAAGCACGCGCTCGCGTACCTGCGCCTGCTCGAGAACGCGAACGACGACACGAGCTACCTGCGCGTCGTCAACTTCCCGGCGCGCGGCATCGGCGCGCGCACCGTCGAGCAGCTGCAGGACGCGGCGCGCGCGAGCGGGCGCAGCCTGTACCAGAGCGTCGGCGCGGTGGCCGGCAAGGCGGGCGCGAACCTCGGGGCGTTCAACACGCTCGTCGACGCGATGCGCGACGCGACGAAGGGGCTGACGCTGCGCGAGATCATCGAGCACGTGCTCGACGCCAGCGGCCTGCGCGACTTCTACCGCACCGACAAGGAAGGCCAGGACCGGCTCGAGAACCTCGACGAGCTCGTCAACGCCGCCGAGGCCTTCGTGACGCAGGAAGGCTTCGGCAAGGACGCCGTCGCGCTGCCCGTCGACGAGCAGTCGCCGGGCGTGATCGCCGAGGGCGCGCCGC
>JALOSD010000103.1 GCA_025458585.1 Burkholderiaceae bacterium | reverse complement strand
GCACCCCGGCCATCGGGGCCTGGATGATGGGCAGCGCGGTGCCGAGCAGTTCGGTCAGCCTGTTCATCGGACGGCCTTTCGGGGGTGTCGCGGTCCAGTCGGCACAGTATGTCGCGGCGGCCGATCCCGCCGGGAGCCCCGCGGTCGAAACGCGCCGTGCCGCGACGAGCTGGCGGCGGCGTCTCGCGCGCCCTCGGACCCAGCCGTCGGGTCCGCCGCCAAGATCATTGGCTTCATCGTCACCCACCGAACCCGCGTCGACACCGTCGCTGCGGGCGACGGCGATGTTGACGATGCGTCCCCGCGCCTCCGACCTCGAAACCTTCGCCCGCTGGGAGCAGGCGATCGAGTTCCGGCTGTTCGCCGATGCGGCCGGCCCGACGCTGACGGTACCGGAACAGATCGCCGCCAAGGTCGGCGACCGCATCATCGGAGGGCGTCTTGCGCCCGGGGAGCGCGTCGGCGAGCAGGAGCTGGCCGACGAGTTCGCGGTTAGCCGCGGGCCGGTGCGCGAGGCGATCCGCATCCTCGAGCGGGAAGGCCTCGTCGCCGTACTGCCGCGCCGGGGTGCCGTCGTGACGAGCCTGTCGGCGACGGAACTGCGCGAGTTGTTCGAGATCCGCGCTGGGCTGTTCGAGGTCGTCGTGCGCAAGGTCGCCGCGGTTCAGCCGCCGGAGCTGCTCGCGGTGATGCGTGCCGGCGTCGCCCGCCTCGAATCGCTCGCCGGCGAACCCGCCGGTGGCGACGCCTATGCCGAGACGACCCACCGGCTGATCCAGATCACGGCGTCGTTCGCCGGCAACGAGCGCCTGCGGCGGATGATCGCGGCGCTGTCGCTGCAGAGCCTGCGCTACAGCAAGCTCGGCCTGGCCTCGGTCGAGCGGCGGCGGCGGTCGGTCAAGCTCTGGCAGCAGGCGCTGAAGGCGCTGGAGCGTGGCGACGTCGAACAGATGGTTGCACTCGCGCGCCAGCGCAGCGAGGAGTCGTCCGACGAGGCGGCGCTGCGACTCGGTGCTGCGGTGACGCCGGCGGGCTGATCCGCGGCGTCGCCTTGACCGTGCAGGTCACGACAAGGCGGCGCCCGTCTCGAAGCACTCGCGCAGCCGGCCCTTGACGACCTTGCCTGCCAGGTTGCGCGGTAGGGCGGCCACGAAGGCGATGCGGCGCGGTTTCTTGTAACTGGCGATGCGCTCGGCGCAATGCGCCTGCAGCGCCAGGGCGTCGGCGGTGGCACCGTCACGCAGCACGACGGCGGCGGCGACGACCTCCCCCCACTCGAGATCGGGCAGCCCGATCACGGCGCTGTCGAGCACGGCCGGGTGGCTCGCGAGCGCGTCCTCGACCTCGCGCGCGTAGACGTTGAAGCCGCCGCTGATGATCATGTCCTTGTTGCGGCCGACGATGTGCAGGAAGCCTGCGCGGTCGAATCGGCCGAGGTCGCCGCTGTAGTACCAGCCGTCGCGCACGGCGTCGGTCATCAGCTCGGGTCGGCGCCAGAGCATCACCTTGCCGATGCCCTCGTGCGCCAGCGTGATCTCGCCGACCTCGCCGGGCGGCACCTCGCGTCCGGCGGTGTCACGCAGCACGACGCGCACGTTGGCGGTCGGGCGGCCGCACGAGCCGATGGGCTCGTCGGCGGCGTCCTCGCCGTCGCCGACGTGCTCGTGCGGGTAGAGCACGGTCAGCGGCTGCACCGCCTCGGTCATGCCGTACTGCTGGCGCAGGATCGGCCCGAACAGCCTCAGCGCCCGCCGGATCAGCGAGACCGGCGTGGGCGCCGTGCCGTAGTGGATGCGCTGCAGCGACGACCAGTCGCCCTCGAGGCCGCCCTCGATCGCGTCGACGAGCCGGCTCATCATCGTCGGCACCAGCATCAGATGCGTGATGCGATGTTGCTCGACGGCCGCCAGCAGCGACGCCGGGTCGAAGCGGTCCAGCACCACGTTGCGCGCCCCGCGCAGGAAGCAGGGAAAGAGGTACACGCCCGCGGCGTGGGTCAGCGGGCCGACGTGGAGCATCGCGTCGTCGACCGAGAGGCCGTACTCCATCGCCAGGAAATGGTTGTGCAGCCGGGCTTGCCAGCGCTCGAGCGTGTAGGCCACGCCCTTCGGTCGGCCGGTCGTCCCCGACGTGTACGCGACGCGCAGCAGGTGCTCGGGCTCGATCTCGATCGCGGGCGGCTCGTCCGGCGCCGCCGCGCACGCGCCCGCCAGGTCGACCACCCCGGGCGGTGCCGCGCCGAGGCCGAGGACGAGCCTCAGGTCGGGCAGACGCGCGCCGCGGGCGGCGGCGAAGGCGGCCGCCAGCGATGCGAACTGCGGGCCGATCAGCACCGCGCTCGCCTGCGCGTCCTCGAGGATGTCGAGGTGCTCCGCCAGGGTGTGGCGCGCGTTCAGCGCCACGTAGGCGAGCGCGGCTTTCTCGGCACCGAACAGGCTGTCCAGGCTTTCCACCGAGTTCTCGAGCAGCACCGCCAGCCGCTCGCCGGGCGCCAGGCCGAGTGCGATCAGCGCCTGCGCGAGCCGATTGCTGCGCGCCTCGATCTCGGCGTGGCTGAAGCTGCGGTCGCCGACGAGCAGCGACGGCCGAGGCCCGTGCTGGGCGGCGGCCCAGCTGATCAGGCGACCGGCGATCATCCGATCACCACCACGTCCTGCCCCTCGGCGACCACGGTGCCCGCGAACGGTGCGCTGACCGGGATCTCCATCTTCATGCTCTCGAGGACGACGAGGGTCTGGTCCTCGACGACCTGGTCGCCTTCGCGCACCTCGACCTTCCACACGGTGCCGGTGACCTCGGATTGCAGCGTGATGGACGGCATGGGTCGTTCTCCTGATGATCGATGCCGCGAATATAGCCGGCACGCCGCCGACGCGCGGCGCTGTCCCGGGCCTGAGGCGGGTGCTCGTCGCCAACCGCGGCGAGATTGCGGTGCGCATCGTGCGCGCGTGCCGCGCGGTCGGCGTCGAGGCGGTGGCGGCGGTGTCCGAGGCCGACGTGGACAGCCTCGCCGCGCGCCTCGCGGGCCGTCAGGTCGTGATCGGTCCGCCGTCGCCACGCGAGAGCTACCTCGCGATCGACCGCCTGGTCGATGCCGCGCAGCGCTGCGGCTGCGACGCCGTGCACCCCGGCTACGGTTTCCTGTCCGAGCGCGCGGCGTTCGCGCGCGCGTGCGTCGACGCCGGCCTCACCTTCGTCGGCCCGACGCCTCAGGCGATCGAGGCCATGGGCGACAAGATCACCGCCTCGCGGCTGGCGGCCGCCGCCGGCGTGCCGCGCGTGCCGGGCTCGGCGGCGGTCGTCGACGCCGGCGCCGCGCTCGCGGCTGCCGATCGCATCGGCTACCCCGTGCTGGTCAAGGCCAGCGCGGGCGGCGGTGGGCGCGGCATGCGCGTCGTCCGCGAGCCGGCGCAGATGGCGGGCGCTTACGCGTCGGCGGCAGCCGAAGCCCAGGCCGCCTTCGGCGACGGCACGCTGTACGTCGAGAAGCTGATCGAGCGTGCGCGCCACGTCGAGATCCAGATCATGGCCGACCGCCACGGCGGTGTCGTCCAGCTCGGCGAGCGCGAGTGCTCGACGCAGCGCCGGCACCAGAAGCTGCTCGAGGAGGCGCCGTCGCCGGCGCTGTCGGCGGCGCAGCGGGCGGCCATGGGTCAGTGCGCGGTCGCGCTGGCGCGCAGCGTCGGCTACCACGGGGCAGGCACCGTCGAGTTCGTGCTCGACGATGACGACGGGCGGTTCTACTTCCTCGAGATGAACACGCGCATCCAGGTCGAGCATCCGGTGACGGAGATGGTGACGGGGCTGGACCTGGTGGCCGAACAGCTGCGCGTGGCGGCGGGGCTGCCGCTGTCGTTCACGCAGGACGACGTGCGACCGAGCGGCCACGCGATCGAGTGCCGCATCAATGCCGAGGACCCGCAGAAGAACTTCCTGCCGCGTCCGGGTGTCGTGCGCCGCTGGGTACCCCCCAGCGGCGAGGGCATCCGCTGCGACAGCCACTGCCACGACGGTCACGTGGTCACGCCCCACTACGACTCGTTGCTGGCGAAGCTGATCGTGCACGCGCCGACACGCGCCGAGGCCATCGCGAGGATGCGCGACGCCCTCGCACGGCTCGAGGTCGACGGTCCACCGACGACGGCGCCGTTCCACCACGACCTCCTCGCGCACGAGGACTTCGCCGCCGGCCGCGTCACCACGCGTTGGGTCGAGGACGTGTTCCTGCCGGCACGCCAGCGGGCTCGCGCCGTGGCCGCGGGTCCCGATGTCCGCTGACGGTCGCCCGTTGCGCGCCGCACCCGGCCGACGCCTCCCCCCACTTCTTCGAGGACACCCGATGCACAGCCTGTTCAAAGCCGCCTTCGCCGTCGCCTGCGTCGCCGTCGCCACCGCGTCGGCGCAAGCGCAGTGGAAGCCCACCGAGCGCGTCACCTACCTGATCGGCGTCGCTCCCGGCGGCACGGTGGACCTGTACGCCCGTGGCATCAAGGACTCGCTCGAGACCCTCAAGCTGACGAACGGGCAGGCGGTGCTGCCCGAGAACAAGGTCGGCGCCGGCGGTGCGATCGCGATGCAGCAGCTCAAGAGCATGCAGGGCAACGCGCACTGGCTGTCGACCTTCCACACCGGCGCGATCGCGGGTGCGGTCACGGGCCTGATCCGCGCCGACGTGCGCGACTTCACGCCGGTGGCGATGATGGTCGAGGAGACCTCGCTCGTCGCCGTGCGCGCCGACTCGCCGTTGCGCAGCGGCACCGATCTCGTCGCCGCCCTGAAGGCGGACCCGGCGTCGCTGCGCATCGCCGTCGCGCCGGCGCTCGGCCAGAACACGCACATGGCGCTCGCCAAGCCGCTGAAGGTCGCCGGCGTGGCGATCGACAAGCTGACGATGGCCCCGTTCCGCTCGTCGGCCGAGTCGGTGACGGCGCTGCTCGGCGGTCACGTCGACATCGTGTCGGCGACGGCGCCGGTCATCCTGCCGCACGTGGCGGCCGGCAAGCTGCGCGTGCTCGCCAGCGCGGCGGCCGAGCGCGGCACCGGCCCGCTGGCCGACGTGAAGACGTGGCGCGAGCAGGGCGTCGCCGCCGACTACGTCAGCTACAACGGCGTGATGCTGCCGCCCGGCGTGAACGCCGAGCAGATCAGGTTCTGGGAAGACGCGCTGCGACGGGTGTCGCAGGACCCGAAGTGGATCGCGCTGGTCGAGAAGTCCGGCAACAAGCCGATCTTTCGCGGCTACGTCGACTCGCACCGCTACCTGATGTCGGAATGGAAGGCGAGCACCGAGCTGGCGTCGACCCTCGGCATCGGCGGGTCGAAGTGAGCGTGCGCTGGGACGCCCGCTTCGAGCCTGGAGGCGAGTGGGCTGCCGAGCTCGCCGAGCTGCAGGCGCGCCGCACCAGCGCGCTGTCGATGGGCGGGGCCGAGGCGCTGGCGCGGTTCAAGGCGAGCGGGCGCATGAACGCTCGCGAGCGCATCGCCGCGCTCGTCGACGCCGGCAGCTTCCACGAGATGGGCACGCTGGCTGGCAAGGGGCACTACGACGTCGACGGCCGCTACAAGCACACCGACCCGACGAACGCGATCGTCGGCACCGGCCGCATCGACGGGCGCAAGGTCGCGCTGCACGTCGACGACTTCACGATCCGCGCCGGCAGTTCCGAGGGCACGATCGCCGACAAGTGGATCTACATCGAGCGCCTGGCGTACCAGCTGCGCATGCCGCTGGTGCGCCTGGTCGACTCGGCCGGCGGCAGCGTCAAGCTGCTGATGCAGATCGGGGGCACCAAGATCCCCGAGTACACCACCTGGCCGGCGCAGGAGTTGCTCGCCACCGTGCCGGTGGTCGGCGTGGCGCTCGGCGCCTGTGCCGGCCAGGGCGCGATCAAGGTGCTGTCGTCGCACTTCTCGGTGCTGGTGCGCGACCAGGCGCAGGTGATGGCCGCCGGCCCGCACGTCGTGCGTCAGGCCTACGGCGTCGAGGTCGACAAGAACGAGCTCGGCGGCTGGAAGGCGCACCGCAAGAGCGCGCTCGTGCACAACGAGGCCGGCGACGAGGCCGACGCGCTGGCGCAGGTCAAGCGATTCCTGTCGTACCTGCCGCGCAGCGTCTACGAGCTGGCGCCGGTCGTGCCATGCGGCGACGACCCGAACCGCGCCGACGACTGGCTCAAGGACGCGATCCCGCACGACCGGCGCAAGATCTACGATCCGCGCCGGATCCTCGGCGCGGTGTTCGACCGCGACAGCCTGTTCGAGATCGGCCGCTGGCAGGGCGGGTCGGTGGTCACGATGCTGGGCCGCCTGAACGGCGTGCCGGTCGGCGTGATCGCCAACGACCCGAAAGTGCAGGGCGGTGCGATGACCGTGCAGGCGGCGTACAAGATGGAGCGCCACACCAGGCTTTGCAGTCAGTTCGGGCTGCCGGTCGTCAACGTCGTCGACCAGCCGGGCAACGCCACCGGGCTGGACGCCGAGCTCGCCGGCACGCTGCTCGGCGCGACGCGCGTCGGCGAGGCGCTTGCGGCGTGTCGCTCGCCGTGGGTGTCGATCCTGATGCGCCGCTGCTTCGGCATGGCCGGGGCGCTGCACGGCCCGAAGGGTGGTGATCGGCTGAACCACCGCTTCGCCTGGCCGTCCGCGCGCTGGGGCTCGATCCCGATCGAGGGCGGCGTGATGGCGGCGCACAAGGGCGAGATCGAGGCGGCACCCGACCCGGCGGCCAAGCGCGCCGAACTCGAGGCGCATTACCTCGACCTGACCTCGCCGTTTCGCACGGCGGAGCGATTCGGCGTGCTCGACATCATCGATCCGCGCGAGACGCGGATGGTGCTGTGCGACTGGGTCGAGGACGCCTGGCACGTCGTGCAGGGCGACCTGGCGCAGCGCGGGCGCTGAACGTCGCCGAGTCGTCTCAGATCCAGCCCGCCGCGCCGAGCGCCGCACCGCCGGCGATCGCCCACATCGGGCTGATGCGCGAGCGCGCCATGACGACGACCGTCGCCGCCGTCAGGGCGAGCGCGCCGGCATGGCCGCGCAGCGGATCGGTGAGGATCCACCCCGTGGCGCCGAGCAGGCCGATCACGAGCGGCCCCATGCCGGCGGCGAAGGCGCGCACGGCCGGCGTCTCGCGCGCGCGCTCGAAGCGGCGCGAGACGGCGAGCGCGAGCACGGTCGACGGCAGCAGGATGCCGGTGAGCACGACGAGCGCGCCGACGACGCCGGCGACGTTGAAGCCGAGCACGGCGACGAACAGCACGTTCGGCCCCGGCGCGGCCTGCGCCAGCGCGACCGACGACGTGAACGTGCCGTCGTCGAGCCAGCCGCGCTCGCGCACGAGCAGGCGGTGCATGTCGGGCGCGGCGGCCATCGCGCCGCCGATCGACAGCAGCGACAGCAGCAGGAAGTGGCCGAACAGCGCCAGCAGGTCGGAGGGCGCGAGGGCGCTCATCGCGCCATGCGCCACGCCGCGAGCGCGACCGACACGCTGCCCAGCCCGAGCACGACGGCCACCAGCGGCCAGCGCAGCACGGCCATCGCGACCAGCGTCAGCGCCACGATCGCTATCGCGAGCGGGCGGCCGAGCGGGTTCGCCTTCAGCGTCGGCAGCAGCTTCCAGCCGCTCGCGATCACGAGGCCCGCGGCCACCGCGCCCATGCCGCGCAGCGCGCCGGCCACCGCCGGCAGCGTGGCGAAGCGCGCGTAGAGCGCGGCCAGCGCGAGCACGAGAAGCGTTGGCACGACGAGCATGCCCGCGAGCGCGGCGAACGCGCCGCGCGTGCCGTGGAAGCGGTCGCCGACGATCAGCGCGAGGTTGACGACGTTCGGCCCGGGCAGCACCTGCGCCAGCGCAAGCAGCTCGACGAACTGTTCGCGCGTGAGCCAGCGGCGGCGCTCGACCAGCACCTGCTGCGCCACCGGCAGCACGCCGCCGAAGCCCTGCAGCGCGAGCAGCGTGAAGGCGACGAACAGCGCGCTCGCCGATGCCGGCATCGAGCTGCCTGCCGCCGGCTCAGACATGCCCGCCGGCGGCGCGCGTGCGCCGCTGCGCCCACGCGCTGAGCGCGATCGCCGCCAGCACCCACGCCAGGCCGATCCACTGCAGCCCGGCGTAGATCGCGCCATCGGTGGCGCCGGCCGCCTCGTGCGCCGCCACCACGGCGCCGCCGCCGGCCGCGCCCACCGCCTGTCCGAGGTAGATCGCCGACGTGTTCAGCGCCATGAGCGCCGCCGCCAGCGCCGGCGCCGCGAGGCCCAGGCGCGCCTGCTGCGCCGAGTTCGACGCGAAGCAGCCCAGCGCCCACGGCACCAGCACGAGCCCCATCGCGATCGGCGTCGCCGCCAGCGGCCACAGCAGCAGCGACAGCGCGATGCACGCGAGCAGCCAGAACACCGCGCGCGCCGCACCGACGCGGTCGACCGTGCGCGACAGCACGACGTTGCCGGCCAGCCCGAAGGCGCCGAACCAGAAGAACAGCAGGCTGACCTCGGTCGCGCTCGCGCCGAGCACCTGCCGGTAGTACGGCGCGAAGTACGAAAACACGGTGAACTGGCCGGCGCCCGACAGCGCGGTGACGAGCACGACCGCCATCAGCACCGGGTGCGTGAACACCTCGCGCCACGAGCGCATCGACAGCGCTGGCGGCTTCACGCCGGCAGGCATCGCGCGCCACAGCCACCAGGCACCGCCGGCGGCGAGCACGGCCACGAGTGCGAACGCCCAGCGCCAGCCGAAGGCTTCGCCGATGTAGGCGTGCACCGGCATCCCGACCACCGAGGCGACCGACCAGCCGAGGAAGACGAACGTGATCGCACCGGCAGCAGGGCGGCGAAGTGCGGCATCAGCGCGCTCGCCGCGTGGCCGAGCGCGTACCACACGAGTGCGGCCACGAGCAGCACGCGCCGGTCCCAGCCGCCGACCACCGCCGCCAGCAGCGGCGCGCCGATGGCCATCACGACGGCGGCCACCGAGATCAGCTGCCCGCCGACGGCCACGCTCACCTGCAGCGAGCGCACGAGGTCGTTCAGCGAGCCCGCGGTCACCATCACGCCGCAGCCGATCGCGAAGTTGCCCGCGAGCAGCGCCCAGCGCGTGGCCGCCAGGCGCGGCGCGGGCAACGTCACCGCAGCACCTTCAGCGCGTCGGGGTTGACGATGTTCGTCGGCTGGTTGGCGATGAAGTTGACGATGTTGTCGAACGCGGCGCCGAAGTACAGCTCGTAGCTGTCGGCCTCGACGTAGCCGATGTGCGGCGTGCACACCGCGTTCTCGAGCCGCAGCAGCGGGTGGCCCTGCAGGATCGGCTCCTTGTTCAGCGCCGAGACGAGCGCGCCGTCTTCGAGCAGCTCGGCGCGCGAGGTGTTGACGAACAGCGCGGTGGGCTTCATGCGCGCGAGGTCGTCGAGCCCGATCAGGTTGCGCGTGGTGTCGACCAGGCGCAGGTGCAGCGACAGCACGTCGCTCGTCTCGAAGAAGGCCTCGCGGCTTGCGGCCGCGGCGTAGCCGTCGGCCTTGGCGCGCACGCGCGACGCCTCGCTGCCCCAGACCTGCACCTCGCCGATCTTGCCGTAGCCCCAGACGCCGAGCGTCTTGCCGCGCAGCACCTGGCCGATGCCGAAGTTGGGCGGCATGCCGGCCGCCTTCAGCCCCGACTGCTGCCACGCGCCGTGCTTCAGGTTGCCGATGTACTGCGGCAGCCGCCGCATCGCCGCCATGATCAGCGCCCACGTGAGTTCGGCCGGCGCGACCGGCGAGCCGACGCCCTCGGCCACGGCGATGCCCAGCCGCGTGCACGCCTCGACGTCGATATGCGGGCCCACGCGCCCGGTCTGCGCGATCAGCTTGAGCTTGGGCAGCTTCTCGAGCAGCTGGCGCGGGAACTGCGTGCGCTCGCGGATCGGCACCAGCACGTCGACGTCGCGCAGGCGCACCGACAGCTGGCCGATGCCCTTGACCGTGTTGGTGAACACCTTCGCATTGAAGGGCTCGAGCTTCGACGCGCAGTGCAGCTTGCGCACCGCGTCCTGGTAGTCGTCGAGGATGATGATGTTCATGAGCGAGGCGGATTCTGCCTCGCGTGCCCCGCAGCGTCGGGTCGGCGCCCGGCCGGCGCGGGGTCAGCCGTCGAGCGGCACCGGTGCCGAGCGCGGCGTGCGGGTCGGGAAGTGGCGCGCGAGCGGCGCGAGTCGGCGCTCGGCCTCGGTCTGGCTGAACTCGAGCGCGATCGCGCCGTACAGGCCGGCGCGCACGTGCCACAGCTCGTGCAGCGTGCGCGCGGTGTTGATGCGCATCAGCACCGCGCCGGCCTGCGGCGCCTCGACGTCGTCGAGGCAGCGTGCGAATTCGAGCTTGACGGCGGCGAGGCGAGCGCCATCGTCCTCGGCGCTGGCCAGCGGCGCGTCGCCGAGCAGCCAGGCGTTCAGGCGCCCCCACCAGCTGTCGGCCACCAGGC
>JALOSD010000102.1 GCA_025458585.1 Burkholderiaceae bacterium | reverse complement strand
CGCGCCGATCGCGCCGATCGCGCCGATCGCGAGCGCGTGCCTGCGCCGCCGCGCGGCGACCCGCGCATGCGCCAGATGGCCCCGTGACGGTGCTCAGCGCCGGCGCAGCAGCGGCTGCAGCACCGGCCAGACGTTGCCGAGCATGATCGGCTGCGCGTCGGCGTTCGGGTGGATGCGGTCGCTCTGGAACAACGCCGGCCGAACAGGGCGGCGAAGTCGTCGGCGTAGCGGCGGCCGTAGTTCGGCGGCACCTGCATGCCGACCACGACGACGCGCGCGCCGATGGCGCGCGCGGCACGCGTCATCTCGACCAGGTTCGCGCGCGTGCTCTCGAGCGGCAGGCCGCGCAGCGCGTCGTTGCCGCCGAGCTCGATCACGACGTGCGTCGGCTTGTGCTGCGCGAGCAGCGCGGGCAAGCGCGAGCGCCCGCCCGAGGTGGTGTCGCCGCTGATGCTCGCGTTGACGACGCGCGCGGCGATTTTCTCGCCCGCGAGCCGCTGCTCGAGCAGCGCCACCCAGCCGCTGCCGCGCGCCAGCCCGTACTCGGCCGACAGGCTGTCGCCGACGATCAGGATCGTCGCCTGCGCCCCGGCGGCACGGACGGGCATCGGCGCGCCGGCAGCGAGCCACAGCCCGACGCCGCTACAGTGCGCCAGCCAGCGCCGTCGCGACGGCGACCAGAACTCCTTCATGAACGACACCACTCCCATCATCGCCGTCGAGCACGTCACCAAGCAGGTGAGCGACTCGACCGGCGTGCTGACGATTCTCCACGACATCGATTTCACGCTGCCGGCGCGGCAATCAGCCGCGATCGTCGGCGCCTCGGGCTCGGGCAAGAGCACGCTGCTGGCGATCGTCGCCGGCCTCGACGTGCCGACCTCGGGCACCGTGAAGCTCGCCGGCACGGACCTGTTCGCGCTCGACGAGGATGCGCGCGCCGCGGTGCGCGCGCAGACGGTGGGCTTCGTGTTCCAGAGCTTCCAGCTGCTGGCGAACCTGACGGCGGTCGAGAACGTGATGCTGCCGCTCGAGCTGATGGGCCGGCGCGACGCGCGCGCGCAGGCCACCGAGATGCTCGGCCGCGTCGGCCTGAGCCAGCGGCTGGGCCACTATCCGCGCGTGCTCTCGGGCGGCGAGCAGCAGCGCGTCGCGCTCGCGCGCGCGTTCGTCGTGCGCCCGCGCGTGCTGCTCGCCGACGAGCCCACCGGCAGCCTCGACTACGCGACCGGCGCGACGGTGATGGAGCTGATGTTCGACCTCAACCGCGAGGCCGGCACGACGCTCGTGCTCGTCACGCACGACCGCGAGATCGCGGCGCGCTGCGAGCGCCAGCTGCGCATCGACGCCGGGCGCCTCGTCGACGGCTGACGCGCCGCCAAGCGCGAGGGGCGCCCGCGGCGCCCCTCGTCGGTGGTGCAGTGCGACCCCTGGGGGCGCTTACTGCGAGAACTTGAAGTCGGTCTTCGCCTTGTCGCGCAGCGACTGCTGGTACTGCTGCAGCTTCACCTGCGCCAGGCGCTGCTCGATCTGCGGCCGCACCTCCTCGAAGCTCGGGAACTGCGCCTCGCGCGTGTCCTCGACCTTGATGATGTGCCAGCCGAACTGCGTCTTCACCGGCGCGGCGGTGACCTCGCCCTTCTTGAGGCTGGCCATGGCCTGGCCGAACTCGGGCACGTAGGCGTCGGGCTTCGCGAAGTCGAGGTCGCCGCCGTTCTCGGCCGAGCCCGGGTCCTTCGAGTGCTTCTTCGCCAGCTCCTCGAAGCTGGCGCCGCCCTTGATCTGCGCCGTCAGCTGCTTCGCCTCGTCCTCGCTGCCGACGAGGATGTGGCGCGCGCGGAACTCGGTGCCGCTGGCCTGCGCCTTGAACTTGTCGTACTCGGCGCGCGCCTCGGCTTCGCTCACCGGGTTCTTCTTCTGCCAGTCGACGAACAACTCGCGGATCAGGATGCTCTGGCGCGCGAGCTCCATCTGGCTCTTGTACTCGTCGCTGCGCGCGAGGCCCTGGCGCTCGGCCTCCTGGGTGAAGATCTCGCGCAGCACGACTTCCTCGCGCGCGCGCGCCTCGAGCTCGGGCGTGACCGGCTGCTGGCCGCCGCGCGTGGCCTGCACGAGCAGCGCGTCGGCGCGCGCCTTCGGCACGGCCTTGCCGTTGACGATCGCGACGTTCTGCGCCGAGGCGGCCAGCGGCAGCAGCAAGGCGGTGGTGGCGGCGAGCAGGGAGGCGAGCAGGGAGGCGCGCAGGGCGAAGGCTTTGGGGGTCATCGGCAGCAATCTCGGAGCGGGATGGGCGGTCCGCCGCAGGCGGGACCGGGTCAGGCGGCTCGAGCCGCCGCGCGTTGGAGCGCGAACCCCGGGCTCAGGTTTCGTCGGGGCTGCGGGCGTCGATCGCCAGCGCGTGGATGCCAGCGGGCATCAACTCGCGCACGGCATCATACACGAGGCGGTGTCGCGCCACCCTCGACGCCCCGGCGAAGGCCGGCGCCGTCAGGCGCACGGTGAAGTGGCGGCCTTCGCGCGCGCCGGCGTGGCCGGCGTGCAGGTGGCTGTCGTCGATCACCTCGAGCGCGAGCGGCTGCAGCCGCGCCTGCAGCGCGTCGCGGATCTGCTCGGCGGAGACCGGCATCGCGCTCAGTGTCGCGCGCCGCGCACGGCACCGGCGCCGCGCCAGTGGCGCGCCAGCGCGACGGCCTGCACGGCGACGAAGGCGGCGAACAGCAAGGGGGCACCGTAGGTGGCGAACTCGAGCCACACCGCGGTGGGGTAGCTATGCGCGATCCACACGTTGAGCAGCCCGAGCAGCCCGAAGAAGCCGACCCACGCCGCGTTCAGGCGCTGCCACGCCGAATCGGCGAGCGCGAGCTGGCGCCCGAGCAGCGAACGCAGCAGGTTGCGCCGCAGCACGGCCTGACTGAACCACAGGACGATGCCGACCATCCAGCACACGACGCTTGGCCGCCACTTGACGAAGGCCTCGTGGTGCAACCACACCGACAGCACGCCGATCGCCGCGACGAGCACCACGCTCGCCCACAGCGCCGGCTCGATGCGCCGCGCCTGCAGGCGCAGCCACAGCACCTGGACGGTGGCGGCCAGCAGCCCGACGGTGGTCGCGAGGATCGCCGGCGCCTCGCGCGCGCCGGCGGCGCCGCCCGAGACGGCATGCCCCAGCTGCTCGATGAAGACGACGATCGAGCCGGCCGGAAACGCCTGCGCCGCCGCCAGCGTGGCGTAGAACAGGACGAGCGGCAGCAGGTGGAACAGCAGCGTCATCGCGGTTCGAAGTCTATCGAAGCCGAGTTGATGCAGAAACGTTCGCCGGTGGGTTCGGGGCCGTCGTCGAACACGTGGCCCAGGTGCGAGCCGCAGTTGCGGCAGCGCACCTCGATGCGCACCATGCCGTGCGTGGTGTCGAGCACGCGCTCGACGCGCGACTCGTCGACCGCCTCCCACCAGCTCGGCCAGCCGCATCCGGCGTCGAACTTGGCGCCGGCGTCGAACAGCGTCTGGCCGCAACCGACGCAGCGGTACTTGCCGTCGGCGAAGTGGTCCCAGTACTTGCCGGAAAACGCCCGCTCGGTGGCGGCCTGGCGCGCGATGCGGTACTGCGTCGCGTCGAGCTGGGCGCGCCACTCGTCGTCGCTCTTGTGCACCGGGTAGCGCGGGTCGTCGATCGGGTGCGGGGGTTCGATGTGGGACTTCATCGCGGGCGTCGGACGTGGAGCTGAACCTCGATTGTGGGCTCGGTCGGGATCGCTGCGGCCGCGTTGGGGAGAATCGCGCGCATTGGCGCCCGGCGCGCGCTCGGCTACATTGCGCGCCGGTCGACCGACGACGAGGAGATTGCCATGCTGGGCCTGATGCAAGACCAACCGCTGCTGATCTCGAGCCTGATCGAGTTCGCCGCGCGCCACCACCACGACGGCCAGATCGTCTCGCGCCGCGTCGAGGGCGACCTGCACCGCTACACCTACCGCGACGCCGCCGCGCGCTCGCGCCGCGTCGCCAACGCGCTCGACCGCCTCGGCCTCGGGTTCGGCGACCGCGTCGCGACGCTGGCGTGGAACGGCTACCGCCACTTCGAGCTGTACTTCGGCGTCGCCGGCAGCGGACGCGTCGTGCACACGATCAACCCGCGCCTGTCGCCCGAGCAGATCGTGTGGATCGCGAACCACGCCGAGGACCGGGTGCTGTGCTTCGACGTGACGTTCCTGCCGATCGTCAAGGCCGTGTGGTCGAAGTGCGCGACGGTCAGGCACTGGGTCGCGCTGTGCGACGCCGACGCGCTGCCCGCTGACACCGGCATCGACGGCCTGGTGAGCTATGAGGCCTGGATCGGCGCCGAGAGCGACGTCTACCGCTGGCCCCAGTTCGACGAGAAGAGCGCCGCCGCGCTGTGCTACACGAGCGGCACGACCGGCAACCCCAAGGGCGCCCTCTACAGCCACCGCTCGACGATCCTGCACGCCTACGGCGGTGCACTGCCCGACGCGCTGGGCGTGTCGGCGCGCGACAGCATCCTGCCGGTGGTGCCAATGTTCCACGTCAACGCCTGGGGCATCCCCTACAGCGCGGCGATGACGGGCGCCAAGCTCGTCTTCCCCGGCGCGGCGCTCGACGGCAAGTCGGTCTACGAGCTGATCGAAGCCGAGAAGGTCACGCTGGCGGCCGGCGTGCCCACCGTCTGGCTCGGCCTGCTGAACCACATGGAGCAGCACGGCTTGCGCTTCTCGGCGCTGCAGCGCACCGTGATCGGCGGCTCGGCGTGCCCGCCGGCGATGATCCACGCGTTCAAGGAGCGCTACGGCGTGACCGTGCTGCACGCCTGGGGCATGACGGAGATGTCGCCGCTTGGCACCGTCTGCCACCTGAAGAACAAGCACCTCGGCATGGGCCAGCACGAGCAGATGGAGATCCTCGTCAAGCAGGGGCGAGCGGTCTTCGGCGTCGAGATGAAGATCGTCGACCCGGCCGGCAGGGAACTGCCGTGGGACGGCCGGCAAAGCGGCGACCTGCTCGTCAAGGGGCCGTGGATCATCGCGAGCTACTTCAAGGGCGAGGGCGGCGACCCGCTGCGCCACGACCCCGACGGCGACTGGTTCCCCACCGGCGACGTCGCGACGATCGACGCCGACGGCTTCCTGCAGATCACCGACCGCAGCAAGGACGTGATCAAGTCCGGCGGCGAGTGGATCAGCTCGATCGACGTCGAGAACATCGCGATGGCCCATCCCGCCGTCGCGATGGCCGCGTGCATCGCGGTGCCGCACCCGAAGTGGGACGAGCGCCCGCTGCTCGTCGTGATGAAGAAGCCGGGCGCCGAGGTCACGCGCGACGAGCTGCTCGCGTTCTTCGAGGGCAAGGTCGCCAAGTGGCAGATCCCCGACGACGTGCAGTTCGTCGACGCGATCCCGCTCGGTGCCACCGGCAAGATGCAGAAGATGAAACTTCGCGAGCTGTTCAAGGACTACAGGCTGCCGGCCTGACGGGCGGTCTGGCGGGCGGCCTGCGGGTTGTCCCGGGGGCGACAGCCGTTCGGGGTAGACCCGGGCACGCAACGCCCGGGCCTTCGGCTACCGTTGCGGTTTGGTTGCACTGCATCATCCAAGGAGACGACGATGGACTTCGAGAGACGGTTGTTCGGGCTGACGGTCGGCGCCGCGCTCGTGCTCGGCAGCACGGTGGCTTTCGCGCAGAAGGGCGAGACGGTCAAGGTCGCCTGGATCGACCCGCTGACCGGCCTGATGGCGCCGGTGGGCCAGAACCAGATCAAGAGCTTCCAGTTCATGGCCGAGTACTTCAGCAAGAACAACCCGGCCGGCGTGAAGTTCGAGATGGTGCCCTTCGACAACAAGCTCTCGCCGGCCGAGAGCCTGAACGTGCTGAAGGCGGCGATCGACCAGGGCGTTCGCTACGTCGTGCAGGGCAACGGTTCGGGCGCGGCGCTCGCGATCAGCGACGCGGTGGCCAAGCACAACGAGCGCAACCCGGGCAAGGAAGTCGTCTTCCTCAACTATGCGGCGGTCGACCCCGACCTGACGAACAGCAAGTGCTCGTACTGGCACTTCCGGCTCGACGCCGACACGTCGATGAAGATGGAGGCGCTGACCACCTTCATGAAGGACCAGCCCGACATCAAGAAGGTCTACCTGATCAACCAGAACTACGCCCACGGCGTGCAGGTCGCGAAGTACGCGAAGGACAACCTCAAGCGCAAGCGCCCCGACGTCGAGATCGTCGGCGAGGACCTGCATCCGCTGGCGCAGACGCGCGACTTCGCGCCGTACATCGCGAAGATCAAGGCCTCGGGCGCCGACACGATCATCACCGGCAACTGGGGCTCCGACCTGAC
>JALOSD010000101.1 GCA_025458585.1 Burkholderiaceae bacterium | reverse complement strand
AGGCCGAGGCGCGCGACGTGCGGCTGATCCTGATCGACCCGAAGATGCTCGAGATGAGCGTCTACGAGGGCATCCCGCACCTGCTGTGCCCGGTGGTCACCGACATGAAGCAGGCGGCCAACGCGCTGAACTGGTGCGTCGGCGAGATGGAGCGGCGCTACAAGCTGATGAGCAAGCTCGGCGTGCGCAACCTCGCTGGCTTCAACAAGAAGATCGCCGACAGCGCCGAGCGCGGCGAGACGATCGCCAACCCGTTCAGCCTGACGCCCGAGGCCCCCGAGCCGCTCGAGCGGCTGCCGCAGATCGTCGTCGTGATCGACGAGCTCGCCGACCTGATGATGGTCGTCGGCAAGAAGATCGAGGAGCTGATCGCGCGCCTGGCGCAGAAGGCGCGTGCGTCGGGCATCCACCTGATCCTGGCCACCCAGCGCCCGAGCGTCGACGTGATCACGGGCCTGATCAAGGCCAACATCCCGACGCGCATCGCGTTCCAGGTCGCGAGCAAGATCGACAGCCGCACGATCCTCGACCAGATGGGCGCCGAGGCGCTGCTCGGCCAGGGCGACATGCTGTACCTGGCGGCCGGCACCGGCCTGCCGGTGCGCGTGCACGGCGCCTTCGTCAGCGACGACGAGGTGCACCGCGTCGTCGAGTATTTGAAGACGCAGGGCGAGCCGAACTACGTCGAAGGGCTGCTCGAGGGCGGCACGCTCGACGGCGACGGCGACGTCGGTGGCGCCGAGGGCGGTGCCGCCGGCGGCGAGAGCGACCCGATGTACGACCAGGCGGTGGCGATCGTGCTGCAGCACAAGCGCGCGTCGATCTCGCTCGTGCAGCGGCACCTGCGCATCGGCTACAACCGCGCCGCGCGCTTGCTCGAGCAGATGGAAAAGAGCGGCCTCGTGTCGCCGATGGCGAGCAACGGCAACCGCGACCTGCTGGTGCCGAGGCGCGACGAATGACGCGGCGCCTCCTCGCCGCCGCGCTGCTCGCACTCGCCTCGACAGCGGCGACGGCGGCCGACGCGGTCGACGCGCTGCGCGCCTTCGTGCGCGACGTGTCGAGCGGCCGCGCCGAGTTCACGCAGACGGTGACCTCCCCCGACGGCCGGCGCACGCGCACGTCGAGCGGGCGTTTCGAGTTCGCGCGCCCGGACCGCTTCCGCTTCGAATACGTCAAGCCCTTCGCGCAGACGATCGTCGGCGACGGCCGCCAGGTCTGGATCTACGACCCTGGGCTGCAGCAGGCGAGCGTGCGGCCGATGTCGCAGGCGCTCGGCGCGACGCCGGCGGCGCTGCTGACCGGCACCAGCCTCGAGCGCGACTTCGAGCTCTCGGCGCTGCCGGCGCGCGACGGCCTCGACTGGGTGCAGGCGCGCCCGAAGCAGGCCGAGGGCAGCTTCTCGCTGCTGCGCGTCGGGTTCGCCGGAGCGCAGCTCGCGGCGCTCGAGATCGTCGACAACTTCGGGCAGACCTCGGTGCTGCGTTTCGAGCGCGTCGAGCAGGGCGCCGCGTTGCCGCCCGAGACGTTTCGCTTCACGCCGCCGCCCGGTGTCGAACTGCTGACGCAGTGAGTGCCCGTGCCGTCCCGGCGCCGTCCGCGTCGTCGCTGTTCGACGACGAGGCGCGGGCGCCGCCGGGCGCGCCCGGCGACGACGCGCCGCTCGCCGAGCGCCTGCGCCCGCGCACGCTCGACGACGTGATCGGGCAGGCGCACCTGCTCGGCCCCGGCAAGCCGCTGCGCGTCGCCTTCGAGAGCGGGCAGCCCCACTCGATGATCCTCTGGGGGCCGCCCGGCGTCGGCAAGACGACGCTCGCGCGCCTGCTCGCCGGCACGGCGAACGCCGAGTTCATCGTGATCTCGGCCGTGCTCGGCGGCGTCAAGGACATCCGCGAAGCCGTCGAGCGCGCGCAGGCCGCGCGTCGCGCCGGGCGGCGCAGCATCGTGTTCGTCGACGAGGTGCACCGATTCAACAAGGCGCAGCAGGACGCGTTCCTGCCGCACGTCGAATCGGGGCTGTTCACGTTCGTGGGCGCGACGACGGAGAACCCGTCGTTCGAGGTCAACTCGGCGCTGCTGTCGCGCGCCACCGTCCACGTGCTGCAGCCGCTCGGCGCCGAGGACCTCGCGACGCTGCTCGGGCGCGCGCAGGTGCTGCTGCAGGCGCCGCCGCTCACCGACGCCGCGCGCGAGCGCCTGATCGGCTATGCCGACGGCGACGCGCGCCGGCTTCTCAACGCGTACGAGAACCTCGTGCACGCCGCGGGCGCGCTGCCGCAGCTCGACGACACGGCGCTCGAGCGCGCGCTGGGCGAGCAGATGCGCCGCTACGACAAGGGCGGCGAGGTGTTCTACGACACGATCTCGGCGCTGCACAAGGCGGTGCGTGGCTCCGACCCCGACGCGGCGCTGTACTGGTTCGCACGCATGCTCGACGGCGGCGTCGACCCGCGCTACGCCGCGCGGCGCATGATCCGCATGGCGAGCGAGGACATCGGCCTCGCCGACCCGCGAGCGCTGCGGCTGGCGCTCGACGCCGCCGACGTCTACGAGCGCCTCGGCTCGCCCGAGGGCGAGCTGGCGCTGGCCGAAGCCGTCGTCTACCTCGCGATGGCGCCGAAATCGAACGCCGTGTACCGAGCATGGAACGCCGCGCGTTCGTTCGTGAAGCACGACGGCACGCGGCCGGTGCCGCTGCGCCTGCGCAACGCGCCGACGGCCCTGATGAAGGACCTCGACTACGGGCGCGACTACCGGTACGCGCACGACGAGGCGGGCGCGTTCGCCGCCGGCGAACGCTACCTGCCCGACGACGTACCCGACCAGCGCTTCTACGAGCCGGCGCCGCGCGGGCTCGAGATCCGCATCGGCGAGCGGCTGGCCGAGCTGCGCGCGCTGAACGCACGGGCGCCGGCCCGCGATCCGGACACCTGAGCGTCCTTCGTCCGCCGCTCGCCGCCCGTGCGGTCGCGGGGTAAGCCCTGCCGCGGCACCGTCCCGGCGGCCCCTACAATCCGCGCCGCCCGGCAGGTCGGCCTCGTGCCGCGGCCGGGTTCTTGCTTCCGTATCGTCGGAACGCGGCGCCAGCTCCCGGGAGGCTTGCACCGTCCGCGGGCACAACCGGAGACCCCTCGATGGACATCTTCTTTCAGCAGATCATCAACGGTCTGGTGCTGGGCAGCATGTACGCGCTCGTCGCACTGGGCTACACGATGGTCTACGGGATCATCGGCCTGATCAACTTCGCCCATGGCGACGTGCTGATGGTCGGCGCCCTCGTCAGCTGGACCGTGGTCACGCTGCTCGCGGCGAGCGGCATGCCGGGCTGGGCGATCTTGCTGGTGGCGGTGGCGTGCGCGATCGTGATCTGCGCGTCGCTGAACTTCACGATCGAGAAGGTCGCGTACCGGCCGCTGCGCAGCGCGCCGCGGCTCGCGCCGCTGATCACGGCCATGGGCATGAGCCTGCTGCTGCAGACGCTGGCGATGATCATCTGGAAGCCGAATCCCAAGCCGTTTCCGTTGCTGCTGCCCACCGAGCCGATCAACCTCGGCGGCCCGGTGATCAGCGTCACGCAGGTGCTGATCCTCGCGACGACGGCCGTCGTGCTCGCGGTGCTGATGTTCGTCGTAAACAAGACCAAGCTCGGGCGCGCGATGCGCGCGACCGCCGAGAACCCGCGCGTCGCGGCGCTGATGGGCGTGCGCCCCGACATGGTGATCTCGGCCACGTTCGTCATCGGGGCGTCGCTCGCCGCCGTGGCCGGCGTCATGTGGGCGGCCAACTACGGCACCGTGCAGCACACGATGGGCTTCCTGCCCGGGCTGAAGGCGTTCACGGCGGCGGTGCTCGGCGGCATCGGCAACCTCGCCGGCGCGGTGGTCGGGGCGCTGCTGCTCGGCCTCGTCGAGGCGCTGGGCGCGGGCTACCTCGGGGCGCTGACCGGCGGCGTACTCGGCAGCCACTATGCCGACATCTTCGCCTTCATCGCGCTCGTGCTCGTGCTGACGCTGCGCCCGCAGGGCCTGCTCGGCGAGCGCGTGGCCGACCGCGCATGACGGGGAGGGTGGCGTGAAGTCCAAGCTGATTCTGTTCTTCGTCGCCGCGGCGGCGCTGATCGTGCTGCCGCTGATCGCGCAGCAGTTCGGCGCCGGCTGGGTGCGCATCATGGCGCTCGCGCTGCTGTACGTGCTGCTCGCGCTCGGGCTGAACATCGTCGTCGGCTACGCCGGCCTGCTCGATCTCGGCTTCGTCGCGTTCTACGCGGTCGGCGCGTACATGTTCGCGCTGATGGCGTCGCCGCACCTGTTCGAGAACTTCGCCTGGATCGCCGCGACGTTCCCCAACGGGCTGCACACGCCGATCTGGATCGTGGTGCCGCTGGCGGCGTTCCGCGATCGTCACGCTCGGCTTCGGCGAGATCATCCGCGTGTTCATGAACAACCTCGAGCACCCGGTCAACATCACGAACGGCCCGCGCGGCCTCGACCGCATCGACCCGATGACGCTGTTCGGCTTCAGCTTCGGCCGGCCGCTGGACATCGGCGACTTCCGCATCCCCTCGGTGACGCTGTACTACTGGCTGTTCCTGCTGCTCGTCGTCGTCAGCGTCGTGATCTGCCACCGCCTCGAGCTGTCGCGCATCGGCCGGGCGTGGATGGCGATCCGCGAGGACGAGATCGCCGCCAAGGCGATGGGCATCAACGTGCGCAACATGAAGCTGCTCGCGTTCGCGATGGGCGCCACCTTCGGCGGCGTGGCCGGCGCGATGTTCGCCGCGTTCCAGGGCTTCGTCTCGCCCGAGTCGTTCAGCCTCATGGAGTCGATCATGATCGTCGCGATGGTCGTGCTTGGCGGCATGGGCCACATCCCCGGCGTGATCCTCGGCGCCGTGCTGCTCGCCGCGATGCCCGAGGTGCTGCGCTACGTGTCGACGGCGATCGACCTGCAGAACCTGACCGGCGGGCGCATCGACCCGGCGATCCTGCGCCAGCTGCTGATCGCGCTGGCGATGATCGGAATCATGCTGCTGCGCCCTCGCGGCCTGTGGCCGCCGCGCGAACACGGCAAGGCGGCGCCGACGCCGGTGGCCAAGTGAGGGCCGCGCGATGAACGCCCCGGTACTCGAGGTCAGTGGCGTGTCCAAGCGCTTCGGCGGCCTGCAGGCGCTGTCGGACGTCGGCATCCGCATCGAGCCCGGCCAGGTCTACGGCCTGATCGGGCCCAATGGCGCCGGCAAGACGACGTTTTTCAACGTGCTGACGGGCCTGTACACGCCCGACAGCGGCACGTTCAAGCTCGGCGGCGAGCCGTACCAGCCGACCGCGGTGCACGAGGTCGCCAAAGCCGGCATTGCGCGCACGTTCCAGAACATCCGCCTGTTCGCCGAGATGACGGCGCTCGAGAACGTGATGGTCGGGCGCCACGTGCGCACCGGTACGGGCGTCGTCGGCGCGATCTTCCGCACCGCGCGCTTCAAGGACGAGGAGCGCGCGATCGCCGAGCGCGCGCGCGAGCTGCTCGACTACGTCGGCATCGGCCGCTACGCCGACTTCCGCGCCCGCACGCTGAGCTACGGCGACCAGCGCCGCCTCGAGATCGCGCGCGCGCTCGCGACCGACCCGAAGCTGATCGCGCTCGACGAGCCGGCCGCTGGCATGAACGCGACCGAGAAGGTCGTGCTGCGCGAGCTGATCGACCGCATCCGCAAGGACGGGCGCACGATCCTGCTGATCGAGCACGACGTGAAGCTGGTGATGGGGCTGTGCGACCGCGTGACCGTGCTCGACTACGGCAAGCAGATCGCCGAAGGCACGCCGGCCGACGTCCAGCGCAACGAGAAGGTGATCGAGGCCTACCTCGGCGCCGGGCATCACTGAAGGCGGCGCGATGACGACGATGTTGAAGGTGGCGGGCCTGAAGGTGGCCTACGGCGGCATCCAGGCCGTCAAGGGCATCGACTTCGAGGTGCGTCAGGGCGAGCTCGTGAGCCTGATCGGCGCCAACGGCGCCGGCAAGACGACGACGCTGAAGGCGATCACCGGCACGCAGCCGGTGGCCGCCGGCGACATCGAGTACCTCGGCCGCAGCATCCGCGGTCAGGGCGCGTGGGACCTCGTCAGGCAGGGACTCGTGATGGTGCCTGAAGGGCGGGGCACGTTCACGCGCATGACGATCACCGAGAACCTGCAGATGGGCGCCTTCGTGCGCAACGACGGCGAGATCGACGCCGACATCGACAAGGTGTTCGCGATCTTTCCGCGCCTGAAGGAACGCCGCAACCAGCTCGCAGGCACGATGAGCGGCGGCGAGCAGCAGATGCTCGCGATGGGCCGTGCGCTGATGGCGCGGCCGAAGGTGCTGCTGATGGACGAGCCGTCGATGGGCCTGTCGCCGATCATGGTCGACAAGATCTTCGAGGTCGTCGCCGACATCCACGTGCAGGGCACGACGATCCTGCTCGTCGAGCAGAACGCGAGCCGCGCGCTGCAGCTCGCCGACCGCGGTTACGTGATGGACTCGGGCGAGGTCACGATGAGCGGCGAGGCCAAGGCGCTGCTCGCGGATCCGCGGGTGCGGGCGGCGTATCTGGGCGAGTGACGGGACGCGCCCGTCGACGGGCTTGTGGCTTCGGCTCGCGTCGGCTGCGCCGACATGAGCCTGCGCCGCCCGTGAACGGGCTTGTGGCTCCGGCTCACGTCCGCTTCGCGGACATGAGCCTTCGCCGCAAGCACCCCGCGGCTACGCCGCGGGGTGCTTGTCCGCCTCGCTGGTGAAGCTGTCGGCGTAGAACTCGTCGTCGGGCAGCCCGCAGCGCTCGACGAAGTCGCGGTGCGCGGCGTCGACCATCACCGGCGCGCCGCAGGCGTAGACCTGATGCCCCGAGAGGTCGGGCAGGTCCGCCATCACGGCCTCGTGGACGAAGCCGGTGCGGCCGCGCCAGTTGTCCTCGGCACGCGGTTCCGACAGCACGGGCACGTAGCGCAGGGTCGGCAGCGCGGCGGCCGCCTGCAGCGCCCAGTCGTTCAGGTAGAGGTCGCGCCGCGTGCGGCAGCCCCAGTACAGCACCGTCGGGCGGTCGATGCGCTTCATCGTCATGTGCTCGACGATCGCCTTGATCGGTGCGAAGCCGGTGCCGCTGGCCAGCAGCACGATCGGCTTGGCGCTGTCCTCGCGCAGGAAGAAGCTGCCGAACGGGCCCTCGACGCGCAGGATGTCCTTCTCCTTCATCGCGCCGAACACGTGGTCGGTGAACTTGCCGCCGGGCATGTGGCGGATGTGCAGCTCGACGGCCGGCGTCTGCTGCAGCGTGTGCGGCGCGTTGGCCATGCTGTAGCTGCGGCGCGCGCCGTCGCGCATGATGAACTCGAGGTACTGGCCGGCGTGATACTTGAAGGCGACGTTGGCCGGCAGCTGGAGCGTGAGGATCGCGACGTCGGGGGCGGGGCGCTCGAGGCGGCTCACGCGTGCGGGCATCTTCAGCACCGGGAACTCGCCAGCGCCGGGCACGCTGCGCGCCTCGACGACGCAGTCGGTGGTCGGGGTCGCGCAGCAGGTGAGGATGTAGCCCGCTTCCTCCTCGGCCGCCGACAGGGCCTTGAGCTGGTGTGCGCCGTGGATCACGCGCCCCTCGACGAGGCGGCTCTTGCACGAGCCGCAGGCGCCGTCGCGGCAGCCGTAGGGCAGCCCGACGCCGGCGCGCATCGCGGCGGCGAGCATGGTTTCGTCGCGCGCGACGTCGAAGGCGACGCCGGCCGGCTGGATCGTCACGTGGAAGGTCATGGCGAGTGCGCGAAGAGGGGCGGCCGGCCTTTACACTGCGCCGCCCGGTCGGAGGAGTCGAGCGGGATTGTGCCCGCACGCTGCTGCCCTTGGTCCCGACGAGCCTGTCCCGCCCCCCGCGCCGACCGACGCTGCTGATCGTCGGCTGCGGCGACGTCGGCCTGCGCGTGCTGCGACTGCTGCGCGGGCGCTGGCGCGTGTTCGCGCTGACGTCGTCGCCGCAGCGCCGCGCCGAGCTTCGTGCAGCTGGCGCGGTGCCGCTGGTCGGCAACCTCGACGAGCCGGCCACGCTCGGGCGGCTCGGTGCTCTGGCCGATGCGGTGCTGCATCTGGCGCCGCCGCCGTCGAGCGGGCCCGGCGACCCGCGCACGGCGAACCTGCTGCGTGCGCTGGCCCGCGGCGGCCGCGTGCGGCGGCTCGTCTACATGAGCACGAGCGGCGTCTACGGTGACTGCGCTGGTGCCCGCTTCGACGAGACGCGGGCAGTGGCGCCGGCCACCGACCGCGGGCGCCGGCGCGTCGACGCCGAGTGGCAGGTGCGCCGCTTCGGCCGCCGCGGCGTGACGGCGTGCGTGCTGCGCGTGCCGGGCATCTACGCGCTCGACCGCCCGGGCGGCAGTCCCGCCGAGCGCCTGCAGCGTGGCACGCCGGTGCTCGCGCCCGACGACGACGTCTACACCAACCACATCCACGCCGACGACCTCGCGCGCGCGTGCGTTGCCGCGCTCGCGCGCGGCGCGCCGCAGCGCGTCTACCACGCGAGCGACGACACCGAGTTGCGCATGGGCGACTACTTCGACCTCGCCGCCGACCTGCTCGCGCTGCCGCGGCCGCCGCGCATCACGCGCGAGCAGGCGCGCGCGCAGCTGTCGCCGATGCTGCTGAGCTTCATGAGCGAGTCGCGCCGGCTCGACAACCGACGCCTGAAGCGCGAACTGCGGCTGCGGCTGCGTTACCCGACGGCGGCTGAGGGGCTGACGGCCGCAGCGAACCAATGACGATGCTCAGACCCCACGTGCACGGCTGTAGGTCTGCATCCGGTCGACCGCCTGCACCTTCAGCATCCGCGTCTCGTCGCCGCGCCGGATCTCGAGCGTGACCTCGCGCTCGGGCTGCCCGCCGGCCCACAGCGTCTTCCACAGCGCGTCGAGCGACGCCACTGGCGTGCCGTCGATTGCGACGATGCGGTCGCCGCGTTCGACGCCGGCAAGCTCGGCCGGGCTGTCGGGGCTGACGCGCACGACGCGCAACTGCCCGTCGCGCTCGACGCAGTTGACGCCGAGCCACGCGCGGCGGCTCGCCGTCGACGCGCCGCGCGCCAGCAGCTCGTCGAGGATCGGGGCGAGCAGGTCGACCGGCACGAACATGTTGCCGGGCACCTGGCGCGGGTCGTCGGCGGGCAGCGTGTCGGCCACCGCGAGCGAGCCGATCCCGACGAGCTCGCCCTGCAGGTTGAACAGGCCGGCGCCGCTGTGGTTCGGGTGCTGCGGCGCGGTGTACAGCGCACGCTCGACGTGGTACTCCCAACTGCCCGAGAACGGTCGCTGCGACATCAGCTTCGCCAGGCCGACGACGGCGTCGCGCCCGCCGCTGGCGACCATGAGCGGCTGCTCGGGGTCCGGGTTCGCGCGTGCGAGCGCGACCGGCTCGACGCGAAGCGGCACCAGCGGGCGCAGCAGGCCGAAGCCGGTGGCGACGTCGAAGGCGACGACGCGCGCCGGCACGATGCGCTCGGGCTCGATCTCGAGCTGCACCTGCTCGGTCTCGAGCACGAGATAGCCGATCGTCAGCACGAGCCCGTCGCGATCGATCACGACCCCGGAGCCCTCGCGTTCGCGGCCCAGCGTCGCGATCGAGCGCGCGTCGTCGATCGCGGTCGCCGAGACGCCGACGACGGCGCGGCTCGCGCGTTCGAGGGCACGCGCGACGGCCTCGACGTCGAGCGGCGCGGCGTCGGTCGTGCGCTCCGCCGCCGCGCCGGCGGCGGCGAGGGTCAGGCCAATTGCGGCGCCCCAGGCGCGCCAGCGCGAGAACGTTGACATGGCGGTTTCTCCACGGGCAGACGATGCTGCGCACAGCATGCTGCATCGTCGCGGCCCTGCGCCGCACGTGGGCTTTGCGTGTCGTGGAATACGGCGCGCGTGCGGCGCGGTCAGCGCCGGCGCCCGCCGAACGGCGGCTGGCCGCGCCAGTAGCGGATCATCAGGAAGCCGCCGAGCATGCCGCCGAGGTGCGCGAAGTGCGCGATGCCGGTGCGCCCGCTCAGGCCGAACAGCAGTTCGAGCGCGCCGAACACGATCACGAAGGTGCGCGCCTTCATCGGGATCGGCGGGATCAGCGGCACGATCGTGCGGTTCGGGAACATCATGCCGAAGGCCATCAGCAGGCCGAACAGGGCGCCCGAGGCGCCGACGGTGGGCACCCGCGAGCCCATCACGAACGTCACGAGCAACTGGGCCGCGGCCGCCGTGAGCAGGCTCGCGAGCAGGAACTGCAGGTAGCGCTTCTGGCCCCACAGGCGTTCGATCTCGCTGCCGAACATCCACAGGCCGAGCATGTTGAAGAACAGGTGCCCGAGGTCGCCGTGCAGGAAGCCGTAGGTGACGACCTGCCACGGGTAGAACATGCCGCTTTGCACCGGCCACAGCGCGAGCAGCATCTCGAGCGGGCGGAACACGCCGGGCAGCAGCATGCCGGCGAAGAAGATCGCGACGCAGGTCAGCAGCAGCGTCTTGGTGACGGGCGGGATCGGCGGCATCTGGTGTCGGCGCCGGGGGCCTCGTGGCGCGAGGTGCCCGGAGGTGGCCGGAAGTGGTGCC
>JALOSD010000100.1 GCA_025458585.1 Burkholderiaceae bacterium | reverse complement strand
GCAATGGACACGCGATTCGACGAACCGCGCCTCGCTCAAGTGCCCGGCAGCCTCGAGCGCGTCGAGCAGTTCGTCGACCGTCCCGGTCGCCGCGGCGCGCACGTCGTCGCCGCATGTGGAGCCGTCGTCGGGCGGCGGGCGCTTCGCGACCTCGGCCTGCAGCGCGTGCGCGAGCAACTTGTGCCGCAGCTCGCTGCGGCTGTGCTCGCGCTGCGCGAGCAGGCGCAGCGCCCGTGCCTTCAGCGACGGTGCCGTGGGCATCGGCCGCTGCGCGGCGTCGGCTGCGCGGGCGTCAGGCGGCGCCGGCGTCCGCGGCCGCCGGCGGCAGCAGCGGCACGCCCATCGCCTCGCGCACCTTGTTCTCGATCCAGGCGCCGCTCTTGTCGAGCACCTTGGCGGCGACGCCGAGGTCGATGATCTCGCCCTCGCGGCTGATGCCTTCGCCGTAGAGGATGTCGAACTCGGCGGTCTTGAACGGCGGCGCGACCTTGTTCTTGACGACCTTGACCTTGGTCTCGCTGCCGATGACTTCCTCGCCCCTCTTGATGCTGCCGGTACGGCGGATGTCGAGCCGCACCGAGGCGTAGAACTTCAGCGCGTTGCCGCCGGTCGTCGTCTCGGGATTGCCGAACATGACGCCGATCTTCATGCGGATCTGGTTGATGATTGCCGAACATGACGCCGATCTTCATGCGGATCTGGTTGATGAAGATGACCATGCAGTTGGACTTCTTGATCGTCGCCGTCAGCTTGCGCAGCGCCTGGCTCATCAGCCGCGCCTGCAGGCCGGGCAGGCTGTCGCCCATCTCGCCTTCGAGCTCGGCCTTGGGCGTGAGGGCGGCGACCGAGTCGACGACGATCAGGTCGACCGAGCCCGAGCGCACGAGCGCGTCGACGATCTCGAGCGCCTGCTCGCCGGTGTCGGGCTGGCTGATCAGCAGGTCCTGCAGATTCACGCCGAGCTTCTGCGCGTACTGCGCATCGAGCGCGTGCTCGGCGTCGATGAACGCGCACACGCCGCTCAGCTTCTGCATCTCGGCGATGACCTGCAGCGTGAGCGTCGTCTTGCCCGAGCTTTCGGGGCCGTAGATCTCGACGACGCGCCCGCGCGGCAGGCCGCCGACGCCGAGCGCGACGTCGAGCCCGAGCGAGCCGGTGGAGACGACCTGGATGTCCTCGACCTTCTCGCCTTCGCCCAGGCGCATGATCGAACCCTTGCCGAACTGCTTCTCGATCTGCGCGAGCGCGGCCTGCAGCGCCTTGGCCTTTTCGGTGTTGAGGGCTTTGACGGGGGCGTCCATGCGGTTCTCCGGTTTCATCGCTTGGATTGTGGCACAACTGGATGTTCGTACAGTATTCGGGGTGCGTCAACGGCTCGAAATCCCTAGAATCGAGCGCACGCAGCGCCGCGGTCGAGAACGGCGCGCACGAACAAGCCAGGAGACGGTCCGATGCGCATTCTCATCGCCGAAGACGACCAGGTGCTCGCCGACGGGCTGCTGCGTTCGCTGCGCAGCTCGGGCTATGCGGTCGACCAGGTCGGCAGCGGCAGCGAAGCCGACGCCGCGCTCGCCTCGCACGAGTTCGACTGCGTGATCCTCGACCTCGGGCTGCCGAAGATGCACGGGCTCGAGGTGCTGCGCAAGCTGCGCGCACGTGGCAGCAGCGTGCCGGTGCTGATCCTGACCGCCGCCGACAGCGTCGAGCAGCGCGTCAAGGGGCTCGACCTCGGCGCCGACGACTACATGGCCAAGCCGTTCTCGCTGCAGGAGCTCGAGGCGCGCGTGCGCGCGCTGACGCGCCGCGGCCTCGGCACCGCGTCGAGCATCATCAAGCACGGGCCGCTGTCGTTCGACGCCACTGGCCGCGTCGCCTACATCAACGACCAGATGGTCGAGCTGTCGGCGCGCGAGCTCAGCCTGCTCGAGGTGCTGCTGCAGCGCACCGGCCGGCTCGTCAGCAAGGACCAGCTCGTCGAGCGCCTGTGCGAGTGGGGCGAAGAGGTCAGCAACAACGCGATCGAGGTCTACATCCACCGCCTGCGCAAGAAGATCGAGCAGGGGCCGATCCGCATCGCGACGGTGCGCGGCCTCGGCTACTGCCTCGAGAAGATCCCGAACTGAACGCCGCGATTGGCTGCGTGCGCCCTTCCCGGGGCGGGCGGCGGTCGCGGACGGTGCCTGCGCTCGCCACGGTTATCCTCGGGTCGGCGAGATCCTCGACTGGATGCTCGCGCCGCTGCTGCTGCTGTGGCCGATGAGCATCGGCGTGACGTGGGTCGTCGCGCAGGGCATCGCCAACCGGCCCTACGACCGCGACCTCGGCGAGCTCGCACGCGCGGTCGCGCAGCGCGTCGTCGTGCACACCGAGCTGTCGCGCGAGGTCCGGGTGCCGGCGACCGTCACGGCGATGGTCGTCGACGTGCTGCGCGGCGAGGACAGCGGCTCGATCCACTACCAGGTGCTCGGGCTGCGCGGCGAACTCGTCGCCGGCGACCGCGAGCTCATCGTGCCGGTCGACGGGCAGATCGAGCCGGGCGTGCTGCGCTACCGCGACGACGAGCTGCACGGCGAGGCGGTGCGCGTGGCCTACCTGTGGATGGCGATGCCGGTCGAGGCGGGCGAGCAGTACCCGCTCGTGCAGGTCGCCGAGACGCTCGACCGGCGCTCGCGCCTGGCCACCGAGATCATCAAGGGCGTGATCCTGCCGCAGTTCGTGATCCTGCCGGTGGCCGTCGTGCTCGTCTGGCTCGCGCTGGCGCGCGGGCTCGCGCCGCTCAACGAGCTGCAGCGGCGCATCCGCCAGCGCGAGAGCCACGACCTGAGCCCGATCGAGGAGCGCGACGCGCCCGAGGAGGTCGGTCCGCTCGTGCGTGCGATCAACGACCTGCTGGCGCGGCTCGACCACTCGATCAGCGCGCAGAAGCACTTCCTGGCCGACGCGGCGCACCAGATGAAGACGCCGCTGGCCGGGCTGCGCACGCAGGCCGAGCTCGCGCAGCGCGAGATCGACGCCGGCGGCGACGCGCAGGCGGTCAAGCGCTCGCTGCAGCAGATCGCGCGCTCGAGCGAGCGCGCCGCCCACATGGTCAACCAGCTGCTCGCGATGGCGCGCGCCGAGGATCGCGAGCAGGCGCTGCGGCAGCAGGAGATCAACCTCGCCACCATTGCCGTCGAGACGGTCGAGGACTTCGTGCCGAAGGCGCTCGACAAGCGCATCGACCTCGGCTACGAGGGCCCGGGCGCCGACGACCACGTCGCGCGCCTGCGCGGCCAGCCGGTGCTCGTGCGCGAGCTGATCCGCAACCTGGTCGACAACGCGCTGCAGTACACGCCCGCCGGCGGTGCGGTCACGGTGCGCGTGCTCGTCGACCCGTTCGGCCAGGTCGCGGTGCTGCAGGTCGAGGACACCGGTCCCGGCATCACGCCGGCCGAGCGCGAGCTCGTGTTCCAGCCGTTCTACCGCGCGCTTGGCACCAACGTCGACGGCAGCGGGCTCGGGCTGGCGATCGTGCGCGAGATCGCGACCGCGCACGGCGCCGACCTGACGGTCGAGGACGCGCAGCCGCGCGGCGCCCACGGTACCTCGCCGGGCACGCGTTTCACGGTGCGTTTTCCGGTCGACGGCGTCGACGCGCCGCCCGCCTGACGCGGCCTCAGGGCGCGCGCGGCGGCGCGGCTCGCCGCGAGAGCTCGACGTCGTACAGGCAGCTGTCGTCGTCGCCCGCACGCCCGCCGGCGCAGGCGAGCGCGAACGCCGCCGCCGCGGCGGCGCCGAGGGCTGGCTCGCGGCCGATCCCGCGCGCCATCGCGAGCGCGAGCGCCGAGTCCTTCGCCAGCAGCGACGCGTGCGCGCGCGGCGCGCGGTCGCCCGCGAGCGCGCGCCGCAGGCGGTCGCTGGCGATCCAGCTCTGGCCGCTCGACTGTTCGATAACGTCGAGCGTGCGCGCCGGGTCGAGCCCGAGCCGTGTCGCAAGTGCGAGCGCCTCGGCCGCGCCGGCGAGGTTGACTGCCGCGAGCAGGTTGTTGACGAGCTTCGTGCGCGCGCCGTCGCCCGGCCGCGTGCCGACGCGAAACAGCCTCGAGGCCATCGAGCGCAGCAGCGGCTCGTGGCGCTCGAACACCGCGTCGGCGCAGGCGACCATCAGGCTCATCGAGCCGTCGCGCGCCCGCGACGGACCGCCCGACATCGGCGCGTCGACGGCGTCGATGCCGCGCGCGGCGAGGGCGGCGGCGAAACGTTCGGTGTCGGCGGGGCCGATCGTCGGGCACAGCAGCACGGCCTGCCCCGCGCCCATCGCCGGCGCCGCGCCGCGCGGGCCGAACAGCACGGCGTCGGTCTGCGCCGCGTCGACGACGACGACGATCAGCACGTCGCAGCCGGCGGCGATCGTCGCCGCGTCGGCGGCCACCGTCAGCGGCGCCGCGAGGGCGAGACGCGCCGGGTCGATGTCGTGCACCGTCACGGCATGGCCGCATTCGGCCAGGCGCTGCGCGATCGGCAGCCCCATGTTGCCGATGCCGACGACGCCGATGCGCCCGCTCATTCCAGTTGCCCGCGCGGCGCCAAAGGCACCCACGGCCGACGAATCGAACGGCTGCAAGCGGCCGCCGTGGATCCGGCTCTGCCGGTCCGCTGGCGGCGCCCCCTGGGGGGAGGCGCCGAAGGCGCTTCGGGGGGATTCACCTCAACTTTGCATCAGCCGGTGGCTGCGCGCGATCGACATCAGGATGCCGAGGCCGAGGCCGAGCGTGACCATCGCGGTGCCGCCGTAGCTGACGAACGGCAGCGGCACGCCCACCACCGGCAGGATGCCGCTGACCATCCCGATGTTGACGAACACGTAGGTGAAGAAGGTCAGCGACACCGCGCCGGCCATCAGGCGCGCGAACAGCGTCGGCGCTTCGGCGGCGATCAGGAGCCCGCGCACGATCAGGAACGTGAAGCCGAGCAGAAGCGCGATCACGCCGACGAGGCCGAACTCCTCGGCGACGGCGGCGAAGATGAAGTCGGTCGTGCGCTCGGGGATGAACTCGAGGTGCGTCTGGGTGCCGTTCATGAAGCCCTTGCCCCACAGGCCGCCCGAGCCGATCGCGATCATGCCCTGGATGACGTGGAAGCCCTTGCCCAGCGGGTCCTTCGTCGGGTCGAGCAGCGTGCACACGCGCTGCTTCTGGTACTCGCGAAGCACCTTCCAGTCGACGCCGGGCTCGCACATCGCGTCGCCGAACGACACCAGCAGCACGATGCCGGCGACGCCGAGCGCCAGCACCGGCAGGATCAGCCGCCACGGCAGGCCGGCGAAAAAAATCACGAACAGCCCCGCCAACAGGATCAGCAGCGAGGTGCCAAGGTCGGGCTGCCGGACGACGAGCGCGAACGGCAGCAGCAGCAGCAAGCCGGCGACCGCGAAGTCGGGCGCGCGCAGCTGCCCCTCGCGCTTCTGGAACCACCACGCGAGCATCAGCGGGGTGGCGATCTTCATCAACTCGCTTGGCTGGATCACGATCCCGACGTCGAGCCAGCGCGTCGCGCCCTTCTTCGTGATGCCGAACAGCAGCGTCGCGACGAGCAGCGCGACGCCGAGTGCGTACAGCGGCGGCGCGAGCGCCATCAGCCGCTGCGGCGGCACCTGCGAGACGACGAGCATCACCCCCAGGCCGATCAGCATGTTGCGCGCGTGGCCGCCGAAGCGCTCGCCGTGGTCGAAGCCGGCCGAGTACATCGCGACCAGCCCGGCGGCGGCGAGCAGGCTGGCGGCGAGGAACAGCCAGCCGTCGAAGCCGGCGACGACCGGCCGCAGCCGCTGCCACAGCGGTGGGCGCTCGAAGACGGCGTTCATCGCGCGACCGTCCCCGCCTCCATCGCCAGCCGCGGCGTCGCGGGGGCGGTCGCCACGGGCGCGATCGTCGCGCCGGGCAGCGGCACGTCGACCGCTCGCCGCGGCGTGCCCACCGGCGCGGCGCTCCGGCCCTCGCGCGTCAGCGCGATGTCGTCCTCGCTCGGCAGCAGCCCGAGCAGCCAGTAGTCGAACACCCGGCGCGCGATCGGCGCGGCCGCGGCGGCGCCGAAGCCGGCGTTCTCGACGATCACGGCAAGCGCGATCGTCGGCTCGTCGAGCGGCGCGAACGCGACGTACAGCGAGTGGTTGCGCAGGTGCTCGGCGACCTTCGCGGCATCGTACTTGGCGTTCTGGCGCACGCCCACGGCCTGCGCGGTGCCGGTCTTGCCGCCCGTCTGGTACGGGGCGCCGGCAAACACGCGTGTCGATGTGCCCTCCTGCGTCACGCCATGCATCGCCCCCTTGATCAGCGCGACGTGCTCGGGCAGGAGCGGCAGCGGCGAGCGAGCCTCGCCGCGCACGGCGCGGCGCTCGCCGGTCACGGCGTCCTCGATCTCGCGCGCCAGGCGCGGTTCGAAGCGCTGCCCGCCCGAGACGAGGGTGGCCATCGCGTTGGCGAGTTGCAGCATCGTGAAGTTGTTGTAACCCTGGCCGATGCCCAGCGAGATCGTCTCGCCGGCGTACCAGCGCTGCTGCTCAGGGCGCTTGTACGTGCGGCGCTTCCACTCGGTGGAGGGCAGCACGCCGTTGACCTCGCCTTGCAGGTCGACGCCGGTGCGCGCGCCGAAGCCGAACGGCGACAGGTGCTCGTACATCAGGTCGACGCCCATCTCGTTGGCGAGCGAGTAGTAGTACACGTTGCTCGACTTGACGATCGAGCGCCGCATGTCGACCGGCCCGGCGCCGCGGTCGCCGTGGCTGCGGAAGCGGTGGTTGCCGAAGACGAAGGTGCCGCCGTCCTGGATCACGGTGTCCGGCGCGCGCTTGCCGCTGGTCAGTGCCGCCATCGCCATGAACGGCTTGAACGTCGAGCCCGGCGGATAGGTGCCGCGCAGCGCGCGGTTGAGCAGCGGCTTGTCGATGTTCTCGTTGAGGTCACGCCACGACTCGTGGTCGATGCCGTCGACGAAGAGGTTGGGGTCGAAGGTGGGTTTGCTGACGAAGGCGAGCACCTCGCCACTGCGCGGGTCGATCGCCACCAGCGCGCCGCGGCGCTCGCCGAACAGATCCTCGACCAGCGCCTGCAGCCGGATGTCGATCGACAGCACGAGCGTGTTGCCCGGCGTCGGCGGGCTCGAGCGCAGCCGCCGCACCGCGCGCCCGCCGGCGGTCGTCTCGACCTCCTCGAAGCCGGTCGTGCCGTGCAGCTCGGCCTCGTAGCTTTGCTCGAGGCCGAGCTTGCCGATGTAGTCGGTGCCGCGGTAGTTCGCCTGCCGCTCGTCCTCCCAGTCCTCCATCGCCGTCTTGTCGGCGGCGTTGATGCGGCCGATGTGGCCGATCAGGTGCGCGCCGGTCTCGCCGAGCGGGTAGTAGCGGAACAGCCGCGCCTTGACCTCGACGCCGGGGAAGCGGTAGCGCTGCGCCGTGAAGCGCGCGACCTCCTCGTCGCTGAGCTTGGTGCGCACCGGGATCGAGTCGAAGCTCTTGCCTTCCTCGCGCAGGCGCTTGAAGCGGCGGCGGTCGCGCGGCTCGATCGTGACGAACTCGGCCAGCGCGTCGATCGTCGCCTCGACGTCGTCGACGCGCGACGGCGTGATCTCGAGGGTATAAGCCGAGTAGTTGTTCGCCAGCACGACACCGTTGCGGTCGACGATCAGCCCGCGGTTGGGCACGACCGGCAGCACGGCGATGCGGTTGCTCTCGGCGCGCGTCGACAGCTCGTCGTGCCGCAGCACCTGCAGGACGACCATGCGCGCGACGAGCAGTGCGAAGCACAGCAGCACGATGCCGATCGCGGCGATGACGCGCCCGCGGAAGCGGTCGATTTCGGCGCCGACGTTCTTCAGCTCGGTCACAGCGGTCGATTCTCGTCCGGATCGGGCGCGCGGCGCTGCGGTGCGAGCAGCAGGAAAGTGACCATAGGCCACAGCAGGGCCTCGAACACCGGGGCGAGCAGCCACGGCCAGCCCGGGAACTCGTCGCCCGCCGCCAGCCGCACGACGAGCGTGACGACGTGCGCGGCGACGAACAGCGGCAGCACCTGCACCATCTGTGAGCCGACGCCGAACCACAGCAGCCGGCGGTGGATCGTGATCGCGAAGTACGACAGCAGCGTGTAGGCGAGCGCGTGCTGGCCGAGCAGGCTGCCCGCGTGCACGTCCATCGCGAGGCCGAGCACGAACGCGACGCCGATGCCCACGCGCCGCGGCTGGTGGACGTTCCAGAACACAAGCACGAGCGCGAGCAGGTCGGGCATCGCGCCGGCGCGCCCCAGCGGCAGCAGGTTGACCGCGAGCGCGACGAGCAGCGACAGCGCGATGAACAGCGGGTTGACCGGCAGCAGCAGCTGGTCGGTGCCGCGCGGCAGGCGGCCGCGGCGGCAGCTGCAGCCCGATCGGTTCGAGCACGAGCACGTGCCGCACGCCGTCGGGTCGCGCCACCGGCTGCAGCAGCACGTACGCGAAGCCGCCGTCGGCCTGGCGGTCGACGCGCGCGACGCGCGCGACCGGCAGCCCGGGCGGGTACACGCCGTCGACGCCCGAGGTGACGAGCTCGTCGCCGGCCTGCACGTCGGCGTTGGCGGCGAGGAAGCGCAGCTCCATCGCCGTGCTGCGCTCGGTGCCGCCGAACGCGACACCGCGCAGCTGCGTGCGCTGGTTGAGCACCGGGATCGCGGCGTCGCGGTCGACGAGCAGCGTCACCTCGCTGGCCAGCGGGTAGGCGCGTGTGACCTGGCCGAGCACGCCGCGGTGGTCGATCACCGGCGAGCCGTCGACGACGCCGTGCGTCGTGCCACGGTCGATCACGAGCTTGCGCGTGAACGGGTCGGGCGCCTCGTAGAGCACCTGCGCGCCGGTCGAGCGTGCCGCGAGCGCCGGCTGCAGCCCCAGCAGCGCGCGCAGGTGCTCGTTCTCGGCGTCGAGCTGCGCCGCGCGCGCGAGCCGCTCGGCCTGCGCCGCGAGCTGTTCCTGCGCCCGGCGCTCGGCGGCCAGCGCCTGCTGCAGCCCCTGCGCGACGTCGGCGCCGCGGTGCCACAGGTCGACCGGCACGCGAAGCGCCGTCTGCACCGGCAGCAGCGCGGTGGCGATCGCGGCACGCGCGTGGCGCACGAGCTCGAAGCGCGTGTCGGCGACCATCAGGAACACGGCCAGCGCCGCGAAGAACAGCAGCTTCGTCAGGGCCGAGTAGCCCTGGCGGAAGAACGGCGGCGGGGTGCGGTCGAGCGTGCCCAGCGGCATGGTGCGCGGCGCGCCGACGCCTGCGGGCTCGGCTTACTCGTAGGTGAAGATCGTGCTCAGCCGCTCCATGCGCTCGAGCGCCATGCCACAGCCGCGCACGACGCAGGTCAGCGGGTCCTCGGCGACGAGCACCGGCAGGCCGGTTTCCTCGGCCAACAGACGGTCGAGGTCGCGCAGCAGCGCGCCGCCGCCGGTGAGCATCATGCCGCGCTCGGCGATGTCGGCGCCGAGCTCGGGCGGGGTCTGCTCGAGCGC
>JALOSD010000099.1 GCA_025458585.1 Burkholderiaceae bacterium | reverse complement strand
CGGTGCGCGAGGGCCGTTCGGCGCCCCTCGCGACGAAGATCATGCGCTCGTCCGGCTACCAAGGAGCCGAACCGGCCCGTAGATGACTCCACCGCGCCACTGCAGGGTCTCTCCTGTCGTGCTTGAAGCGGCTGAGAGCACCTGCCTTGCCTGAAGCGCACACAGGCGACGGACTCTTGCCCTCAGCTTTCAGACTTGGGACACGGGCACGCTTGCGCGGAGGAGGTGCCGACATGAACGCGAAGAGCAGGTTGGTCGCCGGCGTGGTCGTCGGTGCGATGGCGGCCGCTGCCGGGATCGCCAAGGCCAAGCCGGTCCAGGTGATGGGCGAACGACGCCATCCTCGATGCGCCGGCGAGCCCGAAGGCCAGCCTTGTCCTGCTGCCGGGCGACGCCGGCCTGCCAGGCGAGGAGCCGCTGCAGCGCGCGAGGGCGACTGCCGTGGAGAAGGGACTTCCCGTGCTGTCGATCGACCAGAAGATAGGCACACGTCGACGGCCAAGGGTCCGGTGATGCCGCATCAAAGAATTTCGCCGGGCTGGCCCGGTCGCGTAGCGCCTTCCAGTCACGTAAGCTCCGCGTTTGCATCGCGACGCAACTTGGCCGCGGCCCCGAGGTCCGGGTGCGCGAGTACGAGGTAAAAGGGGACCATGACTTGGCGGCGATTTCGTTCGAGAAGCACCTGCCCCGCACCTTTCTGGAGCTGCTCGACCGCCATGCCGAGGACGCACCGTTCGCCGTGAGCCTGCCGGCCGCGGTGATGATGGCCGACGTCTCCGGTTTCTCTGCCCTAGCGGTCGAACTCACCCGCGACGGCGAACAGGGCGTCGAGTTGCTGCAGGGCATCCTCGACACCTATTTCGGCTCGCTCGGTGCGGTCATCGAGCGCTTCGGCGGCGACATCTCTGCCTTTGCCGGCGACGCCGTGATCGCCGTATGGCCGGCCGGCGACGATCCGGGTGCGGCCGCTGCTGCGACCGCGGTGGCCGTCCAGTGCGCGCTCACGATCCAGGCGGAGGCTGCTGGCTGGTCGACTGGCCGCCCGACCGGCCTCACGCAGCGCATCGCAGTCGCGCAGGGTACCGTCCAGGTGTGCAAGCTCGGTGGCGCCGGCGGCAAGTGGCTGCATGTGTTCGCCGGTGCCCCGGTACTCGAGGCCGGGCGTGCCTGCGACATCACGACGCCGGGCCAGGTGCTGGTGACGGCCGGCGTGCAGGCGCTGCTCGTCGACCGGCTGCACGCAGAGTCCGCTGCCGAGGGCTGCAGGCGCGCGCTGCGCCTCGATATGCCGACCGTTGGGGTCGACAGCATCCGCGGGGCCCGCGCGTGGCGCGGTTTCGACGCCGAGCGCCTGGCGCCCTACGTGCCGGATGTGCTGGTACGGCGCGCGCAGGCCAAGCAGGACGAATGGCTTGCCGAGTTCCGACTCGTGACGGTGATGTTCGTCAAGCTCGACGGCGCGGGCTTCGGCCGCGAGGTCGAC
Organism: Burkholderiaceae bacterium; assembly: GCA_025458585.1. GTDB lineage: Bacteria > Pseudomonadota > Gammaproteobacteria > Burkholderiales > Burkholderiaceae_C > Calidifontimicrobium. Next base: position 4,752 of record JALOSD010000099.1, on the reverse strand, counting down.
CCGTCCCGTCTGCAGGCGGTGACGCGAATCGTGCAGGAGTCGGTGCAGCGCTGCGGCGGCGCGCTGCCCTACGTCCAGATGGACGACAAGGGCCTGAACTTCATCGTCGCCTGGGGCATTCCGACGGCCGCCTATGAGGACGACGCCGCACGCGCGCTGATCGCCGGGCTAGAGATCCAGCGCTCGCTGCGGGCGCTTGGCCTGCGCCCGGCGCTCGGCGTGGCCACCGGCGTCCTCTACTGCGGCGAATGCGGCGCGGCGCAGCGCCGGCAGTACTCGATGATCGGACCGGCCATCAACTTCGCGGCGCGGCTCGCCGGCGCCGTGCCCGACGACCTGCTCGCCGACGAACCTACCACCAAGGCCGCCGGCGATCGGCTGAGCTTCACGATCGCGCAGAACGTGCGGCCCAAGCACGCCGACGCGACGGTGCTCGCCTTCCGGCCCGAGCCGCGCCAGACGCCGGTGGCCGACGAGCGGGTCGGCCACATGGTGGGCCGCAACGCCGAGCTGGCGGGCATGGTCGGTGCGCTGCAGGCGGCGGGCGGCGGCGCCGGCGTTCATCTGCTCCTGAGCGGCGAGCCCGGCATCGGCAAGTCGCGCCTGCTGCGCGAGCTGAGGCTGACGATCGAGGCCGGCGGCACGCGGATCGTCGCCGGGGCCGCGCAATCGCTCGAGCGCAACACGCCGTACTTTCTCATCCGTGAGGTCTTCCGCGCCCTGCTGGCTGCGCTCGCCCGGCCCGGCGAGCCCTGGCGCGACACGGTGAGCCGGTACCTGCAGGACGACCCGCCGCTGCTCGCGTGGGCGCCGCTGCTCGGCGACATCCTGCCGCTGGCCCTGCCCGAATCGGACCTGACGCGCGAGATGCGCGGCACGGCCCGCGCTGCGGCGATCCAGGCGCTGCTGCTGCGCCTGGTCGAGCACGCCTGCGCCGACGGTCCGCTGGTGCTGATGGCCGAGGACCTGCACTGGATCGACGAGCTGTCGGGCGGCGTGCTGCTGATGCTCGCCGAGCGGGCGCCGGGGCTGTCGATCGTCGCGGTCACGCGGCCTCTCACCGAGTTCGCCAACGCCTCGGCCGAGGAGTTCTGCCGCCACCCCGCGCTGCGCCGCACCGATCTCGGCGCGCTCGATGAATCGCAGACGGCGGCCATCGTGGGCCACCTGCTGGGCGTGGAGGCGGTGCCCGACGAACTGAGCCGGTTGATCCACGGCCGCTGCGAAGGCAACCCCTTCTACATCCAGCAGCTCACGCTCGCGCTGCGCGAGGGCGGCCACATCGAGCTCGTCGGCGGCCGCTGCCTGACCAAGCCCGACATCGCGTCACGCGTCGCGCACTCGCTGCCGGGCACGCTGCGCGGGGTCATCACCAGCCGGGTCGACCGCCTGGGCGACGAGCAGCAGCTGTTGCTGAAGGTGGCGAGCGTCTTCGGGCGCGTGTTCTCGTCGACCGGGCTGGCCGCGATCCTGCCGGTGGCGCTGCCGATCGCGCGCGTCGGCGAGCTGCTGGCCGCCCTCATGGGCAGCAACCTGGTCTCGCGCGAGGGCACCGCCGCACCCGACGAATATGCGTTCTCGCACGCGCTGGTGCAGGACGCGATCTACGACCTGCTGCCGCTCGCGCAGCGCCGTCGGCAGCACCGCCGCATCGCCGACTGGCTCGAGGAGCAGCACGGCAAGCTGATGGCCGGCTACTTCGGCCTGCTCGCCAACCACTGCATACTGGCCGAGGAGTTCCCGCGCGCAGTCAGCCACCTCGAGGGCGGCGCGCGCACGGCGATTCGCCAGGCCGCCTATCGCGAGGCGATCCAGCACCTGGAGACGGCGCAGCGCATCGCCACTGAGCGGCAGGTGGCGGCCGACGCACTGCGGCGCGCGCGCTGGCACAGCCTGCTCGGCGACAGCCGGCACGAGTTGTCGGAGCTGAAGCTCGCGCGCCGCGAGTACCTCGAGACCCTCCGCCTGCTCGGGCGGCCGCAGGAGCCGGGCGCCGCGGCACGCGCTGTCGGCATCGTGGGCATGCTGGTGCGCCAGTCGATGGCCGGCCCGCTCGGCCTGTCGGGCCCGCAGGGCGCGGCGAGGCCGTCCGAGGGCGCCGAGAGCGCCCGACTCGCCTCGCACGCGTATGCGCAGCTCTCCGAGATCGCGTACTACGAGAACGACCCGGTGGCGGTGCTGCACCTGACGCTGCGGTCGGCGCACGAGGCGCGGCGCTGCGCCTCGGTGCCGGAGCTGTCAGCTGCCTACGGTGCGCTCGCGATCGCGTTCGGCCAGATGGGTCTGGCCGGCGTGGCGCGGCGGCATGTGAAGCAGGCCATCGCGCTGGCCGAGTCCCGGCCGACCGAGATCAACGGCATCGCCTATGCGCACCTGCTCGCCATGGTGTTCGCCTCCAGCCAGTGCGACTGGGCGCAGCTCGACGGCAGTGCCCCGGTCGCCGAGTCGCTCTACGGCGAACTCGGCGAGCGCTTCCGCGTCGCGCCGGTGCACGTCATGCGCGCCGTCGCCGCGACGCAGCGCGGACGGTATGCCGACGCCGAGGCGGTGCTGGCGGCGGCGAAGGCAGCGGCCGGCCCCGACACGCCGCCGCGCATCCACGGATGGCGGCTCGCGGCCGCGCTGAACCTTGGCGCGGTGCGCGGGCGGATCGAGCCGGCCGACCTCGCTGCCGCCGAGCAGGCGCTCGCCGGCTCGGAGACGCCGATCGATCGCCTGATGGTGCTGGGCACGCTGTCGTCGGCCTGGGTGCGGCTCGGCGATCAGGCACGCGCGCTGGCGGCTGCGCGCGAGGGCCTGACGCTGCTCCTGGACCGCACGCCGGTGGCCGGCGCCGGCTTCGTGTACGGGCCGCTGGGCGTTGTCGAGGCGCTGCTGGCCTGCTGGGATGCCGTGACGCCCGGCGAGGCTCGTGAGCACGCGCAGCAGACCGCGCGCGCCTGCGCCAAGCTGCGCACCTACGTGCGCCAGGTGCCGAGCACGCGCGCGCGCGGCCTGTTCCTGCTCGGCTGCCACGCCGAACGCAGCGGCGCGCCCCGGCGTGCGATCCGCCTGTGGCGCCGCGCGGCCGAGGCCGCCGCCGCGACGTCGATGCCCTACGACGAGGCGGTAGCCTTGCAAGCGCTGGGGCAGCGGCTACCCTCCGGCCAGCGCGAGTCGCAGCAGGCGCACCGGCTCTTCGAGACCCTGCGGGTGCCGCCGCCCGCGCTGTTCTCCCCCGGCTCGACCTGAGCCCGCCTTCCGGAGGCTTCAATGGCCCGACGCAAGATCGCGATCCTCGGTGGCGGCATGGCGTCGCTGACGACGGCCTATCACCTCACGCGCACCGAGGCGCTGCGCGAGGCGCACGAGGTCACCGTCTACCAGATCGGCTGGCGGCTCGGCGGCAAGGGCGCGACCGGCCGCGACGAGCGCATGCGCATCCTCGAGCACGGCTTGCACATCTGGTTCGGCTACTACGACAACGCGTTCCGGATGCTGCGGCAGGTGTTTCGCGACTGGGAGCGCGGGGCCGACCACGCGCTCGGGAGCTGGCACGATGCCTTCCATGCCCAGTCGTTCACGCCGATCGGCCCCGACTTCTTTCCGCTCAACTGGCCGGACAACGACGGCGTGCCGGGCGACGGCCACGTGTTCTGGACGCCTTGGCAGGCCTTCACGCAGATGCTGAGCCTGGTGGCCGCAACCCTGCGGACCTGGCACGACGACCGGGAACAAGCCGGCCGCCCGCACGCCAGCACGGTGGCCGTGCCGTCGCGGATCGCCTCGCGCCTGGAGAGCGCACGCGTGCGGTCCGCCGGCGGCGCGATCCCCCAGGCCCACCACGCGATGCAGTCGGCGGCCGAGTGGGCCGCGGCGCTGGGTCCGACGCACCACGGGCCGCTGGCGTCGCACCTGCCGGACCTCGCCGAGCTCGTGGGCGTGGTGCACGAGGCCTTCGCCGCGACGTGCCCGGCGCCTGGCGACGACGCTGGGCACGGCCTGATGGTCGAGCTGCTCGACATCTTCCGCGGCTTCGCGCACGGGTTCGTGCACGACTTCATGATCCTCGGCAAGACCGCGCGCGAGGTCGACGCCGTCGACTTCCGGGCCTGGCTCGTCGAGCACGGCACCACGCCCGAGGTCGCGGCGCGCTCGTTCATCGTGCGCGCGCTTTACGACACGATGTTCCAGTACATCGACGGCGACCTCGAGCGTCCCAGCTACGCCGCCGGCACCGCGGCGCAGGTCGTGCTGCGCATGTTCGGCACCACCAAAGGAGCGGCGCTGTACGAGATGCAGGCCGGCATGGGCGAGGTCGTGGTGTCGCCGCTGTACCAGCTGCTTCGACAGCGGGGCGTGCAGTTCCGGTTCTTCCGTGAGGTGACCCGGCTCGCGCTCGATCCCTCGCGCCGGAAGGTGGAGCAGGTCCACCTTTCGGTCCAGGCCCAGGTGAAGCAGGACGAATACCGCCCGACACGCTTCTACAGCGGGCTCGACTGCTGGCCCGCGCAGCCGTTCTGGGACCAGCTGGTCGACGGCGACGCGCTGCGCGACGCCGGGGTCGATTTCGAGTCCCCGTGGTCCGCCTACAAGCCGGCTGGCACCGAGGTGCTGCAGCATGGCCGCGACTTCCACGAGGTCGTACTGGGCATCTGCTTGGGTGCGTTCAAAAAGCTCAACGAGGACCCGACCCTGGTCGACGAGCTCACGGCCGCGAGCCCGGCCTTCAAGGCGATGACCGAGAGCTTCAGCCTGCTGCCCTCGCTCGCG
>JALOSD010000098.1 GCA_025458585.1 Burkholderiaceae bacterium | reverse complement strand
CAGCCGCGCCGCCTTCAGCGGCTTGAAGCTGAACACGTTGCCGATCAGGCTCGCCGTCATGTTGGCGATCGAGCCCTCCTCGAACAGGATGATGTCGTACGCGACCCAGGCGAAGTACTCGCCCGGGCGGCCCGGCACCGGCTCGACCTTGTAGCACTTGGCGCGGTAGTTCTCGCAGGCGGTCAGGCGGTCGGTCCAGACGACGGTCCAGGTCGCGGTGCTGGACTCGCCGGCCACCGCCGCGCCGGCCTCGACCGGGTCCACGCCCTCCTGCGGCGTGATGCGGAACAGGCAGATCGTGTCGGTATCCTTCGGCACGTAGTCGGGCACCCAGTAGCCCATCTGGCGATACTTGAGCACGCCGGCGCTGTAGCGCTTCTTCGCATCGGTGATCTGGGTGGCTTCGGTCGTGTGACCCACGGTGGTCTCCTTGGCTGGGCGGTTGCCGTCGAACCGCGACGGAATTTCCCCACTGTAGACAGGGAATTCGTTAAAGTGAACTCAGTTCGAGTGATCCCTGCAATAAGGGGATACTGAGTTCATGCGTCGAGACTCATGAAGCTGCCCGACAACCGCATCCGCAACGTCACGCTGCGCCAGTTGCAGATCTTCTCGGTCGCGGCGCAGCACCTGAACTTCGCCCGCGCCTCGGAGGACCTGCACCTCACGCAGCCCGCGGTGTGGATGCAGGTCAAGCAGCTCGAGGACCTGGTCGGCCTGCCGCTGTTCGAGAAGATCGGCCGCAAGCTGTACCTCACCTCCGCCGGCGACGAGATGCGGCAGACGGCGGCGACGATCCTGGCCGAGATCCGGCGCACCGAGGAGCGCATCGCGCTGCTCGCCGGCGGGCGCGGCGGCACGATCGCGCTCGCGGTCGTCAGCACGGGCAAGTACTTCGTGCCGCGGCTGCTCGCGCTGTTCCGGCAGCAGGAGCCCGAGGTGCAGGTCAACCTGACGGTGGCCAACCGCGACCAGCTCGTGCAGATGCTCGCGCGCAACGAGGTCGACCTGTGCGTGATGGGCCGCCCGCCGGCCGAGCTCGACACCGTGGCCGAGGTCTTCGCGCCGCACCCGCACGTGGTCATCGCGTCGCCCGAGCACCCGCTGGCGCGCCAGCGCGGCGTGACGGCGCAGCAGCTGGCCAACGAGACGCTGCTGCTGCGCGAGCCGGGGTCGGGCTCGAGGACGGTGATGGAGGGCTACTTCGCGGCCCACCGCATCGAGCCGCGGCACACGATGATGCTGGGCAGCAGTGAGACCATCAAGCAGGCCGTGATGGCCAACATGGGGCTGGCGTTCATCAGCCTGCACACGCTGGCGCTCGAGCTGCGCACGGGCGACATCGCCCTCGTCGACGTGCCCGGCACGCCGCTGATGCGCGACTGGCACGTCGTGCGTCTCTCCAACAAGAAGCTGTCGCCCTCGGCCGAGGCGCTGAACGGCTTCATCGTCGAGCACGCCGGGCCGTGGCTGGAGACGACGTTCGACCCCTGGCTGAAGAAACCGAACGGGGCCTGAAGCCCCGTTCACGGTGGGCGCGGCCGTGCGTGTTCAGGTGAGCACGTCGGCCCAGATGTTCCTCGCCCAGGCCTGCGCGTAGACGCCTTCGAGCTCGTTGCGCGCGTCCGACACGCCGCCCGAGCCGCCGATGGTGCGGAACGTCTTCTCGGTCGTCACGAACTCGTGCACGCTCGCGACGTGGATCACGTGCGTCTCGTCGACGAAGCTCATGCACACGTTGGTGATCATCGGGTGCGGGTTGACCTGCCAGCCGTTGAGCTCGGCGACGATCGCCGAGGCCATGACCTTGGCGTGCGAGTTCGCCATGTGGCCCGACTTCGGCATCCCCGGCGCGACCTGGATCGCGTCGCCGATGACGTGGATGTCCTTCGCTGCGGTCGACTCGAAGGTGAGGAAGTTCGTGTGGCACCAGCGGTTGTTGGCGTTGGCCAGGCCCGCGTCGACGGCGATTCGGCCTGCGCGCATCACCGGCAGCACGTTGAGCACGTCGGCCTTGACGTCCTCCTGCACCTCGAACTTGACGGTGCGCGTCGCGCCGTCGACCGCGATCGCCTTGTGCAGCGGTCGGTACTCGACCATCGGGCCGTAGATGTCCTTCCACGCCGCCTTGAACAGCGGGCCCTTCGACGTGACGTCGTTGTTCGCGTCGAGGATCAGCACCTTCGACTTCGGCTTCGAGCGCTTGAAGTACGCGGCCACCAGGCTCGCGCGCTCGTAGGGCCCCGGCGGGCAGCGGTACGGGGCCTCGGGGATCACGATCGCGTAGGTGCCGCCGTCGCGCATCGCCTCGAGCTGCTGGCGCAGCGCGACCGTCTCCGGGCCGGCCTTCCACGAGTGCGGGATCTGCCCGGCGGCGTTGGCCGCCTGCAGGCCCTCGATGCGGTCCCACATGAAGTCGATGCCCGGGGCGAGCACGAGCTTGTCGTACTTCAGCGTCTGCCCGCCCGCGAGCTTCGCTTCCTTTTTCGCCGGGTCGATGCCGGTGACGGTGTCGCGTACGAGCTTGACGCCGTGGTTCTTCGCGAGCCCGTCGTACGGGTTCGTGATGTCGCCCATCGTGCGCATGCCGCCGATCACGAGGTTGCTCATCGGGCACGAGACGAACATCGGGTTCGGCTCGACGAGCGTGACGTCGATCGTGTAGTCCGACAGCTTGCGGATGTACTTCGACGCGGTGGCGCCGCCGTAGCCGCCGCCGACGACGACGACGTGGCCCTTGCTCGCGGTGGAGGTCGTCGCGCAGCCGCCGAGCGTGGCGACCGCGCCAAGCGCGGCGATCGAGCCGAGCCCCTGGACGAGTTGTCTGCGCTTCATCGTGCCTGCTCCTTCACTTCACGTTCGCGAAGTACTGCGAGATCGCCTCGAGCTGCTCCGGCGAGTAGCCCTTGGTGATCTGGTGCATGATCGTCGCCGGCCGCTGCCCGCTGCGGAACGCGAGCAGCTGCGTCAGCAGGTAGTTGGCGTCGCGGCCGGCCAGGCGGATCATCGCCTCGCCCTCGACGGCGCGGCCGTCGGGGCCGTGGCACTGGGCGCAGGTGGCGGACAGCGCGCGCGTGTACAGGCGCTGCTCCTCGGGGGTGGCGGCGTGCGCCGACGTGGCGAGCGCACTCAGCGCCCAGGCAACGGCCAGCGCGGCGGCGCCAGGCACGGTCTTGCGGTTGGTCATGAACACTCCTCGGGCTCGGGGCGGTGCAGCGCGGGGCGACGACGTCCGGCCCTGCATGCGTGATCAATCATCGTTCTATGCGCATCTGCGCATATCCATGATGCTCCGGTGGCGGCCGGCGCGCCGTGCGCGTTTACCCGCAGGTGGCGACGATTGCCCGACGGCGACGCTCGGCTTTCAGCGCGCCGTCAGTCACGGCTTCGCGCGTGCGGCCGCCACGCGCCGGCCGCCGACCACGCCACTGGCGATCGCGGTGCCGAGCAGGATCACCGCCCCCCAGCCCACCATCGCCGTGGTGACCGGCTCGCCGAGCACGGCCCAGCCCCAGAAGACGCCGAACAGCGGGATCAGGTACGTCACCGTCATCGCCTGCGCCGGCCCGACCTGGCCGATGAGGCGAAAGAACAGCAGGTAGGCGAAGCCGGTGCACAGCACGCCGAGCAGCGTCGCGGCGCCCCAGGCCAGCGCCGACGGCGTGATCGGCGGCCACGCGAGCGCCGCCAGCGGCACGAGCACGAGCGCGGCAGCCAACTGGCTGCCGGCGGCCACCGCGAGCGGCGACACGCCGTCGAGCCGCTGGCGCGTGTAGTTGGCACCGAAGCCGTAAAGCGCCGTCGCCGCGAGCACGGCGACGATCGCGCTGCCGCTGCTGATGCCGTCGACGGCGGCGAAGCTCGCCTTGTCCCAGCCGAGGCCGAGCACGCCGCCGAAGCCGATCGCAAGGCCCAGCGCCCGGGCCGGCGGCAGCCGCTCGCGCAGCCACGCCCAGGCGATGAGCGCGCCCCACAGCGGCACCGTGGCGTTGAAGATCGACGACAGCCCGGCCGTGATCGCCATCGCCGCGTAGCTGAAGGCGATGAACGGCAGCGCCGAGTTGACGAGGCCGACGACGGCGATCGAACGCGCGTGGCGGCGCATCTCGCCGCCGCGGCCGCGCACGAGCGCGATCGGCAGCAGCACCACCGCCGCCACCGCGACGCGCACCGCGGCGAGCGCGACGGCACCGAACTCGCCGGCGCTCACGCGCATGAAGAGGAACGACGCCCCCCACAGCGCCGCGAGCAGCAGCAGCTCGCCGGCCTGACGCGGCGTCATGCGCGCCTGTCCGGCACGAGCGTCCCCTCGACCGCGCCCCCGAGCGCCCCCTCGAGCGCCCCCTCGAGCGCCCCCTCGAGCGCCCCCTCGAGCGCCAGCAGGCGGCGTTTGCGCTCGAGGCCGCCGGCGTAGCCGGTCAGCGAGCCGTCGCGGCCGAGCACACGGTGGCAGGGCACGACGATCGAGATCGGGTTGCGCGCGACGGCGCCGGCGACGGCGCGCGTCGCGCACGGCGCCCCGATCGCGGCGGCGAGCGCGCCGTAGCTCGTCGTGCGCCCGCGCGGGATCGCACGCAGCGCCTGCCAGACCCGCTGCTGGAACGGCGTGCCGGTCGCGTCGAGCGGCGTGCCGAACACCACCGGCTCGCCGCGCCAGTACGCGGCGAGTTCGGCAAGCGTCTGCGCGAGCGCCGGGTGGGCGGCGTCGTCGGCGGCGTCGAGCGTGCCCGGATGGTGCGCCTGGCCGTCGAACCACAGGCCGGCCAGGCCGCGGGCGGTGGCGGCGAGGCGGATCGGGCCGAGCGGCGTCGTGGCGCGCGCCTGCGCGACGAGACGGGGACTGGATGGGGACGTCATCGGTGTTGCTCCAGAAGCTGCAGCCGCGTGGCGGCGTAGGCACGCCAAGGTCGCCAGCGCTCGGCAAGCGCGGCCAGGCTGCGGCCGTCGCGGGCGTCTGGCGCCCCGGGCAGGCGGGCGTCGCCGATCGGCCAGGCGTCGGGCCAGCCGAGCGCGCGCATCGCGATCACCTGCACGGTCGATTCGCCGATGCCGGGCATCGCCCGCAGCGCGGCCAGCGTCGGGTCGAGGGGCGCGCCCCAGTGCAGCGCGAGCCGCCCGCCGGCGACGGCGTCGGCGAGCGCGTGCACGGCGGCTGCGCGTCGGCCGGCGACGCCGGCGCCGGCCAGTGCCGCGGGCGCCGCGGCGGCGAGGGCCTGCGCCGACGGGAACAGGTGCGTCAGGCCGGCGAAGGGCGTTGCGAGCGGGCGGCCGAGGCGCGCGACGAGGCGCCGCGTCGCCGCCCGCGCGGTGACTGCACTGCGCTGCTGAGCGAGCACGGCGCGCACGGCGGCCTCGAAGCCGTCGACCGATGTCGTGACGCGCGTGCCGGTGCGCGCTGCCGGCAGGCCCTCGAGCGCCGCGTCGATGCGCGCCGGGTCGGCATCGAGGTCGAGCGCACCGCGCACGCGCTCGATGACGGCCCCGAGCGCCGGCGCGAGCGCGGGCGCGACGCTCAGCGCCACCTCGCATCGCACCTCGTCGAAGCGGCAGGCCAGCCAGCCCGCGAGCCGGTGGCCGCGATGCTCGACGGCGAGCGTTCGCCGCCACGTCGTGCCGTCGACCTCCTCGACGCCCGCCACCCGGTCGCGGGCTAGGAGCGCGAGCACGCCGGCGACGTCGTACGGCGGGCGCCACGCCAGGCGCAGCACCGGCGTGCCGTCGCGCGCGGCCCGGCCGGCGTCGAGGCGCAGGCGCGACGGCGGCATGCGGTAGCGTTCGGCGAACGCGGCGTTGAATCGGCGCAGGCTCGCGAAGCCGCTCGCGAGCGCGACCTGCCCGACCGGCTGCGCGGTGTCGGTCAGCAGCCGCTTGGCCAGCAGCAGGCGCTGCGTCGTCAGGTAGTCCTGCGGGCCGACGCCGTGCGCGGCGGCGAAGATGCGGTGCAGGTGGCGCGGCGTGATCCCCAGGTGCGCCGCGACCGCGGCGACCGACACCGGCTCGCCGAGGGCCACCGCCTGCTCGATCCGGCGCGAGGCGGCCGCCGCCAGCGCCGGCGACGAATCCATCGCCGACAGGCCGGGCGCGATCTCGGGCCGGCACTTCAGGCAGGGCCGGAATGACGCCGCCTCGGCCTGCGCGGCACTGGCGAAGAAGCGGCAATGGCGGCGCTGCGGCGTGCGCACGCGGCACACGGGCCGGCAGTAGATGCCGGTCGAGGTCACGCCGACGAACAGGCGTCCGTCGAAGCG
>JALOSD010000097.1 GCA_025458585.1 Burkholderiaceae bacterium | reverse complement strand
TCTGGGCGGCATCGACATCCTCGTCAACGCCGCCGGCGTGAACCTGCGCGAGCCCTTCGCCGAGGTCACGCCGCAGAGCTGGAACCTGCAGCTCGCGCTGCACCTCGGTGCGCCCTTCTTCCTGACGCAGGCGCTCGCGCCGGGCATGAAGGCGCGCGGCTGGGGGCGGATCCTGAACATCGCGTCGCTGCAGAGCTACCGCGCGTTCGCGTGCAGCGCGCCCTACGGCGCTGCGAAGGGCGGCGTGGTGCAGCTCACCCGGGCGATCGCGCAGGAGTGGTCGGCGCACGGCATCACCTGCAACGCGATCGGCCCCGGCTTCTTCCCGACCGCGCTGACCGCTCCCGTGTTCGCCGACCCCGAGCTCACAGCGCGCAACGCCGCGCAGACCTGCACCGGCCGCAACGGCACGCTCGACGACCTGGCCGGCGCGACACTGTTTTTCGCCAGCGACGCCAGCGCCTACGTCACCGGCCAGACGCTGATGGTCGATGGCGGATTCACCGCGCGATAGCGCCTCCTCAACGCTCCACCGCAACGAAGGGAACCACCGCATGAGCCTCCGCACGCTGACCGCAGGCTTGGCCGTCTGCACGCTGGCCGTCGCCGCCACCACCGCCGCGGCGCAGACCTTCCCGTCGAAGCCGATCACGCTGGTCGTGCCCTTCCCGGCCGGGGGGGCGCTCGATGCTGTCGCGCGCCCGATGGCCGAAGAGATGCGAAAGAGCCTCGGCCAACCCGTCATCGTCGAGAACGTAGCGGGCGCGGGCGGAACCGTCGGCACCGGGAACGTGGCCCGGGCCGCCCCGGACGGCCACACGATTCTGCTGGGATCGGTCGCCACGCACGCGATCGCAGCCGGGATCTACCCGAAGCTCCCGTACGACCCGATCGCCGGCTTTGCACCGATCAGCCAGCTCACGAGGGGCCCGCTCGTGCTGGCCACTGCGCCGCAGGTGCAGGCCGGCAGTGTCCGCGACCTGGTCGCGGCGGCCAAGGCCAGCCCCGGCAAGCTCAACTACGCGTCGACTGGCAACGGTACCGCTCTCCACGTGGCCGGCGAGCTGTTCAAGTCGGCCGCAGGCATCGACGTGCAGCATGTCCCGTACCGGGGCGGCGGGCAGGCGATGACGGCGCTGATGGCCGGGGAGGTCGCCTACATCATCGGCAACACGCAGCTCGTCATGCCGCAGGTCAGCGGCGGAAAGATCAAGGCGCTGGCCGTGACCGGCGATCGCCGGCTGGCAGCGCTGCCCGACGTGCCGACCTTCGCCGAAGCCGGCACCCCCGGCGTGGACGTCGTGACCTGGTTCGGCCTGTTCGCGCCGGCCGGGACGCCGGCCGATGTCGTCCAGCGCCTCAACGCGGCCGCGACGACGGCGCTGAAGAGCGATGCGGTCCGGCAGTCGCTGGCGGCCATGGGTGACGAGCCGGTCGGCACGTCGGCCGCCGACTTCACGGCCTTCGTGAAGTCCGAGCACCAGCGCTGGGTGCAGATCACCCGCGCCGCGGGCATCAAGGTCGAGTGACGGCCCAGGCGGAGTCAGCCATGTCGCGTCCGAACATCCTCGTCATCCAGGCCGACCAGCTCACCGCCATGGTGCTGCCGATGTACGGCAAGCCCGGCGTCATCACGCCGAACCTGAGCCGGCTGGCCGATCGCGGCGTGACCTTCGTCAACGCCTACTGCAACAACCCGGTCTGCGCGCCGTCGCGGGCGTCGATGCTGACCGGGCGCATGTCCTCCGCGATCGGCGCCTACGACAACGCGGGCGAGTTCTCGTCGGCGACACCGACGCTCGCCCACTACCTGCGGCGGCTGGGCTACCGGACCTGCCTGTCGGGGAAGATGCACTTCATCGGCGCCGACCAGCTGCACGGCTTCGAGGAGCGGCTGACGACCGACATCTATCCCTCCGACTACGGCTGGACCGCGGACTGGACGAAGACCGACGAGCCCTACTCGCCGTCGCGGATGAGCCTGCGCTCGGTCGTTGAGGCGGGCCTGTGCGAGCGCAATCTGCAGATCGATTACGACGAGCACGTGGCCTACCACGCGGAGCAGTGGCTGTACGACCAGGCGCGCGATGCGGACCAGCGGCCCTTCCTGCTCTGGGCCTCGTTCACGCACCCGCACAACCCGTTCATCACGACGAAGGAGTTCTGGGACCTCTACGACCACGACAAGATCGACCTGCCGCGCGTGCCCTTCATCCCCTTCGCGGAGCGCGACCCGTGGTCACGGCGCTACGCGCTGACGATCCGCGCAGACGAGCACGACATCTCGGAAGAGAACCTGCGCACGGCGCGCCACGCCTACTACGCGATGACCTCGTACTTCGATTCGCTCGTCGGCCGCCTGCTCGGCGTGCTCGAGCGGACCGGCGCCGCCGAACGGACCGTCGTGTTCATCGTCGCCGACCACGGCGAGATGATGGGCGAGCGCGGCTCGTGGTTTAAGTTCCAGCCCTTCGAGTGGTCGGTCCGCGTGCCGATGATCGCCAGCGGGCCGGGCGTCGGGCACGGGCTGCGCGAGGAGAAGGCGGTGTCGCTGCTCGACCTGCTGCCGACCTTCGTCGACCTGGCGAGCGACGGCAAGGGCGTGGACCCGATCGACACGCTGGACGGCGCGAGCCTCGCCGGCATGCTGCAGGGCGATTCCTCGGGCCGCGAGGACACGACTCGGATCGAGTTCCTCGGCGAAGGCGTCTGCGCGCCTGCATGCATCCTGCTGCGCGACAGCTTCAAGTACGTGCATTGCCGCACCGATCCGCCGATGCTCTTCGACCTGAAGCGCGATCCCGATGAACTCGTCAACCTGGCCGGCCGGCCGGAGCATGCGAAACGCCAGCAGGCGATGCACGCCGAGGTCCTCGCGCGCTGGGACGTCGAGACGATCGAGCGCGACGTGCTTGCCTCGCAGCGACGCCGGCTATTTGCGCAGGAGGCGCTGCTGGAGGGCAAGTGGTCCGCCTGGGACTACCAGCCCCTGAACGACGCCTCGCGGCAGTTCGTCCGCGGCGCGGTCGACCCGAACACGACTGCGACGAAGGCGAAGCGGCGCTTCCCGTTCGTGCCCGCGGTGGCGCCGCACCACCCGCGCAAGCGTTGAGAGAACCTGGCGCTCCCGCACGATGAACACGATGCCTGAACTCGACGCCTTCTGGATGCCGTTCACGCCGAACCGCCAGTTCAAGGCGGCGCCGAAGCTTGTCGTCGCGGCCGAAGGCGTCGTCTACCGCACCGCCGACGGCCGCGAGGTGCTCGACGGCACCTCGGGTCTGTGGTGCGTCGGCGCAGGCCACCGCCATCCGCGCATCGTCGAGGCGATGAAGCGGCAGATCGACACGCTCGATTTTGCGTCGAACTTCCAGGTCGGCCACCCGGGCGCGTTCGCGCTCGCCGAGCGGCTCTCGATCGTTGCGCCGCCGGGGCTCGACCGTGTGTTCCTGACGAACAGCGGCTCGGAGGCCTGCGACACGGCCCTGAAGATCGCGCTCGCCTACTGGCGTGCACGCGGGGAAGGCCATCGCAACCTCTTCGTCGGCCGGGAGCGTGCGTTTCACGGCGTCGGCTTCGGCGGCATTTCGGTCGGCGGCATGACGAACAACCGCCGTGCCTTCGGCACCGCGCTGCTGCGCAGCGACCACCTGCGCTCTACCTGGGACGCAACGACGCAGGCTTTCGTGCGCGGCCAGCCGCCGAGCGGCGCCGAGATGGCCGACGAACTCGAGACGCGCATCATTCCGCTGCACGACGCGTCGGCGATCGCTGCGGTGATCGTCGAGCCGGTGGCCGGCTCCACCGGCGTGCTCGTGCCGCCGCGCGGCTACCTGCGCCGGCTGCGCGAGATCTGCGACCGCCACGGCCTGCTTCTCGTCTTCGACGAGGTGATCACGGGCTTCGGCAGGCTCGGCGCGATGTTCGCGGCACAGGCCTTCGACGTGGTGCCCGACATGATCGTTTTCGCGAAGACCGTGACCAACGGGGCCGCGCCGCTCGGTGGCGTGCTCGTGAGGCGCGAGATTCACGACACGCTGATGCAGGGCCCAGCGCATTTGTCGGAGCTGATGCACGGCTACACCTGCTCGGGCCACCCGCTGGCCAGTGCCGCGGCGCTCGCAATGCTCGACGTGATCGAGGCCGAGTCGCTGTGCGAACGTGCGGCCGCGCTCGCGCCGCACTTCGAGAACGCCGTCCATGCGCTCGCCGATGCGCCGGGTGTCGTCAGCATCCGCAACATCGGCCTGGCCGCTGGCGTCGAGTTGGCCCCGATGCCGGGTCGACCCGGTGCGCGCGGCGCCGCGGCACAGGCCACCGCGTTCGACCATGGCGTGCTCACGCGCGCGCCTGGCGACACGTTGGTGCTCGCCCCGCCGTTCGTTTCGACGCCGCAGCAGGTTGACTGCATGGTCGAAGCGCTGCGCGCCGCCATCTCCGACACCGCCCACTTGCTGGAAACCACGCCATGAAGGCCCTCGTCTACACCGCCCCGAACGAAACGCAACTGCGTGAACTGCCGATGCCCGAGCTCGTGCCAGGCGAGGTGGTGCTGAAGATCGAGGCGGTGGGTATCTGCGGCTCGGACATGCATGCCTGGCACGGCCATGACCCGCGGCGCAAGCCGGGGCTCGTGCTCGGCCACGAGTTCGTCGGCTCGGTCGCCCAGTCGGCCGCGCCGGGTTTCGACCTGGGCAGGCGCTTCACCGGCAACCCGCTGATCACCTGCGGCACGTGCGAGTTCTGCGTTCAGGGCCGCAACAACCTTTGCGCGAACCGGACCATGGTCGGCATGACGCGTGCCGGCGCCTTCGCCGAGTACATGAGCATTCCGGCCGCGTCGCTGATCGCGATGCCGCAGGACCTGCCCGCGCGCGCTGCGGCGCTCACCGAGCCCGCGGCGACCGCGTGGCACGCAATCCACCTCGTGCTGCGCGTACTCGTACGGCCGATCCACGAATGCCGCGTGCTCGTCATCGGCGGCGGCGCGATCGGCATGCTCTCGGCGCTGCTGCTGCGCCATCTCGGCGCGGCCGAGGTCGTGCTCGCCGAGCTGAACGCGCTGCGTCGCGATGCCGTTGCGCGCTACGCCAGCGCGAAGGTCGTCGACCCGCGCGAGACGCCGCCAGCCGAGGCGGCCTTCGACGTGGTGATCGACGCGGTTGGCGCGAAACCGACGCGTGACCAGGCGATCGCCGCGGTCAAGCCTGGCGGCGTCGTGATGCACGTCGGCTTGCAGGACTGGGCAAGCGAGATCGACATGCGTCGGCTGACACTCGCCGAGATCACCCTGCTCGGTACCTACACCTACACTACGGCAGACTTACGAGCGACGGTGGCGGCGCTCGCGCGCGGCGTCTTTGGCGACCTTGCGTGGGTCGAGGAGCGGGCGCTCGACGAGGGTCAAAAGGCCTTCGTCGACTTGGATCGCGGGCTCTGCGCAGCGGCAAAGGTTCTGCTGCGGCCCTGAGTCGTAGGCAGTGGGTGTCACGGGTACGGACAAGTACGCGGCTTTCGCAACCTGCCGTCCACTGTCCAGATGACCTTTGCGCTCATGGCGACGGCCTTACATGAAGGCGAGCCTCGAGTCTGAATGTCGGGCATGCTGCCGTCTCTGACGATCGAGCGAGCAGGCATAGAGTTCAGTGACGGGTCGACCTCGGCAGCTTCGGTGGTTGTGAAGTCGTCGCTGTCGATGTGCACATCACGTCGCCGCCGCCCCATGGCTGGACAGGCTCAAATAGCCGCCTTTCGTGTTGACGGCGGCCGCTGCGCCCAACGACTGATTGGTGGCGATCAGTGCGAGTTCATCCGCCAGCGGCCGCCGTCAGCTCATGCTGCAGAGCAGCCGTCCGCAATAGCGCGGAGTAGGGTGGCAAGTGAGAGCTTTAGGACCTCCGGCACTCTACGAACTGGCTCGCGGCAGGCCCGGCGATATTGTTTACGACTATGTTTGTCGAGCTCAGCGCCATCGGGTCGGTCAGGTGCACTCGGGTTTACGACTTCTCGTGCGCCTGTGGCCGAATTGCCACGTCGGATCGCTAGGCTTTTCGCGGGGTGCTATTTGCGACTGTATTTGTTCGGAACACCCGCCCGGTCCCTCGCAGCAGCCCGGCGGCAGGCGCCGCGCGGACGATCACGAGATCGCGGCGGCGCCCGGTGCCTGCGGGCGTGCGAGCCACGCACGCAGGTGCGCAGCCGAGGCGGTGACGTGGCCGAGGCACCAGACGGCGACGAATCGCTGCAGCTCGAGGCGATCGAAGTTCGCCGTCGTCAGGATCTCGGTCGCCAGGTCG
>JALOSD010000096.1 GCA_025458585.1 Burkholderiaceae bacterium | reverse complement strand
CTGCCCGGGCGTGAACGTCACGCCGACGCCCGCCGGCTCGAGCGCGACCTCGGTGCCCTGCGCCACCGAGATCAGCGCGTTGAGGGCACGCGCCGCGGCAAACGTGGCGAGCGCGCGCTTGAGCCCGGCGTCGACCTGCCGTTCGGCGGCGGCGTCGAGCGGCGCCCACCAGGCCAGCACGACGAGCAGGCCGAGCAGCGCGGCCGCGAGGACCTGCGGCCAGCGCGCCGAGCCGTTCACCCGCGCGCGCCGCGGCGGCGCGATGCGTCCGCCGTCGCCTTCACTCGACCGCCTTGACCATCGCCTCGACGACCTTCTTCGCGTCGCCGACGACGCTCATCGTCCTGTCGGTGTGGAACAGCTCGTTGTCGAGGCCGGCGCAGCCGGTGGCCATCGAGCGCTTGTCGACGATCATGGTCCTGGCCCTGCAGGTCGCGAGGTTCGGCATGCCGTGGATCGGGCGGCCGTTGACGTGCCGGGCCAGGTCGGCGACGTCGCCGGGGGTCGGCGTCCGGTCTCAGGCCTTCAGCGCCACCAGCACCTCGTCGAGCATCTTCTTCGCGTCGCCGAACAGCATCCGGTTGTTGTCCTTGTAGAACAGCGGATTGTCGACGCCGGCGTAGCCGCTGGCCATGCTGCGCTTCATGACGATCGAGGTCTTCGCCTTCCAGACCTCGAGCACCGGCATACCGGCGATCGGGCTCGTCGGGTCGTCCTGCGCCGCCGGGTTGACGATGTCGTTGGCGCCGATGACCATCGAGACGTCCGCGTCCGGGAAGTCCTCGTTGATCTCGTCCATCTCGAGCACGATGTCGTACGGCACCTTCGCCTCGGCGAGCAGCACGTTCATGTGCCCCGGCATGCGGCCGGCCACCGGGTGGATGCCGAAGCGCACGTTGACGCCCTTCTCGCGCAGCAGCTTCGTAATCTCGAAGACCGTGTGCTGCGCCTGCGCCACCGCCATGCCATAGCCGGGCACGATGATCACGTTCTTGGCCTCGCGCAGCATCTCGGCGGTCTCGACGGCGCTGACCGGCACCACTTCGCCCGCGGGCTGCGCGGCACCGCCGGCCGGGGTCGGCGCGCCGCCGCCGGTGCCGAAGCCGCCGGCAATCACGCTGATGAAGTTGCGGTTCATCGCGCGGCACATGATGTAGCTGAGGATCGCGCCCGAGGACCCGACCAGCGCGCCGGTGACGATCAGCAGGTCGTTGCTCAGCATGAAGCCGGTGGCGGCCGCCGCCCACCCGGAATAGCTGTTGAGCATCGACACCACGACCGGCATGTCGGCGCCGCCGATGGCCATCACCATGTGGATGCCGAACAGCAGCGCGATCACCGTCATCACCAGCAGCGGCAGCATGCCGGCCTGGACATCCTGCGCGGCGACGAACTGTCCGCCGAACCAGATCACCACCAGCAGCCCCGCCAGGTTGAGCCAGTGGCGCGCTGGCAGCAGCAACGGCTTGCCGCCGATCTTGCCCGACAGCTTGCCGAACGCGATGACCGAACCGGAGAACGTCACCGCGCCGATCAGGATGCCGAGGTAGATCTCGACCTCGTGGATCGTCTTTTCGGCACCGGTGTACTGCACCGAGGTGTCGACGTAGCTGGCGAAGCCCACCAGGCAGGCCGCCAGGCCCACCAGGCTGTGCATCAGCGCGACGAGCTCGGGCATCTGCGTCATCTGCACCTTCTTCGCCGCGTACAGGCCGACGGACCCGCCGACGACGAGCGCGCCGACGATCCACGGAATGCCGGCGGCGGTGACGCGCGGGCCGAGCACGGTGGCGATCACCGCGATCGCCATGCCTGCGATGCCGAAAAGGTTGCCGCGACGCGCGGTCTCGGGGTTGGACAGCCCGCCGAGGCTGAGGATGAACAGGATGATGGCGCCGATGTAGGCGACGGTGGCCAGGCTGGAGCTCATGGTCGTCGTCCCCCGGTCACTTGCGGAACATCGCCAGCATGCGCCGCGTCACCGCGAAGCCGCCGAACATGTTGACGGCCGTCAGCACGAGCGCGACGACGGCCAGGCCCAGGATCAGCGCATTCGGCCGGTCGGTCGCGCCGGCGGCGTCGAGCGGCGGCGCCACCTGCACCAGCGCGCCGATCGCGATGATCGACGAGATCGCGTTGGTCACGCTCATCAGCGGCGTGTGCAGCGACGGCGTGACGTTCCACACCACCATGTAGCCGACGAAGCAGGCCAGCACGAACACGGTGAAGTGCTGCAGGAAGCTCGCCGGCGCGTACGCGCCGACCAGCCCGAACAGCACCGCACCGACGCCGAAGACGATGGCCAGCGACTTCGCCGACATCGGCTCGCCGGCGCCGTGGCCGTGCGCCTTCGGCGCCGGGGCTGCGGCCGCGGCCTTCGGCTTGGGCGGCGCGGCCGGCAGCTTGGGCGGCGGCGCCGGCCAGGTCAGCTCACCGGCCTTGATGACCGTGAGGCCGCGGATCGCGTCGTCGTCGAAGTTGACGTTGATCTGGCCGTCCTTGGTCTTGCACAGTTCCTCGGTCAGCCGCAGCAGGTTGGTCGAGTACAGCGTCGAGCTCTGCTTGGCCAGCCGGCTGGCGAGGTCGGTGTAGCCGACGATCGTCACCCCGTGGCGCACCACCGACTCGCCGGGCACGGTGAGCTCGCAGTTGCCGCCCTGCTCGGCCGCCATGTCGACGATCACGCTGCCGGGGCGCATCGACTGCACCATCTCGGCGGTGATCAGCTTCGGCGCCGGCTTGCCGGGGATCAGCGCGGTGGTGATGATGATGTCGGCGTCCTTGGCCTGCTGCGCGTACATCGCGCGCTGCGCCGCCTGGAAGCCCTCGCTCATCACCTTGGCGTAGCCGCCGCCGCCCGAGCCTTCTTCCTCGTAGTCGACCTTGACGAACTCGCCGCCGAGCGACACGACCTGGTCGGCGACCTCGGCGCGCGTGTCGTTGGCGCGCACGATGGCGCCCAGGTTGGCCGCCGTGCCGATCGCGGCCAGGCCGGCCACGCCGGCGCCGGCGATGAAGACCTTGGCCGGCGGGATCTTGCCCGCGGCGGTGATCTGGCCGTTGAAGAAGCGCCCGAAGGCGTTGGCCGCCTCGATGACCGCGCGGTAGCCGCTGATGCCGGCCATCGAGGTCAGCGCATCCATCTTCTGCGCCCGTGACAGCTGGCGCGGCAGGCAGTCGATGGCGAGCACGGTGGCCTTGCGCGCCTGCAGCGCGGCCATCAGGTCGGGGTTCTGCGCCGGCCAGACGAAGCCGATCAGGGTCGCGCCCTCGCGCAGCATCGCGACCTCGTCCATCGTCGGCGGCCGCACCTTGAAGACGATGTCGGCCTTCGCGAACAGCTCGGCCGCCGTCTGCACGACCTCGGCGCCGGCGGCACGGTAGGTGTCGTCGGCGAAGTTCGCCGCGTCGCCGGCTCCGCTCTCGACCGTGACCTCGAAGCCGAGCTTGCGCAGCTTCTCGACCACGTCGGGCACGGTCGCGACGCGCTTCTCGCCGGGAAAGGTCTCCTTCGGGACTCCGATCAGCAATGCCATCCCATCCACTCCTCACGGCGCCGGGGTCGGCACTCGCGGCGCGAACCCGGATCTCGTTCTTCTCGGTGGGCACCCCGGACAGCGGGTTCCCGCGTTTGCCCCGCCGCGGCAGGCGGTGCGGTGCCGGTGGGCCACACCCCCTGGCCGCCAGGCCGGCGGGGCCCGGCCGGACGCGGCCCTGCACGGGTGGTGCGCGAGCCCGGCACAAACCCCACAGATTACACGACTTCGTCCGGTCGCCACCACCGCGGGTCTTGGCCGCTACGATCGGCGCATGACCCCCATCCGCTGGAGCCCGAGCGTCACCGTCGCCGCCATCGTCGAGGACGGCGGCCGCTTCCTGCTCGTCGAGGAACACACGCCCGAGGGCCTGCGCCTGAACAACCCGGCCGGCCACCTCGACCCGGCCGAGTCGCCGCTGCAGGGCGTCGTGCGCGAGGTGCTCGAGGAGACGGCGCGCACCTTCACGCCGACGGCGCTGCTGGGCGTCTACCTGTCGCGGTTCGTGCGCCCGGCCAGCGGCGAGGACGTCACCTACCTGCGCTTCGCGTTCTGCGGCGGGGTCGGCGAACCCGAGCCCGGCCGCAGGCTCGACGACGGCATCGTGCGCACGCTGTGGCTGACGCCGGACGAGGTGCGCGCCAGCGCCGCGCGCCACCGCAGCCCACTCGTGCTTCGCTGCCTCGAAGACCACCTCGCCGGGCGGCGGTACCCGCTCGACCTCGTCACCACCGACCCGAGCGTCTATGCACCCGTCGGCCTGCGCTGAGTGCGCCCGTCGGGCGGGGCCCGCGCCGTGAGCGCGCCGCCGCGTGTGCCCGCCGACTGGCCGCACCGCAGCGCGAGCCGCTCGGTGCGCGTCGGCGCGGTCGACTGGCACGTCCAGGTCGCCGGTCGCGGCCCGGTGGTGCTGCTGCTGCACGGCTCGGGCGCCTCGGCGCACTCGTGGGCCGACGTGCTGCCCGAACTGGTCGAGCAGGCCACCGTCGTCGCGCCCGACCTGCCCGGCCACGCCTTCACGACCGGCGCCGCGGCCGCTGACCTGACGCTGCCGCGCGTGTCGGCGGCGCTGCAGGCGCTGCTGCAGGCGCTGAAGCTGCCGGCGCCGACGGTCGTCGTCGGGCACTCGGCCGGCGCGGCGCTGGCGCTGCGCTGGGCGCTCGACGTGCCGCGGCCGCCGCGCGCCGTCGTCGGCTTCAACCCGTCGCTGGTGGCGCCGCCGCCGGCGTACATGCAGTTCGTCGCGCCGCTGGTCAACCCGGTGGCCACGAGCGGGCCGGTGGCGTGGCTGCTGGCGTCGGTGGCGCCGGCCACCGGCATGGTCGACCGCCTGCTCGCGTCGACGCGCACGCCGCTCACCGACGAGCAGAAGGCGCGCTACCGGCTGCTGTTCGCGCGGCCCGAGCACGTGCAGGGCACGCTCGGGTTCATGGCGGCGGCCGACCTGCCGCGGCTGCTCGCCGACGCGGTGGCGCTTGCGCCGAGGACGCTGCTCGTCGTGGGCCGCGACGACGACTGGGTGCCGCCGGCGCAGCTCGACGCCGTGATCGCGCGCTGGCTTCCGCGCGTCGACGTGCGCCGCTGGAGCGGCGGCCACCTGATGCACGAAGCCTTCCCGCGCGACGCCGCGGCGCTGGTGCTGCAGGCGTTGTCGGCGGCGTGAGCCGCCGCGCGGAGGGGCCGGGATAATCGCGCCATGCCCGGGAAGCAGCGCGTCGTCGTCGGCCTGAGCGGCGGCGTCGACTCGGCCGTCGCCGCCTGGCTGCTGAAGCGGCAGGGCCACGAAGTCGTCGGCATCTTCATGAAGAACTGGGAGGACGACGACGACGACAGCGAGTACTGCTCGTCGCGCCAGGACTGGCTCGACGCCGCCTCGGTCGCCGACGTGATCGGCATCGAGCTCGAGCACGTCAACTTCGCCGCCGACTACAAGGACCGCGTGTTCGCCGAGTTCCTGCGCGAGTACCGCGCCGGGCGCACGCCGAACCCCGACGTGCTGTGCAACGCCGAGATCAAGTTCAAGGCCTTCCTCGACCACGCGCTGCGCCTCGGTGCAGCGAAGATCGCCACCGGCCACTACGCGCGCATCCGCGACGTGGGCGCACGCTTCGAGTTGCTCAAGGGGCTCGATCCGGCGAAGGACCAGAGCTACTTCCTGCATCGCCTGCGGCAGGACCAGCTCGCGCGCACGCTGTTTCCGGTCGGCGAGCTGCGCAAGACCGAGGTGCGGCGCCTCGCCGCCGAGATCGGCCTGCCGAACGCGGCGAAGAAGGACTCGACCGGCATCTGCTTCATCGGCGAGCGGCCGTTCCGCGAGTTCCTCCACCGCTACCTGAGCCACGAGCCGGGCGCGATCGTCGACGACCGCGGGCGCACGCTCGGCCGCCACGTCGGCCTGAGCTTCTACACGCTCGGCCAGCGCCAGGGCCTGGGCATTGGCGGCGTCAAGGAACGCGGCGCGCCGCGCGGCGGCGGCGAGCACGCGCCGTGGTTCGTCGCGCGCAAGGACCTGGCGCGCAACCGCCTCGTCGTCGTGCAGGGCCACGACCACCCGTGGCTGCTGTCGCCGGCGCTCGCCGCCGACGACGCGAGCTGGGTCGCCGGCCACGCGCCGCCGCCGGGGCGCTACGCGGCGAAGACGCGCTACCGGCAGGCCGACGCCGCCTGCACGCTGGCGCCCGACGGCCCGACGCGCTTCGCGCTGCGCTTCGACGCGCCGCAGTGGGCCGTGACGCCGGGCCAGTCGGCCGTGCTCTACGACGGCGAGGTCTGCCTCGGCGGCGGCGTGATCGCGCAGGC
>JALOSD010000003.1 GCA_025458585.1 Burkholderiaceae bacterium | reverse complement strand
TTGGTCGTCCCCGCCTTGCGCGCCGCGGCGGCGTCGGCGGCGTGCTTCTCGGCCTCGCCCTTGCCGAGCAGGTCGTCGAGGTTCTGCAGGATCTGCGTCTCGATCGTCTTGCTGAACGCGCCGAGCAGGAAGCCGAGCTTGGCCTGCAGGTCGAAGTGGTCGGGCGCGACGATGAGCTGGCCGTGCACGCCGCTGCGGCTGAATTCGACGGTATCGCCGAACTCGCCCTCGATCACGGTGCACGCCATGCCAAACTTCTGCTCGGCCTCCTCGGCCCATTGCCAGGCGATCTCGCGCGCCTTCGCCAGGCCCAGGTCGTGTTGGCGGTGGATGCGGATGTCGGACACGTCGTCGTTCCCTTCATTGGACGGCGCGCAGTGTCGCGTGCCGTTCGTCCTTCGGCAAGCGCGCGAGCGCGCGCACGCGGTCGTAGAAGCAGTCGAAGTCGCCGCGGCAGGCCTCGAATTCGCGCTCGAAGCCTGGCACCAGCTCGGTGTAGGCCGCCTGCAGCCCGAGCGCGGCGTTGTTCGCGCGCTCGAACCACGCATCGTAGCCGGCGAAGCCGCCCCACTCGTCGCGCTTGAGCCGCTCGTGCTCGGCACGCAGGCGCGCCATCGCCTGCGCCTTCGCGTCGCGCTTCGCGCCGTCGGACGCGTCGGCGGCGTAGATCGTCTCGAGCTCGCGCCGCGCGGCGAGCGTCAGCGCGCGGAACTGCTGCCGCCGCGCGTCGATGCGCGCGTACTCGTCGCGCGCCGCGGCACTTGCGTGCACGTCGAGCCAGCGCTGCACGCCGATGCGTTCGACCGCGGTCGCGAACGACTCGTTGAACATCGTGTCGCCCTTCACGTAGACGACCTGGTGCGCGAGCTCGTGAAAGATCAGCCGCGCCAGCTCGCCCTCGGGCCAGCGGATGAACGTCGACAGCAGCGGGTCGCCGCCCGCCCATTCGAGCTTGCCGAGCGTCGAGTAGGCTGGCACCGGCTGGACGAGCGCCTCCCAGCCCTCGGCGCGCAGCTGCGCGGCCAGCGCGTCGGCCGCCGCGCGGTCGTAGTAGCCGCGGTAGCCGACGCAGCCGACGACCGGAAAGCACCACGTCTTGAGCTGCAGCGACAGCTCGGGCGCGGCGACGACGTTCCACACCGCCGCCGGCCGCCCGAGGTCGGCGTAGCGGCGGTAGCTCGCGCCGTCGGGCAGGCGCAGCTCGGCCACCGCGAAGTCGCGCGTGCGCTGGCTGAGCTCGAGCCGCTCGCGCAGCGCGTCGGGTGTCGCATCGTCGGCGAGCCAATCGGGCACCGGCCGCGCGCGGTTCATCAAGTCGACGTGGCCGCCGACGGATTGCGCGTAATAGCCGACGCCGGCGCTGCAGCCGCTGCCGAGGCAGGCCGCCGCGAGCAGCAGCGCCGCCGTACCGATCAGCCCCGCCGCCGCCACGATCGAGATCGTCGCCGCGCGTTTCACGCCGCGCTGGCGTCGCGCTCGACCTCGACCAGACAGTCGTAGAACGTCGGCGCGCGGCCGAGGTCGGTCAGGCGCTGGCTCGTCAGTTCGTTGACGTTGGTGGCGTCGGCGGCGAACTTGCGCCACCAGATGCCCAGGCCGACGACGACGCCCGGGCGCGCGCGCGTCGTCACCTCGGCGCGGCAGCGGTACGTACCGCGGTCGTTGAACACGCGCACCGCCGTGCCGCTCGCGATGCCGCGCGACATCGCGTCGTCGGGGTGGATCTCGAGCAGCGGCTCGCCTTCGATCGAGCGCAGGCTCTTCACGTTGACGAAGGTCGAGTTCAGGAAGTGGCGCGCCGGCGGCGAGATCATCGCGAGCGGATAGCGCGCGGCGAGCGCGGGCGCGGTCTCGGCGCACTCGTGGTTCGGCACGAGGTCGGGCACGCCGAGTCCGGGCGCGTCGACGATGGCCTTACCGCTCGCGGTCGGGAAGCCGCCGTTCGCGAACGGCGCGTCGGGCAGCGGCAGGCTCGCCCAGCCGCGCTCGCGAAGCGCGGCGAGGTCGACGCCCTTCAGCGCCTGCCGCAGCAGCGTCTCGTCGTCGTCGGCGAAGCATCGGTCGTCGAAGCCCATGCGCGCGGCGAGCTCGCGGAAGATCTGCGTGTTGGGCTTGGCCTCGCCGAGCGGCTCGATCGCCGGCTCGTTGAGCAGCACGTCGGTGTGGCCGTAGCTCGTGTGCACGTCGAGGTGCTCGAGCTGCGTCGTCGCCGGCAGCACGATGTCGGCGAAGTCGACGGTGTCGGTCGCGAACTGTTCGAGCACGACGGTGAACAGGTCGTCGCGCGCGAAGCCGGCCGCCACCTTGCGTGACTCGGGCGCGACCGCGACCGGGTTGCTGTTGTAGACGACGAGCGCCTCGACGCGCGGCCCGAACGCGCCGCCGCCGGGGTGCAGCAGCGCGTCGCCGATCGTGCTCATGTTGACGGTGCGCGGGCGGCACCCCCGTCCCGCAGGGCCGTACACGGTCTCGAGGAGGTCGGGGCGCTGCAGCGCCGCGTCGTCGCGGTACGGCGCGAACCAGCCCGAGCTCGACAGCAGCAGACCGCCCGCGGGGTGGCGCCACGCGCCGACGAGGCATGGCAGCAACGCGACGAGCCGCACCGCGTTGCCGCCGCCGGCGACGCGCTGCATGCCGTAGTTGAGGCGGATCGCGGCCGGCTTCGTCGTGCCGTAGTCCCGCGCGAGCTCGCGGATGTCGTCGGCCGGCACGCCGCACACCGCCGCCGCGCGCTCGGGCGGCCAGGCCCGCGCGCGCTCGACGAGCTTGTCGACGCCGTCGACGTGACGATCGACGTAGTCGTGGTCGATCCAGCCGTGCGCGACCAGCTCGTGCATCAGCGCGAGCGCGAGCGCGCCGTCGGTGCCGGGGCGGATCGCGAGGTGGCGGTGGCACTTGTCGGCGGTCTCGGTGCGCCGCGGGTCGATGCACCACAGCTTCGCGCCGTCGCGCTTGGCCTGCTGCGCCAGCGTCCACAAGTGCAGGTTCGACGCGACGCTGTTGCTGCCCCAGATCACGATCAGCTTCGACTGCGCGAAGAAGCGCACGTGCATGCCGACCTTGCCGCCGTAGGTCGCGGCGAGCGCCTCGCCGCCGGCCGAGGCGCAGATCGTGCGGTCGAGCCGGCTCGCGCCGAGGCGGTTGAAGAAGCGCCCGGCCATCGCCTCGCCCTGCAGCAGACCCATCGTGCCGGCGTAGCTGTAGGGCACGATCGCCTGCGGCTCGCGCGCCGCGATGGCTTTCAGCCGCGCCGCGACGCAGGCGAGCGCTTCGTCCCACGAGATGCGCTCGAAACGGCCCTCGCCCTTGCGCCCGACGCGCCGCAGCGGGTGCAGCAGCCGCTCGGGGTGGTACGTGCGTTCGGTGTAGCGGCTGACCTTCGTGCATAGCACGCCGGCGGTCGGCGGGTGGTCGGGGTCGCCCTGCACGCGCACCGCGCGCCCGCCCTCGACCGACACGCGCAGCGCGCAGGTGTCGGGGCAGTCGTGCGGGCAGGCGCCGCGTACGGTGCGGATGGTGGCAACGTCCATCGTCACACCAGCCGCAGCGACTGCAGCTCGTAGATCAGCTCGCTCGTGCCGCGCGGCGAGCGGCTCGTCTCGACGCCGCGCACCGAGCGCTTGGCGCGCGGCGCGAACCAGTAGACGGTGTCGATGCGCACGTCGCCGGCGCGGTGCACGGCCTCGATGCGCCAGGCGTCGAAGCGCCCGGCCGGCACCTCGACCGTCTCCGGGCCGACGACGCGCGCGTCGACCTCGACGATGCGGTGGCCCGGCTCGCCGTCCTGGCGCTGCTCGACCGCCGCCTTCCAGCGCCGGCCGGGCTCGATCGGGAAGCGGAACAGCGGAAACGCCGGGCTGTAGCGCATCGACTCGCCGGGCACGACCTCGCGCGCGACGCGGTTGAACTCGGCGTCGAACACCTGCGTGAGCCACGGCTCGTCGCTGCCGGCCTTGCGCACGCCGATCGCCCAGCCGCCCTCAGGGCGCAGCTCGCGCACCATGTGGTCGAGCACGAGCGGGTTCGACCCGCCGACCAGCCGGGTGACGAACTGCCACTGGTCGCCGAGGCGGGGCTGCGGACGGTCGGTCGGGAGCGTCATGGCCAGTCTCCTGCATGAACAGCCAGCCAGTGTAGGACGCGCGGTGGGGCCATCGGGGCGAGGGGTCGATGCGCCCGGCCGCGCCGCGTAAGATCGTTGGCTCCGCAGACGAACCGCAGAGACGAGACGCATGCAACTCATCGAATCGATCCTCGCCGACGCGGCGGCGATCACCGCGATCCGCCGCGACATCCACGCCCACCCCGAGCTGTGTTTCCAGGAACAGCGCACCGCCGACGTGATCGCGCAGGCGCTGACCGACTGGGGCATTCCGATCCACCGCGGCCTGGGCACGACGGGCGTCGTCGGCATCGTGAAGAACGGCACGTCGAACCGCGCGGTGGGGCTGCGCGCCGACATCGACGCGCTGCCGATGACGGAACACAACACCTTCGCGCACGCGAGCAGGCACCCCGGCAAGATGCACGCCTGCGGGCACGACGGCCACACCGCGATGCTGCTCGCCGCCGCGCGTCACCTGGCGCGGCACCGCAACTTCGATGGCACCGTCTACCTGATCTTCCAGCCGGCCGAGGAAGGCGGCGGCGGCGCGCGCGAGATGATCAAGGACGGCCTGTTCGAGCGCTTTCCGATGGACGCCGTGTTCGGCATGCACAACTGGCCCGGCATGAGAGCCGGCCAGTTCGCGGTGTGCGACGGCCCGGCGATGGCCTCGTCCAACGAGTTCAAGATCACGATCACCGGCAAGGGCGCGCACGCCGCGCTGCCGCACAACGGCATCGACCCGGTGCCGGTCGCGTGCCAGATGGTGCAGGCGTTCCAGACGATCGTCACGCGCAACAAGAAGCCGACCGACGCCGCCGTGATCTCGGTGACGATGATCCACGCCGGCGAGGCGACGAACGTCGTGCCCGACAGCTGCGAGATCCAGGGCACGGTGCGCACGTTCACGCTCGAGGTGCTCGACCTCGTCGAGCGCCGCATGCAGGAGATCGCCGAGCACACCAGCGCCGCGTTCGGCGCGCAGTGCCACTTCGAGTTCCGCCGCAACTACCCGCCGACGATCAACCACAAGGCCGAGGCCGACTTCGTGCGCGGCGTGATGCGCGACGTCGTCGGCGCCGAGAACGCGCTCGAGTTCGAGCCGACGATGGGCGCCGAGGACTTCAGCTACTTCCTGCTCGAGAAGCCCGGGGCCTACTTCGTGATCGGCAACGGCGACGGCGCGCACCGCGAGGCCTACAGCGACCACGTGCACGGCCTGGGGCCTTGCACGCTGCACAACCCGCACTACGACTTCAACGACGAACTGATTCCCCTCGGCGCGACGCTGTGGGTGCGGCTGGCCGAGAAGTGGCTCGCCGCGCCGCGCGGCTGAGCGGGCAGCGATGGACGCGGCCCGCTTCTTCGCTGCCAGCTACGCCGAGGCACGGGGCAAGTTCCTCGACGCCGCCGAGGGGGCGGGCCTCGAGGTGCACAGCCGCGTGCACCCGATGCTCGGGCGCGACAGCGAGACGCTGGCGTTGGACGTCGCGCGCTTCGGCCCTGCCGACGCGCCGGCGCTGCTGATCGTCAGCAGCGGCTGCCACGGCATCGAGGGCTTCTGCGGTTCGGGTGTGCAGGGCGCGCTGCTCGCCGACGCCGGCTTCCACGCCGCGGCGCGCGACGCCGGCGTCGCCGTGCTCTACCTGCACGCGCTGAACCCGTACGGTTTCTCGTGGTGGCGCCGCACGACGCACGAGAACGTCGACCTGAACCGCAACTTCCACGACTTCCACCGGCCGCTGCCGCGCAACGAGGGCTACGACCGGCTCGCGCACGCCATCGTGCCGCCAACCTGGCCGCCGCCGCCCGAGGCGCAGGCGGCGCTCGCGGCCTATGCCGCCGAGCACGGCGAGCGCGCGCTGCAGGCCGCGATCTCGGGCGGCCAATACGAACACCCCGACGGCCTGTTCTTCGGCGGGCGCGACCCGACGTGGAGCCAGGCGACGCTGCGCCACGTGCTGCAGGAGCAGGCCGGGCGCTGCCGGCGCCTGGGCTGGATCGACCTGCACACCGGCCTCGGCCCCAGCGGGCACGGCGAGCGCATCTTCGCGTGCCGCGACGATGCCGCGGCGCTGGCACGCGCCCGCGCCTGGTGGGGGCCCGAGGTGACCTCGATCTACGACGGCAGCTCGACCTCGGCGCTGCTCAGCGGCCTGATGTGGCTGGCCGCCTACGACGAATGCCCGCAGGCCGAGTACACCGGCATCGCGCTCGAGTACGGCACGGTGCCACTGGCCGAGGTGATCGACGCGCTGCGCGCCGACCAGTGGCTCGACAACCACCCCGAGGTCGAGGACGAGGCGCTCAGGCACTCGATCAAGCAGCGCGTGCGCGACGCGTTCTACATCGACACCGACGACTGGAAGCTGCGCATCGTCGAGCAGGGGTCGGACGCGGCGCGGCAGGCCGTCGCCGGGCTCGGCGCTCGCTGACCCGCCCGCCGCGCGCCGCACGCGGCGGGCGACGCGTGAAGAGTTGCCGCAAGTCGGGGCAGCCGGGCAGGCGCGTCGACCGCTGATCGGCGACTATCATCCGCTCGTCATCCGCCGTCCCCGGACCGTCCCGCCTTGGCCACCGAAACCGTCGCCGAAGTCCCGTCGACCCTCTCGGGTGTCGCGCGGGTGCTCGTGCACGCCGGCAAGCTCAGCGCGAAGTCGGCCGAGGCGCTCGTCCAGACCGCCAAGGAGCGCAAGTCGAGCTTCGTCGGCGCGGTGATCGCGGCCAACGCCGTCTCGCCCGCCGACCTCGCGCACACGCTGTCGGTGGCGCTCGCGCTGCCGCTGCTGGACCTGCTGGCGATCGACGCCGAGAAGCTGCCGCGCGGCATCATCGACCCGAAGCTGGCCGCGCAGTACCAGATCACGGTGCTCGGCAAGCGCGGCAACCGCCTGTTCATCGCTGGCGCCGACCCGACCGACCAGGAGGCGGTCGAGCGCATCAAGTTCGCCACTCAGCTGCAGCCCGAGTGGGTCGTCGTCGAGTACGACAAGCTCGCGCGCCTGCGCGACGCGCAGAACCAGGGCGCCAGCGAGACCATCGAGCAGCTGGCGTCGATGGACTTCGAGTTCGACGTCACCGAGGAGGCGGCCGAGGCACAGGGCGCCGATCTCGCCTCCGAGGTCGAGGACGCGCCGGTCGTGCGCTTCCTGCAGAAGATGCTGATCGACGCGATCAACATGCGCGCGTCGGACCTGCACTTCGAGCCGTACGAATACAACTACCGCGTGCGCTTCCGCATCGACGGCGAACTGCGCGAGATGACGCAGCCGCCGATCGCGATCAAGGACAAGCTCGCCTCGCGCATCAAGGTCATCAGCCGCCTCGACATCGCCGAGAAGCGCGTGCCGCAGGACGGCCGCATGAAGCTGAAGTTCGGCAGCAAGGCGATCGACTTCCGCGTCTCGACGCTGCCGACGCTGTTCGGCGAGAAGATCGTGATCCGGATTCTCGATTCGAGCAGCGCGAGGCTCGGCATCGAGGCGCTCGGCTACGAGAAGATCGAGCGTGATCGCCTGCTGAACGCGATCCAGCGGCCATACGGCATGGTGCTCGTCACCGGGCCGACCGGCTCGGGCAAGACGGTGTCGCTCTACACCTGCCTGAACCTGCTCAATCAGCCCGGGGTGAACATCTCCACCGTCGAGGACCCGGCCGAAATCAACCTGCCCGGCATCAACCAGGTCAACGTCAACGACAAGGCAGGGCTCACGTTCGCCGCCGCGCTGCGCGCCTTCCTGCGCCAGGACCCGGACATCATCATGGTCGGCGAGATCCGCGACCTGGAAACCGCCGACATCGCGCTCAAGGCCGCGCAGACCGGCCACCTCGTGATGTCGACGCTGCACACGAACGACGCGCCGACGACGCTGACGCGGCTGATGAACATGGGCGTGGCGCCGTTCAACATCGCCTCGAGCGTGCTGTTGATCACGGCGCAGCGCCTCGCGCGCCGGCTGTGCGAGAACTGCAAGAAGCCGGCCGACTACCCGCGCGAGTCGCTGCTGCGCGCCGGCTTCAAGGACACCGAGCTCGACGGCAGCTGGAAGCCGTACCGCGCCGTCGGCTGCTCGGCGTGCACGAACGGCTACAAGGGGCGCGTCGGCCTGTACCAGGTGATGCCGATCACGGAGGCAATCCAGCGCATCATCCTCGCCGAGGGCACGGCGCTCGACATCGCGCAGCAGGCGCACAAGGAAGGCGTGCGCGACCTGCGGCAGTCGGGCCTGGTGAAGGTGCGCAGCGGCGTGACGACGCTCGAGGAAGTGATCACGGTCACGAACGAGTAGGCCGGCGCCCCGTCCGGGCGCGGCGCCGGTCGGCGGCGACGGCGCTCAATGCCGGCGGCGACGTGCCGAAATCCGTTCGTTGGGAAGAGGTCCCGGAGGCTTTATGGCGACAGCGGCAGCCGCGAGGGCGAACGTCAAGGAGTTCGTCTTCGAGTGGGAAGGCAAGGACAAGAACGGCAAGATCGTTCGCGGCGAGATCCGCTCGGCTGGCGAGGCGGCGGTCAACGCGATGCTGCGCCGCCAGGGCGTGCTCGTCACGAAGGTCAAGAAGCGGCGCACGGCCGGCGGGCGTGCGATCAAGCAGAAGGACATTGCCATCTTCACGCGCCAGCTGGCGACGATGATGAAGGCCGGCGTGCCGCTGCTGCAGGCGTTCGACATCACCGCGCGCGGCAGCCCGAACCCGCGCATGACGCGGCTGCTGAGCGAGATCCGCGCCGACGTCGAGACCGGCACCAGCCTGTCGTCCGCGTTCCGCAAGCATCCGATGTATTTCAACGCGCTGTACTGCAACCTCGTCGAGGCAGGCGAGGCCGGCGGCATTCTCGAGGCGCTGCTCGACCGCCTGGCCGTGTACGAGGAGAAGACGCTCGCGATCAAGCAGAAGATCAAGTCGGCGCTGATCTACCCCGTGGCGGTGCTCGTCGTCGCCTTCGTCGTGCTGTCGATCATCATGATCTTCGTGATCCCGGCGTTCAAGGACGTGTTCTCGTCGTTCGGCGCCGACCTGCCGGCGCCGACGCTGGCGGTGATCGCGATGAGCGAGTTCTTCGTCGCCTACTGGTACATCATCTTCGGCGTGCTGATCGGCGGCAGCTACTTCTTCTTCGAGAGCTGGAAACGCAGCGAGAAGATGCAGAAGTTCATGGACCGGCTGCTGCTGAAGATCCCGGTCTTCGGCGACCTGATCTACAAGTCGGTCATCGCGCGCTGGACGCGCACGCTGTCGACGATGTTCGCCGCCGGCGTGCCGCTCGTCGAGGCGCTCGACTCGGTCGGTGGCGCGTCCGGCAACGCCGTGTTCGCCGAGGCGACCGAGAAGATCCAGAAGGACGTCGCGACCGGCTCGGCGCTGACGACGTCGATGCAGACGACCGGCGTGTTTCCGAGCATGGTGCTGCAGATGACGTCGATCGGTGAGGAGTCGGGCTCGCTCGACCACATGCTCGGCAAGGCGGCCGAGTTCTACGAGGACGAGGTCGACGAGATGGTCAAGGGCCTGTCGAGCCTGATGGAGCCGTTCATCATCGTGATCCTCGGCATCCTGATCGGCGGCATCGTCGTCTCGATGTACCTGCCGATCTTCAAGCTCGGCGCGGTGGTCTGACGCGGTGGCGGCGCCGCTCGGCGTGCCGCTCGACCTGCTCCTGCACCCGGCCGCGCTGGCGGTGCTCGGGCTGGTCGTCGGCAGCTTCCTCAACGTCGTCGTCCACCGCCTGCCGCTGATCCTCGAGCGGCAGTGGTGGGGAGACGTCGCGCACCAGCTCGCCGACGTCGAGTCGTGGCGCCGCGTGTTCGCCGGCGGGCGCGCCGACGCGAAGGCGCCGGGCGGGCTCGCGCAGGCAGCGGCGGCGGTCTCGGGCGCGCTCGAGACGCTGCCGAAGCTCGGCATCGCGGCGCCGCGCTCGCGCTGTCCCGCCTGCGGCCACGCGATCGCCTGGCACGAGAACGTGCCGCTGCTGGGCTGGCTGCGGCTGAAGGGGCGCTGCTCGGGGTGCGGCAGCCGCATCTCGGCGCGCTACCCGCTCGTCGAGGCGCTCACCGGGCTGCTGTTCGCCGCGATCGGCTGGCGCTACGGTGCGCAGCCGGTGGCGCTGCTGTGGTGCGCGGTGGCGGCCACGCTCGTCGCGCTGGCGGCAATCGACTGGGACACGACGGTGCTGCCCGACGCGCTGACGCTGCCGCTGCTGTGGGCCGGGTTGCTCGCCGCCGCGCTCGGCTGGACACTGCCGCTGGCCGACGCGCTGTGGGGCGCCGCCGCCGGGTACCTGTCGCTGTGGGCGGTGTACTGGCTGTTCAAGCTCGCCACCGGCAAGGAAGGCATGGGCTACGGTGACTTCAAGCTGCTCGCCGCGCTCGGCGCCTGGCTGGGGTGGTCGATGATCGTGCCGATCCTGCTGATGGCTTCGGTGATCGGCGCCGTCGTCGGCATCGCGATGAAGATGAGCGCGTCGCTGCGCGAAGGGCGCTACGTGCCGTTCGGCCCGTTCCTCGCCGGCGCCGGGCTCGTCGTGATGCTGGCCGGCGCCGACGCGGTGCGCGGCTGGATCGGCTGGGTGTAGTTGCAACCGCGCACCGGCGGCATGACGACTGCGCTCACGATCGGCCTGACCGGCGGCATCGGCAGCGGCAAGAGCACCGTGGCGCTGCGGCTCGTCGCGCTCGGCGCGCACCTCGTCGACACCGACGCGATCGCGCGCGCGCTGACGGCCCCGGGTGGCGGGGCCATTCCCGCGCTGCGTGCCACCTTCGGCGACGACGCGATCGCCGCCGACGGCGCGCTGGACCGCGAGCGGATGCGCCGCCTCGCGTTCGCCGACCCCGCAGCAAAACGCCGCCTGGAGGCGGTGCTGCACCCGATGATCGGCGCCGAAGCCGAGCGACAGGCCACGCTGGCCGATGGTCGGCCGGTGGTGTTCGACGTGCCGCTGCTCGCCGAGTCGACGCGCTGGCGCGCGCGCGTGCATCGGGTGCTGGTCGTCGACTGCCGCGAGGCGACGCAGATCGAGCGCGTCGCGCGCCGCCCGGGCTGGAGCGCCGAGGCCGCTCGGCGCGTCGTCGAGCAGCAGGCGACACGGGCCGAGCGCCGCGCCGTGGCCGATGCGGTGATCTTCAACGACGGGCTCGACCTCGACGCGCTGCACGCCGAGGTCGACACCCTGTGGGCACGGTGGCGACCCGCGGCGCTGTGAAACAATGACGGCAGTCGCCGCACGGGGCCGGGCAAGCAGGGAATCGGCGTTGGTCCTCTACGAATACCCGTTCAACGAAGGCATCCGCACGATGCTGCGGCTCGAACACCTGTTCGACCGCCTCGCGCAGCTGGTGCCGCGCGACCCGCCGCTCGACCACCACTTCGCGCTCGCGACGATCTTCGAGGTGATGGACGTCGCCGCGCGCGCCGACCTGAAGTCGGACCTGCTGAAGGAACTCGAGCGTTACCGCGCGCTTTTCGCAGGCTACCGCGGCAACCCGGCGATCTCGGAGGCCGCGCTCGACGAGGTCCTCGGGCGCGTCAACGCGGCCTACGACGGCCTCAATGCGCTGCCCGGCAAGGCGGGGCACGTGCTGACGACCAACGAGTGGCTGATGAGCATCCGCAGTCGCATCAGCATCCCCGGCGGCACCTGCGAGTTCGACCTGCCCGCGTACTACGCCTGGCAGCAGCACCCGCCGGAGCAGCGCCGCGCCGACCTGCTGCGCTGGATGGAGACGCTGAACCCGCTGGCGGCGGCGCTGCACCTGCTGCTCGGGCTGCTGCGCGACTCGGGGGTGGCGCAGCGCGTCGTCGCCCCCGGCGGCCAGTTCCAGCAGAGCCTGCCGCAGGGCAAGGCCTATCAGCTGCTGCGCCTGCGGCTCGACCGCGCCGACGACGTCGTGCCGGAGATCAGCGGCCATCGGCTGATGGTGTCGGTGCGGCTGATGCAAGCCGATGCCGAAGGTCGCCTGAAGCCAGTCACCGCCGACCACGCCTTCGACCTCACGCTTTGCGCATGACGACGCCCGCGTCGCCGCGCCGCGTGCGCTGCCCGACCTGCGGCGCGCTCGCCGTCTACGACGCGACCAACCCCTGGCGACCGTTCTGCAGCGAGCGCTGCCGGCAGATCGACCTCGGCGCCTGGGCCAGCGAGGGCTATCGGGTGCCGTCCGCACCGCAACCCGCCGAGGGCGAAGAGCACGACCCGCCGCCGCCGGGCGCGCGGCACTGAGCCCGCCCGCGGCGACGGCCACGCGGCCGTGGCCGGCATCACGGCCCGCCTCTTGAAGACGACGGCGCGAACCCTATAATCCCAACCTGTTAGCACTCGCCAGGGGTGAGTGCTAGCGGTCCCGACTACGGCGACCGGTCGTTATTTGTGAAGATGCGCTCACTTTCGAGTCTTGCATGTTCGCGACCTTCCCTGTCCATCGACCCTCCCAAGGAGATGCCATGAAACTTCGTCCGTTGCACGATCGCGTGATCGTCAAGCGCCTGGAAAACGAAACCAAGACCGCCTCGGGCATCGTGATTCCCGACAACGCCGCCGAGAAGCCCGACCAGGGCGAGGTGCTCGCGGTGGGCCCGGGCAAGCGTAACGACAAGGGCGACTTCGTCGCGCTGAACATCAAGGTCGGCGACCGCGTGCTGTTCGGCAAGTACAGCGGCCAGACCGTCAAGGTCGACGGCGACGAGTTGCTGGTGATGCGCGAAGAGGACCTCTTCGCCGTGATCGAGAAGTGACCGCGGCACCCCGCTGAGTCGTCACCCCACCTGAACAAGACTTCGGAGAGAAATACCTATGGCAGCTAAAGACGTTGTTTTCGGCGCCGATGCGCGCCACCGCATGGTCGACGGCGTGAACGTCCTCGCCAACGCCGTCAAGGTCACGCTGGGCCCGAAGGGCCGCAACGTGGTGCTCGAGCGCTCGTTCGGCGCCCCCACCGTCACGAAGGACGGTGTATCGGTCGCCAAGGAGATCGAGCTCAAGGACAAGCTGATGAACATGGGCGCGCAGATGGTCAAGGAGGTCGCCTCCAAGACCAGCGACGCCGCCGGTGACGGCACCACCACCGCCACCGTGCTCGCGCAGAGCATCGTGCGCGAGGGCATGAAGTACGTCGCCGCGGGCATGAACCCGATGGACCTCAAGCGCGGCATCGACAAGGCCGTCGAGGCGCTGGTCGAGGAGCTGAAGAAGATCAGCAAGCCGACGACCACGAGCAAGGAGATCAGCCAGGTCGGCTCGATCTCGGCCAACAGCGACGAGTCGATCGGCACCATCATCGCCAACGCGATGGATAAGGTCGGCAAGGAAGGCGTGATCACGGTCGAGGACGGCAAGAGCCTGAACAACGAGCTCGACGTCGTCGAGGGCATGCAGTTCGATCGCGGCTACCTGTCGCCGTACTTCATCAACAACGCCGAGAAGCAGGTCTGCGTTCTCGAGAACCCGTACATCCTGCTGCACGACAAGAAGGTCAGCAACATCCGCGACCTGCTGCCCGCGCTCGAGCAGGTGGCCAAGAGCGGCAAGCCGCTGCTGATCGTCGCCGAGGAGGTCGAGGGCGAGGCGCTGGCCACGCTGGTCGTCAACACGATCCGCGGCATCCTGAAGGTGTGCGCGGTCAAGGCGCCGGGCTTCGGTGACCGCCGCAAGGCGATGCTCGAGGACATGGCCATCCTCACCGGCGGCAAGGTGATCGCCGAGGAAGTCGGCCTGACGCTCGAGAAGGTGACGCTGGCCGACCTCGGCCAAGCCAAGCGCATCGAGATCGCCAAGGAGAACACGACGATCATCGACGGCGCCGGCAAGGCCGCCGACATCGAGGCGCGCGTCAAGCAGATCCGCATCCAGATCGAGGAAGCCACCAGCGACTACGACCGCGAGAAGCTGCAGGAGCGCGTGGCCAAGCTGGCCGGTGGCGTGGCGGTGATCAAGGTCGGCGCCGCGACCGAGGTCGAGATGAAGGAGAAGAAGGCCCGCGTCGAGGACGCGCTGCACGCCACGCGCGCTGCGGTGGAAGAGGGCATCGTCGCCGGTGGTGGCGTCGCGCTGCTGCGCGCCCGCCAGGCCGTCAGCAACCTCAAGGGCAGCAACCACGACCAGGAAGCCGGCATCAAGATCGTGATGCGCGCCGTCGAGCAGCCGCTGCGCGAGATCGTCGCGAACGCCGGCGACGAGCCGAGCGTCGTCATCAACCGCGTGCTCGAAGGCAAGGGCAACTTCGGCTTCAACGCGGCCAACGGCGAGTACGGCGACATGATCGAGATGGGCATCCTCGACCCGACGAAGGTCACCCGCACCGCGCTGCAGAACGCGGCGTCGGTCGCCGGCCTGATGCTCACGACCGAGTGCATGGTCGCCGAGGCACCCAAGGAGGAGGCCCCGATGCCCGCCGGCGGCGGCATGGGTGGCATGGGCGGCATGGGCATGGACATGTGATGGCCTGAAGCCCACGCTGCGATCGAAGGCCCGCTGGCTTGCGCCGCGGGCCTTTTTCATGTGGGCGCCCGTTCGGCGGTGCCGCGACGCCGCTGGCCATAATGGCCTCTCGTTCCCAACGCGCCATGCCGCCGCCGTCGCGCCGCCCCTTCGATCCCGACACCCGGCCGGGGCACGCTTCACGACACGGGGCCGCCCGGGCCTCGCTGCTGGCCATGCTGGTCGGGGTGGTCGCCTGCATGGCCGCACTGGCGAACGAAGGGCCCGCCGCCGTCGCGCCTGCAGCCGCCTCCCCGGCTGCGATGCCCGGCACCGGGCAGCGCCCGCGCATCGGCCTGGTGCTCTCGGGGGGCGGGGCGCGCGGCCTCGCGCACGTCGGCGTGCTCAAGGTGCTCGAGCGCGAGCGCATCCCGATCGACGTCATCGCCGGCACCTCGATGGGCGCGATCATCGGCGGCCTGTACGCCAGCGGGATGGACGCCGAGCGGCTGGAACGCGAGCTGCTGCAGGTCGAGTGGTCCGACGTGTTCGCCAACCGCGTCGATCGCCAGGACCTGTCGCAGCGGCGCAAGGAGGAGGACTTCGAAGTGCCGTCGGCGGTCGAGTTCGGCCTGCGCGAAGGCAAGGTGCGCGCGCCGCTGTCGGCGGTCTCGAGCCGCGGCCTGGAGACGCTGCTGCGCCGCTACACGCTGCCGGTGCGCAACGTGACCGCGTTCGACCGCCTGCCGATCCCGTTTCGCGCCGTCGCCACCGACATGGAGACCGGCCAGCCGGTCGTGCTGAGCGAGGGCGACCTGGCGCTCGCGCTGCGCTCGAGCATGAGCGTGCCCGGCGTGTTCGCGCCGATCGAGGTCGACGGCCGCATCCTCGGCGACGGCGGCCTGGTCGACAACCTGCCGGTGGGCGTGGCGCGCGCGATGGGCGCCGACATCGTGATCGCGGTCAACATCGGCACCCCGCTGGCAGGCCGCGAGACGCTCGGCTCGGCGATCGGCGTGACGGCGCAGATGATCAACATCCTGACCGAGCAGAACGTGCAGCGCGCGGTGGCGTCGCTGCGGGGCGACGACGTGCTGGTGGCGCCTCAGCTCGGCACGTACACGTCGGGCGACTTCGACCGCACGCGCGAGCTGATCGACCTCGGCGCCGCCGGCGCCGAGCAGGCACTGCCGCGCCTCGCGCCGCTGGCGCTCGAGCCCACGGCCTATGCGGCGTGGCGGGCGCAGCGCGGCGGCGCCGCCGCCCCGGCGGTGGTACTCGAATTCATCGAGTTCCAGGGCGCCTCGTTCACCAACCCCGAGCGCCTGCAGGACCAGTTCGAGTCGCGGGCCGGCCAGCTGTTCGACCGCGCCAAGGCCGAGAACGACACCCGTCGCCTCGCCGCCACCGGCGACTACGTGCGCGCCGACTACCGCATCGTGCGCGACGGCGAGCGCGAAGGCATCCTGTTCGAACTCGAGGAAAAGCCCTGGGGGCCGGACTACCTGCGCGTGGGCCTGAACCTGCGGACCGATACCACGGGCGACAACGGCTTCAACCTCAAGCTGCTGCACGTGCGCCATTGGCTCAACGCCGCCGGCGCCGAGTGGCGCAACTTCGTGCAGCTCGGCGAGAAGCCGGCCCTGGCGACCGAGCTCTACCAGCCGTTGAACGTGTCGCTCGGACTTCAAAACGACTGGTTCGTCGCGCCCCACCTCGCGTTGCGCAGGCGCCCGGTGATCCTCTACCGCGACCAGGACGGCAAGGCACTCGAACTCGCGCGCTTCCAGAACGACACCCAGCACGTGGGTGTCGATCTCGGCCGCCCGTGGGGCAGCCTCGGCGAATTGCGGCTCGGGCTGGGGTGGCTGCGCTACAACAACGAGCCCGACAGCGCGGTCGCCGACCTGGTGCAAGGCTTCGCGCCGCAGCGCTTCACCGAGACCGGCCTGCGCGCGCGCGCCGTCGTCGACCAGCTCGACTACGCGTTCTTCCCGACGCGCGGCTACCGCGTCGAGGCCGCGGCCTCGGGCGGCGTGCGCAACGACGCCTCGGGCAGCAACCGCTATTACCGCGTCGAGATCGAAGCCTCGGGCGTGGCGACCTTCGGCGGGCACACGTTCGACGCCTACGCGCTGGCCAACGCGACCAGCGCCGAGGGCCTCGAGATCATCGGGCGATACACGCTGGGCGGCTTCCAGCGGCTGTCCGGCTATCGCACGGACCAGTTCAGCGGCAACACCGTCGCCCTGCTGCGCCTGGGCTGGCGCACGCCGCTGACGGGTACGGCCGCCTTCACGCGCGGACTGGTGCTGGGCGGCTCGCTGGAAGCCGGCAACGCTTGGCAAAGCACCGACGACGCCAGCTGGTCGGACCTGCGCACCGGTGGCAGCCTCTACCTCGGCTCGGACACCGGCATCGGTCCGGTGTCGGTCGGCATGACCTACGCGCGGCGGGGCTACTTCGGGCTCGTCTTCTACCTCGGCCGGCCATGATCCTGGCGCAGCAGCGCCGCGATCGTGTCGGCCACCAGCGCCGGACGTTCGTGCACGATCCAGTGGCTGGCGTCGGCCACGCGCTCGACGCGCAGGTCGGGCACGAAGGCGTCCAGGCCGTCGAGCAGGCCCGGCGGCAGCGCGCTGTCGGCCTCGCCCCACAGCACCGTCGTCGGCACGCGCACGGTGACGGCCTCGGGTGGCCACTGCAACGACATCACGGGCGAGTCCGCCGCGGTGGGCGGGCGCAGCGGCGAGGCGCGGTAGTAGTTCAGCGGGCCCGTCAGCCCGCGGCGCCAGACGGCGCGGTACTGCTGGCGCACTTCAGAGGTCAGCCAGCCGCCGCCGGGGCGCGCGACGTCGGCGGCGCCCATGGTCGTGAAGAACGGCCACAGACGCGCATAGTCGTTCTCGGCCAGCAGCGTTTCGGCGTCGGGGCGGCACAGGAAGTTCATGTAGGCGCTGGCCGACTGCTGCGCCGGGCTCGAACGCAGGTCGCGCAGGAACGTGGCCGGATGCGGCGCGTTGACGATCAGCAGCCGACGCAGGCTGGCCGGGTGCTGGACGGCGAAGTTCCACGCCACCGCCCCGCCCCAGTCGTGTGCCACCAGCAGGTCGACCGTGCCGCCGAGCCGGTCGACCAGCGCCTTGACGTCGGCGACCAGGTGCCTAGCGCGGTACGCTTCGACCTCGGTCGGCGCCGACGAACGTTCGTAGCCCCGCAGGTTCGGCGCGACGCAGCGCGCACGGCCGGCCAGCCGCTGCATCACGTCGTCCCACGCGAAGGCCGCCTCGGGAAAGCCGTGCAGCAGGACGACGCGCGGTGCGCCCTCGCCACCGCAGGCGCGGCACGACAGCGTGATGC
This sequence comes from Burkholderiaceae bacterium, assembly GCA_025458585.1. Classification (GTDB taxonomy): domain Bacteria; phylum Pseudomonadota; class Gammaproteobacteria; order Burkholderiales; family Burkholderiaceae_C; genus Calidifontimicrobium. The sequence continues at coordinate 10,757 of JALOSD010000003.1, read as the reverse complement.
CGTGCGGCAGCGCGGCATCGAAGGTTTCGATCGACGCCGTCATGCGCCGGGCCCGGCGTCGACGGTGACGTCGGCGCGCGCCAGCGGCCGCACCCATTGCCGCAGGGTCACGGCGACGTCGCCGACGCCGGTCTTCTTCAGCGCCGAGAACAGCGTGACCCCGATGTCGGCGTGCTCGGTGGCCAGCGCACCGAGCGCTTCGCCCGCCGAGCGCAATGCGGCTTCGGCGTCCTTGCGCGACAGCTTGTCGGCCTTGGTCAGCAGCACGAGCAGCTTCACTTCGCCGGTGCCCACGCGCGGCGCGATGAACGCGAGCAGGCGCTGGTCGAGGTCCGTCAGGCCGAGCCGCGCGTCGACGAGCAGCACGACGCCCGACAGGCTGCGCCGCACCTCGAGGTAGTCGGCCATCACCTGCTGCCAGCGCAGCTTGGCCGCGCGCTCGACGGCGGCGTAGCCGTAGCCCGGCAGGTCGGCGAACAGCGTGTCGGGGGCGTCCTTCGGGCCGACGGCGAACAGGTTGATGTGCTGCGTGCGCCCCGGCGTCTTCGACGCGAACGCGAGCCTGCGCTGCTGCGCCAGGGTGTTGATCGCGGTCGACTTGCCGGCGTTGCTGCGGCCGACGAACGCGATCTCGGGCAGGTCGGTGACCGGCAGCTGGTCGAGCCGGCTGGCGGTCGTCAGGAAGCGCGCGCTGTGCGCCCACGCCAGGGCCTCGCGCTCGGGAACCGCAGGGGCGGAAGCGGCCATCATGGGCGATTGTAGAATTCGGCGGTTTGTTGTCTCGCGAAACCTCCCCCATGAAGTCGATCCCCGCCCCGCTGCTGGCCGCCGCTGTACTGGCCACGACCCTTCTCGCGCCGCTGGCGGCTTCCGCGGCCGGCGCGACGGCGGCGGCGAAACCCGACCTCGCACGGGGGCAGGAGATCGCGACGCAGATGTGCATCGCCTGCCACACGGTCGACGGCACGCGCGGCGCGCCGGCGAACCCGATCCTGGTCGGCCAGCATCCCGAGTACCTGGCCAAGCAGTTGCGCGAGTTCAAGGCCGGGCGGCGCGTCAACGCGATCATGCAGGGCATGGCCAGCGGGCTCAGCGACGAGGACATGCGCAACGTCGCCGCGTTCTACGCCAGCAAGCCGCCGCTTGCCGGTACCGCGCAAAACGCCGGGCTCGTGCTGCAAGGCGAGCGCATCTGGCGCGGCGGCATCGCGAGCAAGAACGTGCCCGCCTGCGCCGGCTGCCACAGCCCGAACGGCGCCGGCATCCCGGCGCAGTACCCGCGCCTGGCGGGCCAGCACGCCGAGTACACCGAGGCGCAGCTGCGCGCGTTCCGCTCCGGCGAGCGCGCGAACAACGCGCAGATGATGACGATCTCGGCCAACCTGAGCGACCGCGAGATCACGGCGCTGGCCGACTACATCGCCGGCCTGCGCTGACAGCCGACCGCCGCGGCGCCGAGACCGCCGCGCTTGTCCCGCGCCAATGGCCGGACATCGGCCGAGGGATCTCGGCCTCGCGGGTTCGGCCACCGATAATCTGCGCATGAGCGTGTCCACCGCCGGCGTCGAAATGCCGAGCCGCTCGCGCCTGCTGCGCGAGATGGTCGAACTGCTGTCGTCGATGCGGTTCGCGATCTCGCTGCTGACGCTGATCTGCATCGCGTCGGTCATCGGCACCGTCGTCAAGCAGCACGAGCCGTTCAACAACTACGTCAACCAGTTCGGCCCGTTCTGGGCCGACGTCTTCGGCGCCGTGGGCCTGTACACGGTCTACAGCGCCTGGTGGTTCCTGCTGATCCTCGCGTTCCTCGTCGTCTCGACGAGTCTGTGCATCGCGCGCAACACGCCGAAGATCATGGCCGACCTGAAGGCCTACAAGGAGAACGTGCGCGAGCAGTCGCTGCAGGCGTTCCACCACAAGGCGCAGGGGGTCGTCGCCGAGTCGCGCGCCGCCGCGCTCGATCGCGTCGCGGCGCTGCTCGGCCAGGGCGGCTGGAAGGCCAAGGTGCAGGAGCGGCCGAACGGCACGATGGTCGCCGCGCGCAAGGGCTCGGCGAACAAGATCGGCTACCTCGCCGCGCACTCGTCGATCGTGCTGATCTGTCTCGGCGGCCTGTTCGACGGCGACCTCGTCGTGCGCGCGCAGATGTGGCTGCAGGACAAGAGCAGCTACGCCGGCGGCGGGCTGATCTCCGAGGTGCCGGCCGAGCACCGGCTGAGCCCGCGCAACCCGACCTACCGCGCGAACCTGCTCGTACCCGAGGGCGGCCGCGCCGGCACCGCGATCCTGTCGATGCCCGACGGCGTCGTGCTGCAGGACCTGCCGTTCGACATCGAGCTCAAGCGCTTCATCGTCGACTACTACGAGACGGGCATGCCGAAGCTCTTCGCGAGCGAGGTCGTGATCCACGACCGCGAGACCGGCGAAGCACGCGAGGCCCGCATCGAGGTCAACCACCCGGCGTTCCACCGCGGCGTCGCGATCTACCAGAGCAGCTTCGACGACGGCGGCTCGCGGCTCAAGCTGCGTGCGGTCCCGCTCGAGGCCGGCGCGCGCGAGTTCGAGATCGAGGGCGTCGTCGGCAGCAGCACGACGCTGTCGCGCGGCGGCGAAGCGCTGCAGCTCGAGTTCACGGGGCTGCGCGTGATCAACGTCGAGAACTTCGGCGGCGACCAGTCGGCCTCGGGCGCCGACCCGCGGCGCGTCGACCTGCGTTCGACGCTCGAGGGCCACCTCGGCTCGGGCGCGAAGGTGAGGTCGCCGAAGCACCTGCGCAACGTCGGCCCCTCGGTCACCTACAAGCTGCGCGACGCGAGCGGGCAGGCGCGCGAGTACCACAACTACATGCTGCCGATATCGACACCTGGGTGCAGCTGCGCAACGCGCTCGACGATCCGGCGCTGCGCGAGCTCGCGGCGCGCCGCTACGCCGCCGCCGCGACGCCCGACGGCCGTACCGAGATGAACGAGCAGCTGCGCGTGACGTCGCTGCGGCTGCTGACGCTGTTCGCCGGCGACGAGCCGGAGGAGTTCGCCGCCGGCGGCAACGGCCCGATGGCCGACGTGCCGGTCAAGGGCGGGCTGACGTCGGTCGCGCGCTTCCTCGAAGCCACGGTACCGGAGGTGGAGCGCGAGCGCGTCTCGGAGGTGCTGCTGCGCATCCTCAACGGCAGCCTGTTCGAGCTGCTCAACGCTTCGCGCGAGGCGGCCGGGCAGTCGCCGATGCCGACCGACGAGCGTACGCAGGCGTTCATGACGCAGGCGCTGATGTCGCTGTCGGACAGCTACTTCTATCCGGCACCGCTGATGCTGCAGCTCGCGGACTTCACCCAGGTGCAAGCGAGCGTGTTCCAGGTCGCACGCGCGCCGGGCAAGAACCTCGTCTACCTCGGCGCCGTGCTGCTCATCGTCGGCGTGTTCGCGATGCTGTACGTGCGGGAACGCCGGCTGTGGATCTGGCTCGAAGCCCACGGGTTGGCCGCCGATGGCGGCACGCGCATCGTCGCCGCGCTGTCGACGACGCGCCGCACGCTCGAGGCCGACGCCGAGTTCGAACGCCTGCAACAAGCGATCCTGCGGCCCGCCGCCGCAACCGAATCCCGATGAACACCGCCACCACGACCACCCGCACGCTCCCGCTCGGCCGCCCGCCCTCGGGCCTGGCGTCACGCAGCGCCTACGACTGGCTGTTCGCCGCGCTCGTGCTCGCCGGCACCGCGTTCGCGTTCTGGCGCTACGGCGCGTCGATGGACATCTACGAGAAGTGGATCCTCGCCGGCAGCGCGCCGGTGGTGATCGCGCTCGGCTGGTTCTGGCGTCCGCTGCGCACGCTGTCGCTCGGCGTCGGCGCGGCGACGCTGCTGGCCATTGGCCTGTACGCGCGCACGACCGACGGCTTCGGCGCCGACCTCGCCGCGGCCGACAACGTGTTCCTGCTGAAGTACTTCCTGTCGAGTCAGAGCGCGATCCTGTGGATGAGCGTGCTGTTCTTCATGAGCACGACCTTCTACTGGATCGGCGTCTTCGCCACCCCCCGCGCCGGGCAGGACAACACGGCGCAGCGCATCGGCTCGCGGCTGGCGTGGGCAGCGGTGTTCATGGCGCTGGTGGGCTCGCTCGTGCGCTGGTACGAGAGCCACCAGATCGCGCCCGACATCGGCCACATCCCGGTCAGCAACCTGTACGAAGTGTTCGTGCTGTTCTGCTGGATGACGGCCCTGTTCTACCTCTACTACGAACAGGTCTACAAGACAAAGGCGCTCGGCGCGTTCGCGATGCTGATCGTCAGCGCGGCGGTCGGCTTCCTGCTCTGGTACACGGTCGACCGTCAGGCGCACGAGATCCAGCCGCTGGTGCCCGCGCTGCAGAGCTGGTGGATGAAGCTGCACGTGCCGACCAACTTCGTCGGCTACGGCACGTTCGCGATCGCCGCGATGGTCGCCTTCGCCTACCTCATCAAGCAGCAGGCCGAGGAGACGCGCTGGTGGAAGCTCGCGCCGCTGTGGGCGCTGGGCGTCGTGCTGTGCTTCGAGCCGCTGCTGTTCCGCAAGGCGCCCGACGGCGGCATCAGCAATTTCTGGGCGATCTACTTCGGCGCGAGCGCGCTGCTGGTCGGCGGCATCATCGCGCTGCGCCGGCGCATCGCCGCCGGCCTGCCGTCGTTCGAGGTGCTCGACGACGTGATGTACAAGGCGATCGCGGTCGGCTTCGCGTTCTTCACGATCGCGACGATCCTCGGCGCGTTCTGGGCCGCGGAGGCCTGGGGCGGCTACTGGAGCTGGGATCCGAAGGAAACCTGGGCGCTGATCGTGTGGCTGAACTACGCCGCCTGGCTGCACATGCGGCTGATGAAGGGGCTGCGCGGCACGATCTCGGCGTGGTGGGCGCTCGTCGGCCTCGCGGTGACGACGTTCGCCTTCCTCGGCGTCAACATGTTCCTGTCGGGACTGCATTCCTACGGCGAGCTGTAACCGGCGCCCCCGCCGGCGCGAACTTCGTTGCGTCGGCACGATCGGAGTGGGCATGCAGTACCTGAAAGACCGCGGTTTCGTCCAACCGGTGGCCTCCGAGATCACGCCGCGGCGCGTGTTCGAGCAGCGCCGCCGTCTGCTGCAACTCGCGGCCACGGCCGGCGCCGGCACCGCGCTCGGCCTGTGGGCGGCGCGCGACGCGCGCGCGTCGTTCGCGCGCCCCGGCAGGCTCGCGCCGCTGCCCGGCGCGAAGAGCGAGGTCGCCGGCGCCGTGACGATGGACAAGCTCACGCCGTACGCCGACGTCACGGGCTACAACAATTTCTACGAGTTCGGCACCGACAAGGCCGACCCGGCACGCGAGGCGCACCGCCTGAAGACGCGGCCGTGGACGGTCGCCGTCGAAGGCGAGATCGGCAAGCCGAAGGTCTACGACGTCGACGAGCTGATGAAGCTCGCGCCGATGGAAGAGCGCATCTACCGCCTGCGCTGCGTCGAGGGCTGGTCGATGGTGATCCCGTGGGTCGGCTGGTCGCTGTCGGAACTGATCCGCCGCGTCGAGCCGACGGGCAACGCCAAGTACGTCGAGTTCGTGACGCTGGCCGACCGCGCCCAGATGCCCGGGCTGCGCTCGTCGGTGCTGCTGTGGCCCTACGTCGAGGGGCTGCGCCTGGACGAGGCGATGCACCCGCTGACGCTGCTCGCCTTCGGTCTCTACGGCGAGGTGCTGCCGAACCAGAACGGCGCGCCGCTGCGCCTCGTCGTGCCGTGGAAGTACGGCTTCAAGAGCGGCAAGAGCCTGGTGAAGATCCGCTTCGTCGAGAAGCAGCCGGCCGCAAGCTGGGTCGTCGCCGCGCCGCACGAATACGGCTTCTACTCGAACGTCAACCCGAAGGTCGACCATGCCCGCTGGAGCCAGGCGACCGAGCGGCGCATCGGCGAGGACGGGCTGCTGCAGCGCAAGCGCCCGACGCTGATGTTCAACGGCTACGAGGCCCAGGTCGGACAGCTCTATGCCGGCATGGACCTGCGCCGGTTCTTCTGACGGCAACCGTCCGCCGCCCGCGGCGCGCGTCGACGCGGCGTTGCGCCACCGCGCCGTCAAGCCGGGACTGCTCCTGCTCGCGCTCGTGCCGTTCGCAGGGCTGCTGCACGGCGCCGTCACGAACACGCTCGGCGCGAATCCGGCCGAAGCGCTGATCCGCGGCACCGGCGACTGGACGCTGCGCTTGCTGTGCCTGACGCTGGCCGTCACGCCGCTGCGGCAGGCGGCAGGCCTGCCGTCGCTGGCGCGCTTTCGCCGCATGCTGGGCCTGTTCACGTTCTTCTACGCCGCGCTGCACATGCTGTGCTACGCCTGGCTCGACATGGGTTTCGTCGTGGCCGACATCGTGCGCGACATTGCCAAGCGCCCGTTCATCCTCGTCGGCACCGCGGCCCTGCTGCTGATGCTGCCGCTGGCGGCGACCTCGTTCAACCGCGCGATCCGGGCGCTGGGCGCGCGCCGCTGGCAGCTCCTGCACCGTGCCGTCTACGCCGTCGCGGGGCTGGCGATCCTGCACTTCTTCTGGATGCGCGCGGGCAAGAACGACTTCGTCGAGGTCGGCGTGTACGCCGCGGTCATCGCCCTCCTGCTCGGCTGGCGGCTCGTGCGTTGGCGGGCGGCGGGGTTTGCACCGGTACGCTGAGCCGTCCGCGCGCGGTACGGTCGCCGCTGCCGTTCCCGGAGCGCACCCATGGCCTCGACCGCCTTCACCCCGCTGATCACCCGCCTGTCGTTCCTCGAGGCGCCACGCTGGCACGACGGCCGCCTGTGGTTGTCGGACTTCTACACGCACCGCGTGCTCGCCGTCGACCTCGCCGGCCGGGTCGAGACGATCGCCGAGGTACCGCAGCAACCGTCGGGGATCGGCTGGCTGCCCGACGGGCGCCTGCTCGTCGTCTCGATGCGAGACCGCAAGCTGCTGCGCCGCGAGGCCGACGGCACACTCGTCGTGCACGCCGACCTGTCGGCGGTCGCCGGCGGCCACTGCAACGACATGGTCGTCGATGCGCTCGGCCGCGCCTACGTCGGCAACTTCGGCTTCGACCTGATGAGCGGCGCGCCGCCGCAGCGCGCCACCCTGGCGCGCGTCGACCCCGACGGCAGCGTGCACGCCGTCGCGCACGACCTGTGCTTCCCGAACGGCTCGGTGATCACCCCCGACGGGCGCACGCTGATCGTCGGCGAGAGCTTCGGCAACCGGATGTCGGCATTCGACATCGCGGCCGACGGCAGCCTCGGCCCGCGCCGCGACTGGGCCACGTTCGCGCCACTGCCGACCGCGACCGACTTCATGGGCGTGCTCGGTCAGCTCGCGATCGCGCCCGACGGCTGCACGCTCGACGCCGAGGGCTGCGTGTGGATCGCCGACGCGATCGGCCAGCGCGTCGTGCGCGTGCGCGAAGGCGGCGAGATCGTGCAGACGCTGTCGACAGCGCCGCTCGGCGTGTTCGCGTGCGCGCTCGGCGGCGACGACGGCCGCACGCTGTTCCTGTGCGTTGCGCCCGATTTCAACGAGCATGCACGTCGCGACGCCCGCGAGGCACAGCTGTGGACGGTACGGGTTGACGTGCCGCACGCCGGGCGGCCGTGAAGGCCCCTGCGTTCAGGGCATGAACCCCGGCAGCCAGAGCGCGATCGGCGCGAACTCGAGGACCAGGAACAGCGCCGCGACCAGCGCGACGACGAACATCCACACGCCTCGGTAGATCTGCGTCAGCGGCACGTCGCGCAGCAGCGAGTTCAGCACGAACAGGTTCAGCCCCACCGGCGGGCTGATCAGCCCGATCTGCACGACGAGCACGATCAGCACGCCGAACCACACCGGGTCGAAGCCGAGGCCGACGACGATCGGGAAGAAGACCGGCAGCGTCAGCAGCACCATCGACAGCTCCTCCATGATGGTGCCGAGCAGGATGTAGATCACCATCATCGCGCCGACGACCGCCAGCGGCGGCAGACCGAGCTCGAGAATCCAGTCCTTGAGGTCGTACGGCATCGACGTCATGTTGATGAAGTTCGCGAACATCGTCGCCGCGATCAGGATCGTGAACAGCATCGCGGTCGTGCGTGCGCTGTCGACCAGCACCTCTGACAGGACGCGCCACGTCAGCGTGCGCCGCAGCCAGGCGAACACGAAGGCGCCGAAGGCGCCGATGCCCGCGCCTTCGGTGGCGGTGAACACGCCGCCGTAGATGCCGCCGAGCACGATCACCACGAGCAGCGCGACGCCCCACACGCCCTTGACCGCCTGCAGCCGCTCGCCCCAGGTGGCACGCTCGCCGGTCGGGCCGGCGGCGGGGTCGCGCCAGACGATGATCGCGATCGCGACCATCATCATCGCCGCGCACAACAGCCCGGGGATCACGCCAGCGGCGAACAGCTTGCCGATGTTGGTCTCGGTGACGATGCCGTAGATGACCAGGATCGTCGACGGCGGGATCATGATTCCCAGCGTGCCGCCGGCGGCGATCACGCCCGCGCTCAGATAGTCGGCGTAGCCGAGCTTCTTCATCGATGGGTAGGCGACGCGGCTCATCGTCGCCGCGGTCGCGATCGACGAGCCGCAGATCGCGCCGAAGCCGGCGCACGAGACGACGGTGGCGTGCGCCAGCCCGCCGCGGAAGTGGCCGATGAACGAGTACGCCGCGCGGTACAGCTCGTGGGCGAGGCCGGCACGGGCGACGAAGTTGCCCATCAGGATGAACAGCGGGATCACGCTGAGGATGTACGCGAACCCGGTCTCGTAGACGACGAGCGAGGTGCTCGCGAACGACGCCGGCCAGCTGCGCACCAGCGCCAACCCGACGACGCCGACCAGCCCCATCGCGAACGCCAGCGGCACGCGCAGCAGCGCGAGCACGAACACGGCGGCGAAGCCGAGCAGCGCCTCGGTCATGGCTGCACGGGCCCGCGCACGCGCCTCACGCCGACTCCTCGACGCCGACGTGGCGGTGCGCCACCGGCCGGACGATCAGCAGCAGGTGCACCGCGGCCGTGACCGCGCACAGCACGCTCATCGCATAGACGAAGGGCGCGACCGGGATCTTCAGCCGCGCCGAGACGTCACCGTATTCGACCAGCTGGCCGGCCTTGGTCCACATCAGCCAGGCGATGAACAGCAGCATCGCCGCGCACAACAGGTCGACGACAAGGTGCTGCACTAGCCGCACCGCGCGCGGGATGAAGGGGTCGAGCGAGTCGAACGTCACGTGCTCGCCGCGCAGGGACACGAGCGGCAGGCCGGCGAAGATCACGACGACCATCAACATCTCGGTCAGCTCGAGCGCGCCGGGCAGCGAGGTGTCGAGGAACTTGCGCCCGCCGACGTCGACGAACGTCAGCAGCATGATCGCGAACAGCGCGACCGCGGCCAGCGTGCCGCACAGGGTATTGAGCAGCGATCTCACGTCGGGGCGACAACAAAGAGCCGGCCCGCAGGCCGGCTCGCGTCAGGCGGCATCGGCGCGGCGCCGGTGCCCTGCAGTATCGCTCACTGCAGCTTCTTGATCTCGGCGCGGAACTCGCCGAGCGCCTTCTTCGGGTCCTTCATGCCCTTGGCTTCGGCGGCCTTCGCCCACGTGTCCTCGAGGCCGGCGGTACGCTGCTTGATTGCGTCGACGAACGCGGCGTCGGCCTTCGTGAACTGCACGCCGGCGGCCTGCATGAACGCCATGCCGCGACGGTCGACCTTGTCCCAGCCCTGCCCGATCATGCGCGCGGCGAACTCGCCCGACATCTCGTCGACGATCTTCTTCACGTCGGCCGGCAGGCTGTTGTACGTGTTCTCGTTCATCATGAACACGAAGCTCGTGTTGTACAGGCCTCCGGGGAAGGTCGTCGCGTACTTGATGACCTTGTCGATCTTGAAGCCCTCGACCGACTCGGCCGGGAACAGCGTGCCGTCCATGACGCCGGTCGACAGCAGTTCGTAGCTCTCGGGCGCGGGCTTGAGCGTGACATTCATGCCCAGCGACTTGCTGATCTCGTTGACCATACCGCCGCCGACACGGAACTTGAGCCCGCTCAAGTCGTCGACCTTCGCGATCGGGCGCTTGGTGTTGAACACGATGCCCGGGCCGTGGGTGAACACGGCCAGCACCTTCACGCCCTTGTGCTCCTCCTGCATCGCCGGCGTCTTCTGGTAGATGCGCTGGAATGCGACCGACGAAGCCTCGGCCGAATCACCGAGGAACGGGAATTCGGCCATCTGCGTCGTCGTGAAGCGGCCCGGCGTGTAGCCGTGCACCGTGAACGACAGGTCGACGAGACCGTTGCGCACGGCATCGAAGGTGCCCGGCGCCGCGACGACAGCGCGCGGCAGCTGGTTGCAGCGCACCTTGCCGGCGGCCTTCTGCGCGAGCATCTCGCACCAGGCCTTCTGCGTCTCGGTGAGCGTATGCGTCGGCGGCACCCACGACGACATCGACAGCGTGACCTGAGCCGAGGCATGGCCCGCAAGGGCGAGCAAACCGGCGACGGCGAGCGAGCGGACAGCGGATAGCGACATGACGATCTCCTGGAACGTTCGAGTGAGTCGAGTTTGTGTGGGATTGTCCCGCCCGGGTTCGGTACGCCGGCCTGTGGTTTTCCTTGAGCCGGGCACGCACCAAGGGTGTGCCTGGGGCCTGCCTGGTGCGTGATCGACCGCACGCCGCCAGGGCGCCGCGCACCGACGGCCGACCCGGCACCCCGCAACCGCGGGAAGACGGCGCACTGCGCCCGGCCTAGCATGGTTGATGCTTC
>JALOSD010000323.1 GCA_025458585.1 Burkholderiaceae bacterium | reverse complement strand
AATCGTGTTCAACGGCCACTACCTGATGTACATGGACACCGCCGTGGCCGGCTACTGGCGCGCGATGGCGATGCCGTACCACGAGACGATGGAGCTGCTGCAGGGCGACCTGTACGTGCGCAAGGCGACGATCGAGTACCACGCCTCGGCGCACTACGAGGACCGGCTCGACGTCGGCATGAAGTGCGCGCGCATCGGCAACTCGTCGATGGGCTTCGCCGCCGGCATCTTCCGCGGCGACGAGCTGCTGATCTCGGGCGAGCTCGTCTACGTGTTCGCCGACCCGTCGACGCAGACCTCGCAGCCGGTGCCGCCGCAGTTGCGCGACGCGCTCGCCGCGTTCGAGCGCGGCGAGCCGATGCTCGACGTGCGCGTGGGCACCTGGGACGAGCTCGGCCGCGAGGCACAGGCGCTGCGCACCGCGGTGTTCGTGCAGGAGCAGAAGATCCCGGCCGAGCTCGAGTGGGACGCGGCCGACGCCAACGCGGTGCACGCGGTGGCCTACAACCGCTTCGGCATGGCGCTGGGCACCGGTCGGCTGCTCGAGCACGCGCCGGGCGTGGCCAAGATCGGCCGCATGGCGGTGCGGCACGACATGCGCGGCGCGGGCATCGGTGCGGCGATCCTCGACGCGCTCGTCGGCGTCGCACGCGGCCGCGGCGAGTGCGAGGTGCTGCTGCACGCGCAGCGCAGTGCCGAGAGCTTCTACCGCCGCCAGGGCTTCGCGGTGCGCGGCGAGCCGTTCGACGAGGCCGGCATCGCCCATGTCGCGATGGCGCGCGTGGTGGCACCGCCGGCGGCGGCAGCCTGACGCAGGCGCCGCCAGCGTCAGGCCAGCGGCTCGAACACTTCGACGTGCCGCGGGCCGGGCAGGCCGGCGTTGACTGCAAGGCGCTCGATATCGGCGGCGAGCGCGTCATCGACGCCGCCGGGGGCGGCGTAGGTCTCCATCAGCGTGGCGGTGCCGTCGCGCGTGTCGGGGCGGCGCAGCAGCGCGGCGTCCACGCCCGGGTGACGCGCGCGCAGCGCGTCCTGGAGCTCGCGCACGGCGGCGACGGCGGTTGGCAGGTCGGCGATCGCGACGCGGTAGTAGACGAACAGCCGGCGCGCGCCGGGCTCGGGCATCACGCGGCGCGCCGACCGTTCGGTGTCACGCGGCCTCCAGCGGCACCGCGTACGGCATCGCGACGCGTTGCAGCCGCGGCCCGTCGGGGGCCCCGAGCGCGAGCGGCTGGTCGAGCGCGGCGAGCTTGAGCTCGACGAGCGCGAGGTGGCCGAGCCCCTCGAGCGACGCCGCATTGGCAACCATGCCGGCAGGCTGCGACGGATCGTCGGTGGCGTAGACCTCCTGGCCCGGCGCGGCCGGTGCGTCGGCGCGGAACAGGAACGCGCGGCGCTTGAGCGTGCCGCGGTACTGGCTGCGCGCGACGACCTCCTGCCCCGGGTAGCAGCCCTTCTGGAAATGGACACCGCCGACGAGCTCGAGGTTGACCATCTGCGGCACGAACTGCTCGACCGTCGCGCCGACGATCGTCGGCACGCCGCTCGCCACCTCGAGCCACTGCCACTGCGCGAGCGGCAGCGCCGGCAGCGGCGGCGGCGCGTCGGCGGCCGGCAGCGCGAGCAGCCAGCGCTCGACGCCCGCCGCGTCGGGCAGGCGGATCACCCGGCCGCCGGCGTGCGCGACGCTGCTCCACGGCGGCGCGCCGGCAGCGGCGCCGAGCCAGGCGCGCGCCGACGCGCCGGTCAGTCCGAGCAGGCGCAGCTCGGCGCTCGCGTCGCGCAGCTTGCACTTCGCGCGCAGCACGAACATCGACAGCCGGCCCTTGGGCGAGCAGTAGCCGGCCGGGCGCGCACGTGCAGCGTCGAGGTGCTCGACGTCCTGCGTCAGCTGGCCGTGCAGGAAATGGGCGGCGTCGGCGCCTTCGGCGGTGATCACGCCCCACGGCGTGAGCGCCACGGCGCCGTCGGCGGCCAGGGAGGGGAGGGTCGCGGCTTCGTTCATGCGAACCATTATCATCAGCCGCCATGGGTCGTCGTGCGGCCACCGCGGCAAGACAATGAAGGGGCGATGGCCGTGGATCCTGGGCGGCGCGCTGGCGGCGCTCGCGCTCGCGGCCGCAGCACTCGCCGTCGGCGTGCGGTGGTGGCTCGATCGGCCGCTCGCCCTTGCACAGCCGGTCGTCGAAGTGTCGATCGAGCGCGGCACCTCGCCGCGCGCCGTCGCGCAGGCCTGGGTCGACGCCGGCGTGCGCGCGTCGCCCGAGCTGCTCTATCAATGGTTCCGCTGGTCGGGCGACGCGCCGCGCATCCGCGCCGGCAGCTACGAGGTGCACAGCGGGGTCACGCCACGCGAGCTGCTGGCCAAGATGGTGCGCGGTGACGAGGTGCTCGAGGCGGTGCGGCTGATCGAGGGCTGGACGTTCCGCCAGCTCCGCGCCGCGCTCGCCGCCGCGCCGGCGCTGCGGCAGACGATCGCCGGCATGAGCGACGCCGAGGTGATGGCGGCACTCGCCTCGCCCGGCAAGCCGGCCGAAGGCTGGTTCTTCCCCGACACCTACCTCTACAGCCGCGGCGTCAGCGACCTCACGGTGCTCAGGCGCGCGCACGCCGCGATGCAGCGTCACCTCGACGCCGCGTGGGCGCAGCGCGCTGGCGACCTGCCGCTGAAGTCACCCGACGAGGCGCTCGTCCTGGCCTCGATCGTCGAGAAGGAGACCGGCGTCGAGGCCGACCGCGGCCGGGTCGCCGGCGTGTTCGTCAACCGGCTGCGCATCGGCATGCGGCTGCAGACCGACCCGACGGTGATCTACGGCCTCGGCGAGGCCTTCGACGGCAACCTGACGCGCCGCCACCTCGAAACCGACAACCCGTACAACACCTACGCCCGCGCCGGCCTGCCGCCGACGCCGATCGCGATGCCGGGGCTGGCGTCGCTGCGCGCCGCGGTGAACCCCGAGCCGACGAAAGCGCTGTACTTCGTCGCCCGCGGCGACGGCTCGAGCGTCTTCAGCGAAACGCTCGACGCCCATAATCGCGCCGTCAATCGCTACCAGCGCGGGCAGCGCTGAATCCCCGCCGATGTCGCGCGGCCTGTTCATCACCTTCGAAGGCATCGACGGCGCCGGCAAATCGTCGCACCTGGCGGCGTTCGAGCAGTGGCTGCGCGCGCGCGGCCACGACGTCGTGCTCACGCGCGAGCCCGGCGGTAGCGAACTCGCCGAGGCGCTGCGCGAGCTGATCCTGCACCGGCCGATGGACGCGCTGACCGAGACGCTACTCGTGTTCGCCGCCCGGCGCGACCACCTGGTGACGGCGGTCGAGCCGGCGCCGACCGCTTCACCGACGCGACCTTCGCCTACCAGGGCGGTGGGCGCGGCTTCGACCTCAACGTGCTGGCGCAGCTCGAGCGCTGGGTGCACCCGCAGCGTCAGCCCGACCTGACGTTCTGGTTCGACCTCGACCCGGCGCTGGCCGCCGAGCGCCGCGCCGCCGCGCGCGCGCCCGACCGGTTCGAACGCCAGGACGCCGCCTTCTTCACCCGCGTGCGCGACGGCTACGCGGCGCGCGCCGCCGCCGCGCCGCAGCGCTTCGTGCGCATCGCTGCCGACGGCGACCGCGACGCGGTCTGGGCGCGCGTCGTCCACGCCGCCGGGGAGCGCCTGGCGTGATCGACGCCGACGGCCGCCTGCCGCTGCCGTGGCTCGAGCCGGCGCTGGCGCAGGCGCGCCGGCAGCGCGCGCACGCGCTGCTG
>JALOSD010000095.1 GCA_025458585.1 Burkholderiaceae bacterium | reverse complement strand
TTCTACCGCATGGGCGACTTCTACGAGCTGTTCTACGACGACGCGCGCAAGGCGCACCGGCTGCTCGACATCACGCTGACCACACGCGGGGCGAGCGCCGGCGAGCCGGTGGTGATGGCCGGGGTGCCGGTGCACGCGGTCGAGAGCTATCTCGGCAAGCTGATCCGCCTCGGCGAGTCGGTCGCGATCGCCGAGCAGGTGGGCGAGGTCGGCGTCGGCAAGGGGCCGGTCGAACGCAAGGTGGTGCGCATCGTCACGCCGGGCACGGTGACCGACACGGAGCTGATGAGCGAGCGCGTCGACACGCTGCTGCTGGCCGTCGCGCGCCAGCGCGCCACGTTCGGCCTCGCCTGGCTCGGGCTCGCGAGCGGCCAGCTCGGCCTTACGGAGTGCGGCGAGGCGCAGCTGCCGACCTGGCTCGCGCGCCTGAGCCCGGCCGAGATCCTCGTCGACCGCGACGAGCCGCAGACGGCCCTCGCACAGCATCGCGCCGTGCGCACGACGCGCCCGGCGTGGCAGTTCGACGCCAGGCTTGGCGAACGCAAGCTGCTCGAGCTTCTCGAGGTCGCGACGCTGGCCGGCTTCAACGCCCAGGACCTGCCCGTCGCGCATGCGGCCGCCGCAGCGCTGCTGGCCTACGCCGAGCACACGCAGGGCCAGGCTCTGGCGCACGTCACGACGCTCGCCGTCGAGCGCGCGAACGAACTGCTCGACCTGCCACCGACGACGGTGCGCAACCTAGAGCTCGTGCAGACGCTGCGCGGCGAGTCCGACCCCGGCGCGCCGACGCTGCTCGCGCTGCTCGACACCTGCCGAACCGGCATGGGCAGCCGGCTGCTGCGCCACTGGCTGACGCACCCGCAGCGCGAGCGCGGCACCGCGACGCAGCGGCACGAGGCGATCGCGCGCCTGCTCGCCGAAGGCTTCGAGCCGCTGCGCGAACAGCTGCGCCACGTCAGCGACATCGAACGCATCACGGCGCGCATTGCGCTGCGCCAGGTGCGCCCGCGCGAGCTCGCCGGCCTGCGCACGACGCTGGCCACGCTGCCGGCGCTGCGCGGCGTGGCGCCGTCGGGCGTCGACCTGCTCGACACCCTGCACGCCGCGCTGCACCCGCCGCCGGCGGTCCACAACCTGCTGCAGCGCGCGATCGCCGACGAGCCCGCGGTGCTGCTGCGCGACGGCGGCGTCGTCGCCCCGGGCTTCGACGCCGAGCTCGACGAACTGCGCGGCATCGCCCAGAACTGCGACGCCTTCCTGCTCGACCTCGAAGCGCGCGAGCGCGCGCGCACCGGCATCGCCAACCTGCGCGTGCAGTTCAACAAGGTGCACGGCTTCTACATCGAGGTCACCGCGGGGCACAAGGACAAGGTGCCTGCGGACTACCAGCGCCGCCAGACGATGAAGAACGCCGAGCGCTTCGTCACCCCCGAGCTGAAGGCGTTCGAGGACAAGGCACTGTCGGCGCATGAGCGCGCGCTGGCTCGCGAGAAGTGGCTCTACGAGCAGCTGCTCGACGCGCTGCAGCCGTTTCTTCCCGCGCTCGGCGCCGCAGGGCGCGCACTGGCCGCGCTCGACGCGCTGGCGGCGCTGGCCGAGCGCGCGGCGACGCTGAACTGGTGCCGGCCGCAGTTCGTCGCCCACCCGTGCCTCGACATCGACGCCGGCCGCCACCCCGTGGTCGAGGCGCGGCTGGCCGGGACCGGCGGCGGGCCCTTCATCGCCAACCACTGCCGGCTCGACGCGAAGACGCGCATGCTCGTCGTCACCGGCCCCAACATGGGCGGTAAGAGCACCTACATGCGCCAGGTCGCGCTGATCGCGCTGCTGGCGGCGATGGGCTCGTACGTGCCCGCCACGGCGTGCCGGCTGGGGCCGATCGACGCCATCCACACGCGCATCGGCGCCGCCGACGATCTGGCCAACGCGCAGTCCACGTTCATGCTCGAAATGACGGAAGCCAGCGCGATCCTGCACGCCGCGACCGAACAGTCGCTGGTGCTGATGGACGAGATCGGCCGCGGCACGAGCACCTTCGACGGCCTGGCGCTGGCCGGCGCGATCGCGACCCACCTGCACGACCGCTGCCGTGCGTTCACGTTGTTCGCGACGCACTACTTCGAGCTCACCGCGTTCCCGCAGAAGCACCCGCGCGCGATCAACGTGCACGTCAGCGCGGTGGAAGGCGCCGGCAGGGACATCGTGTTTCTGCACCAGATCGAGGCCGGGCCGGCGAGCCGCAGCTACGGCGTGCAGGTGGCGCAACTCGCCGGCATGCCGTCGTCGGTGATCCGCCAGGCGCGCGCGGCGCTCGAGGCGCTCGAAGGGCAGCAGCGCGCCGGCACCGCGCAGGTCGACCTGTTCGCCCCGCCGCCCGTGCCTGCGGCGCCGGCCGCCTCGCCGGTGGAGGATGCGCTCGCCGACCTCGACCCTGATACGCTCACGCCCCGCCAGGCGCTCGACGCGCTGTACCGGCTCAAGTCACTCGCCAAGCCCCACCCATGACCTACTGTGTCGGCATCCGGCTCGACGCCGGCCTCGTGTTCCTGTCGGACTCGCGCACCAACGCGGGCATGGACCAGATCAGCACCTACCGCAAGATGATGATCTACGAGAAGCCCGACGACCGCTTCATGGTCATGCTGTCGGCGGGCAACCTGAGCATCAGCCAGAGCGTGCGAGAGATCCTGCAGGTCGAGAAGCTCGACCGCGGCCCTCACGAGCCGCCGCTGACGATCTGGAACGCCGAGAGCATGTTCGACGCCACGCGCGTGCTCGGCGCCGCAGTGCGCCGCGTCTACGAACAGGACGGCCCGTCGCTGCGCACCGCCGGCATCGAGTTCAACGCCAGCATGATCTTCGGCGGCCAGATCAAGGGCGAGGCGATGCGTCTGTTCCTGGTGTACTCGGCGGGCAACTTCATCGAGGCCACGCGCGAGACGACGTATTTCCAGATCGGCGAGAGCAAGTACGGCAAGCCGGTGCTCGACCGCATGATCACGCCGAGGACCTCGCTCGACCAGGCGGCCAAGTGCGCGCTCGTGTCGATGGACTCGACGCTGAAGTCCAACCTGTCGGTGGGACTGCCGCTGGACCTGCTGGTCTACGAGGAAGGCACGTTCCGCACCGACCGCATCGTGTGCATCGACGAGCACAACCCTTACTTCCATATGGTGCGCAGCACCTGGGGCCAGCGCCTGCGCGAAGTGTTCGACGCGATGGACGACCCGCACTGGGACCGCACCGACGCCGCGCACCCGCTGGCGGTGGAGTCGAGGCGCTACGAGCCGATGCGCAAGATCACGCACCCGGGCGAAAAGATCGTCTGATGGTCTCGAGCCCGCGCGCCGGCGGCCGCGGCGCGATCGTGTTCTCGCACGCCAACGGCTTTCCGGCCGGCGTGTACCGCGTGCTGTTCGACGCCTGGCGCGCCGCCGGTTACGTGGTGCACGCGCTCGAGCAGTTCGGCCACGACCCGGCGTACCCCGTGACGAGCAACTGGCCGCACCTGCGCCAGCAGCTCGTCGACTTCATCGAACGGCAGCACTGTGCGCCGGCGTTCCTTGTCGGCCACTCGCTCGGCGGGCTGCTCAGCCTGATGGCCGCGTGCCGGCGGCCCGATCTCGCGCGCGGCATCGTCATGCTCGACTCGCCCGTCGTCACCGGCTGGCGCGCGCACGGCCTGCAGGTGGCCAAGGCCAGCGGCCTCATCCGGCGCGTGTCGCCGGGGCGCGTGTCGCAGCGCCGTCGCCACGCGTGGTCCGACCGTGCCGCGGTGCACGCGCACTTCGCCGCCAAGCACGCCTTCGCGCGCTGGGACCCGCGCGTGCTCGACGACTACGTCGCGGCCGGCTTCGTCGAGCGCGACGGTCGCGTCGAGCTCGCGTTCGAGCGCGGCATCGAGACCAGGCTGTACAACACGCTGCCGCACACGCTCGGCCGCATGCTGCGCCGCCACCCGCCGAAGTGCCCGGTGGCCTTCGTCGCCGGCACGCAGTCGGCCGAGATCCGCCAGGGCGGCGTCGAGGCGTCGCGCGCACTGGCGAGGGACCGCTTCGTCTGGATCGAGGGCACGCACCTGTACCCGATGGAGCGCCCCGGCGAGACAGCGCGGGTGGTGCTCGAGCTGCTGGGCGGCATGGCCTGAGCGCCTGCCGTCGGCCCGTGCCGGCGCGCCGGCGCGCCGGGAGGCGACGCCTATAATCTGGCTTTACCCCCTCCAGCGTCGTCGCCTCCCGGCCGCGCTGCACGACATGACCAAGTACGTCTTCGTCACGGGCGGTGTGGTGTCCTCCCTCGGCAAGGGCATCGCGTCGGCGTCGCTGGCCGCGATCCTCGAGTCGCGTGGCCTCAGGGTCACCCTCATCAAGCTGGATCCGTACCTCAACGTCGATCCGGGCACGATGAGCCCGTTCCAGCACGGCGAGGTCTTCGTCACCGACGACGGCGCCGAGACCGACCTCGACCTCGGCCACTACGAGCGCTTCATCACGACGCGGATGAAGCGCAGCAACAACTTCACCACCGGCCAGATCTACAAGTCGGTGCTCGAGAAGGAGCGCCGCGGCGACTACCTGGGCAAGACGGTGCAGGTGATCCCGCACGTCACGAACGAGATCCAGGAGTTCGTCAAGCGCGGCGCGGCCGACGTCGACGTCGCGATCGTCGAGATCGGCGGCACGGTGGGCGACATCGAGAGCCTGCCCTTCCTCGAGGCGGTGCGGCAGATGAGCCTGCGCTTGGGGCCGAACCACGCCGCCTTCGTGCACCTGACCTACGTGCCCTACATCGCCGCGGCCGGCGAGCTGAAGACCAAGCCGACGCAGCACACGGTGCAGAAGCTGCGCGAGATCGGCATCCAGCCCGATTCGCTGATCTGCCGCGCCGACCGGCCGATCCCCGACGACGAGCGCGACAAGATCTCGCTGTTCACCAACGTCGCGCGGCCGGCCGTCATCAGCATGTGGGACGTCGACACCATCTACAAGGTGCCGCGCATGCTGCACGAGCAGGGGCTCGACGAGATCATCTGCATGAAGCTGCAGCTGCTCACGCGCCCCGCCGATCTGCGCCGCTGGGACCGCCTCGTGCACGCCGTCGAGCACCCGCAGCGCGAGGTCACGATCGCGATGTGCGGCAAGTACACCGACCTGTCGGACTCGTACAAGTCGCTCAACGAGGCGCTGCGCCACGCCGGCCTGCACAACCACGCGCGCGTGCACATCGAGTACGTCGACGCCGAGACGCTCGCGCCCGACAACGTCGATCAGCTCGGCGCCTACGACGCCATCCTCGTGCCCGGCGGCTTCGGCAAGCGCGGCATCGAGGGCAAGATTCTCGCTGCGCGGTACGCGCGCGAACACAAGATTCCGTACCTCGGCATCTGCCTGGGCATGCAGGTGGCCACGATCGAGGTCGCGCGCCACCTGGCCGGGCTCGAGGGCGCGAACAGCACCGAGTTCGAGCCCGAGACGCCGCACCCGGTGATCGCGCTGATCGACGAGTGGCAGGACCGCGACGGCTCGATCCAGCGGCGCGACGCGAGCTCCGAGCTCGGCGGCACGATGCGCCTCGGCGCGCAGACGAGCGACGTCAAGCCCGGCACGCTGGCCTACCGGATCTACGGCGCCACGGTGACCGAGCGCCACCGCCACCGCTACGAGGCCAACGAGCACTACCTCGACCGCCTGCAGGCCGCGGGCCTCGTCGTCTCGGCGATCACGCAGCGCGAGAAGCTCACCGAGATGATCGAGCTGCCGCCCGACGTGCACCCCTGGTTCGTCGGCGTGCAGTTCCACCCCGAGTTCAAGAGCACGCCGTGGGACGGCCACCCGCTGTTCATCAGCTACGTCAGGGCCGCGCTCGAGCAGCATGCCCGCCGGCAGCCGGCCGGCGCGGCCGAGAAGGCCACGGCCTGAGGAGTCGGCGATGAAACTGTGCGGCTTCGACGTCGGCCTCGACCGTCCCTTCTTCCTCATCTCGGGCCCTTGTGTCGTCGAGAGCGAGCAGCTGCAGATGGACGTCGCCGGGCGACTGAAGGAGATCACCGCCGCGCTCGGCATCCCGTTCGTCTTCAAGTCGAGCTACGACAAGGCCAACCGCTCGAGCGGCGCGTCGTTCCGCGGCCCGGGCATGGACCGGGGGCTGGAGATCCTGGCCAAGGTGCGGCGCGAGCTCGGCGTGCCGGTGCTGACCGACGTGCACACCGACGCCGAGGTGCCGGCAGTGGCGGCGGTGGTCGACGTGCTGCAGACGCCGGCCTTCCTGTGCCGCCAGACCGACTTCATCCGCGCCGTGGCGCAGAGCGGCAAGCCGGTGAACATCAAGAAGGGTCAGTTCCTCGCGCCGCACGACATGAAGAACGTCGTCGACAAGGCCCGCGCCGCCGCGCGCGACAAGGGCCTGCCCGACGACGTCTTCATGGCCTGCGAGCG
>JALOSD010000322.1 GCA_025458585.1 Burkholderiaceae bacterium | reverse complement strand
TGAACGTGCCGTCGCCCAGCTCGCGGCGGCGCACGAGGTGCTGTACGACCCGAAGCTCGTCGACGACGCGCCGCGGCTTGCCGCCGAGGCGGCGGGTTGCGACGCGATCGTGGTGCGCAATCGCACGCAGGTGCGTGGCGCGCTGCTCGATGCGCTGGCGACGCGCTGCACGGTGGTGGGCCGGCTCGGCGTCGGCCTCGACAACATCGACGTGCCGGCCTGCCAGGCGCGCGGCCTGCGCGTGATCCCGGCCACTGGCGCGAATGCGCTGTCGGTGGCCGAGTACGTCGTCGGGACCGCGATGCTGCTGCTGCGCGGCGTCTACCAGAGCAGCGCCGCGGTCGCGGCGGGGCGATGGCCCCGCGCCGCGCTGTCGGGCGGCCGCGAGACGACCGGCAAGACGCTCGGCCTCGTCGGCTTCGGCTCGATCGGGCAGTTGACCGCGACGCTCGCAAAGGCGCTCGGCATGCAGGTGATCGCGCACGACGCGCTGGTGGAGCCATCGCACCCCGCCTACGCGGGGCACGGCGTGCGGCCGGTCGGGCTCGACGAGCTCACCCGCGCCGCCGACGTCGTCAGCCTGCACGTGCCGCTCGTCGACTCGACGCGTGGCCTGTTCGACGCCGCGCGCATCGCGTCGATGAAGAAGGGCGCGGTGCTCGTCAACACGGCGCGCGGCGGCATCGTGGACGAGCTCGCGCTTGCCGCGGCGCTGAGGTCCGGCGCGCTCGGCGGCGCTGCGCTCGACGTGTTCCACGACGAACCGCTGCCGGCCGCGCCGCATTTCGCCGACTGCCCGAACCTGATCCTGACCCCGCACGTCGCCGGCGTGACCGCCGAGGCGAACGAGCGTGTCTCGTTCCTGATCGCCGACAAGCTGCTCGACGCGTTGCACTGAGATGCCGACGATTCCTCTCGAAGAACTGCGCGGACTGGTCGCCGATGCCCTGGAGCGCGCCGGCGCGAATCCCGGGATGGCCTCGGCCACCGCGGCCGCGCTCGTGCTCGCCGAGGCGCAGGGCATCGGCTCGCACGGGCTGTCGCGTGTCCCGCAGTACGCGATGCACCTGCGCAACGGCCGCGTCGATGGTGCGGCGCAGCCGAGGCTGCTGCGCGCGAACGGTGGCGCCGCCGTCGTCGACGCCGCCGAGGGCCTGGCCTTTCCGGCCTGCGCGCTGGCCGTGGAGGAGGCCGTCAGCAGGGCGCGCGAGCACGGCGTGGCCTTCGTCGGTGTCGTGCGCAGCCACCATGCGGGCGTGCTCGTCGACCATCTGCGGCCGGCAGCTGCGTCCGGGCTGGTCGGTCTGGGCTTCGCGAACTCGCCGGCTGCGATGCCGGCGGCCGGGGGCCGGCACGCGATCTTCGGCACGAATCCGGTGGCCGCGGCGTTCCCGAGGCGCGACGCTGATGCGCTGATGGTCGACCTGAGCCTGTCGGAGGTCGCGCGCGGCAAGGTGATGGTCGCGGCGAACGAGGGCAGGCCGATCCCGCCCGGCTGGGCGCTCGACCGCGACGGCAATCCGACCACCGACGCGAAGGCCGCGCTCGAGGGCTCGATGCTGCCGATCGGTGCCGTGTCGTCGCCCAAGGGAGCGATGCTGGCGCTCGTCGTCGAGTTGCTCGTCACCGCCGTGATCGGCGCGAACTTCGGCTTCGAGGCCTCGAGCTTCTTCGTCGACGAGGGCAACCGGCCCCGCCTGCCCGGCGCACGGCGCGAGGCGCTGCGTCGCCGCGCGGAGGCCGAAGGGCTGGCCGTCACCGACGCCGTGCTGGCGTCGCTGCGCGCGGCGGCGTCGGCCTGAGGTCGCGCTTCGCGCGCGGCGGCGGTGGCGCCGTCGAGCCGCGCACGACGAGGGAGACGTCGATCTCGGTCGCGCGCGGCACCTCGGCGCCGCGCAGCGCTTCGATCACGCGCTCGGCGGCCAGCCTCCACATCGCCTCTGCCGGCACGCGCACGGTGGTCAGCGCCGGCTGCAGGTGGCTCGCGAGCTCGAGGTCGTCGAAGCCGACGATCGACAGCTGCGCCGGCACCGCGACGCCGAGCCGGTTCGCCTCGAGCAGTGCGCCGAACGCGAGGACGTCGTTGCCGCAGATCACTGCCGTGGGGCGCGGGTCCGCCTGCAGCAGCGCCCGCAGGCCGTCGCGAGCCGCACCGAGGTCGTACTTGCGCTCGACGAGGTACGCTGGCGGCAGCCCGAGCCCTGCGGCCTGCAGCGCATCGCGCACGCCGGCCACGCGCGCCGCCGCGCGGTCGTTGTCCCGCGTGATGCCGGCGAGCATCGCGATGCGGCGGTGTCCGAGGTCGAGCAGGTAGCGCACGACCTGCGCCATCGCACGGGCGTTGTCGAAGCCAACGGCGACGAGCTCCTGCGGCGCCGGCCAGCTCATCACGTGCACGACCGGCACGCCGCGCTGGCGCAGCTGCTGCAGCAGCTCCTCGGGCTGGCCGGTGCCGCACAGCACCAACGCGTCGACGCCGCGGGTCAGCAGGTTGAGCGCCTGCCGTGTCTCGGTCTCGGGGTCGTAGCCGGTCGTCGCCAACAGCAGTTGCATGCCCGACTCGGCCAGGCGCCGCTGCAGCGCGTCGATCGCCTTGGCGAAGATCGCGTTGTCCACCGTCGGAAAGATCGCGCCGACGGTCCCGCTGCGGCGCAGCTTCATCGCCCGCGCACCGGCGTTGGGTACGTAGCCGAGCGCCGTCACCGCCAACGGCGGTTCAGCACGCGCGAGACCGTGGCCGTGGACACGCCCGCCGCAGCCGCGACGTCTTCGATCGTGGGCAGGCCATCCTCGGTCGATCGCATGCCGACAATGTACTCGTTTGCAGGCTCCTCGTTGCCGCGACCGGTGGCCCATGTCATAGGGAAAGTCCGGGCAGGAATGGGCCAGATCGGCCTTGACGACGTGCACGTCGGCGTCCACTATTGAAAACGTTTACAGGCTATCCGTCGCAGACTCTCCTGCACCCTTGGGCACCATGACCCCCTCGACGTCGACAGCATCGGTCGGCCGCGTCACGCCCCGCGGTACCGGCCGGCGCATGCCCTGGAACGGCATCGGCGTCT
>JALOSD010000094.1 GCA_025458585.1 Burkholderiaceae bacterium | reverse complement strand
CCAGCGTTCGAAGCACGGCGGCCCGCAGCGCGCCGGCGTCGGCGTCGGGCAGCGTCGCCGCGAGGTGGCCGTCGGGGCGGATCAGCGCGACGCCGCCGGGCGCCGCGCCCGCCTGTGCCGCGAGGTGGCCGTGCACGTCGACCACGTCGCTGCCCACGCGCCACACCATCAACGGCAGGCCGCCGGGGTCGGGCGCCGCGTCGCCGAACACGAAGGCGACGCAGTTCGCGTCGGCCTCGCGCAGCACGTCGACGAGCGTCGTCGGGCGGCCTTCGCGCTCGAGCCGCACGTTGGGTACGCTCTTGCCGTCGTGCGCGCCGGCGCCGACGGTGGGCAGACCGCCGTAGTGGTGCGGCGCGCACAGCCGGCCGGTGTTCAGCATCGGCCGTGCGAAGCGGTGCTCGTGCGCGAGGTCGAGCACGGCGCGGCGGAACAGGAACTCGATCTCGCTCCTCGGCCGCAGGAAGCGCCCCGAGCGGCTCGTGACGCGGATGTTCTCCTCGGCCGCGCGGTGGCGCTCGACGTGGTACGTGTCGAGGATGCGCTCGTCGGCGCGGCCGGCGAGCAGCAGCGCGAGCTTCCAGCCGAGGTTGTCGGCGTCGTGGATGCCCGAGTTGCCGCCGCGCGCGCCGAACGGGCTCTTCGCGTGCGCGGCGTCGCCGACGAACAGCAGCCGGCCGTGGCGGAAGCGCTCCATCAGCATCGTGCGGTACGAATACGGGCCCACCCACACGAGCTCGAACGGCACGCCGGGGCCGAGCATGCGGGCCACGCGTTCGCGCGCGACGTCGGGGCGGGCGACCTCCTCGGGGTCGCTGTCGGGCGCCATCTGGAAGTCCAGCCGCCACACGTCGTCGGCCATCAGGTGCTGCCACACCGCGCGCGCGTCGTTGAACGGCGCCTCGACCCAGGTGCGGCGCACGTTCGTGGTGGCGTGGCCGAAGCGCACGTCGGTGATGCACCAGCGGTCGTCGCCGCGCTCGGTGTGTTCCTTCAGCCCCAGTTGCTGGCGGATCAGGCTGTGCACGCCCTCGGCGTCGACGACCCAGTCGGCGTCGAGCGTGTACGCTCCGTCGGGCGTCGCGACGTGCAGCGTCACGCGCTCGGCATGCGCCTCGACGTCGGTGACGCGGTTGTCCCAGCGCAGGTCGGTCAGGCCGAGCTCGCCGAGGCGTTCGACGAGCAAGGCCTCCAGGTGGAACTGCTGCAGGTTGACGAACGGCGGCTGCGCGCTGACGCTTTGCGGCTGGTAGTCGAAGGCGTAGAGCACCTCGTGGCCGGCGAGCACTTCGCCCTTGGACCACGTGACGCCCTTGGCGGCGATGCGTTCGTACAGGCCCAGGCGCGCCATCACCTCGAGCGTGCGCTGCACGTAGACGATGCCGCGGCTGGAGGCGCCGCGCACGCCCACCGTGTGGTCCTCGTCGAGCAGCACGCACGCGACGCCGCGCGACGCGAGGTCGGTCGCCAACGTCAGCCCGACGAGCCCGCCACCGACGATCACGAGCGGGTAACGCGGCTGCGGTCCGCGCGTGATCTCGGGCGGCGCGACGTAGGCGTATTCGGGAAGCGCGTAGGCGGCGGTGTCGGGCACGGCGCCGATCGTACGCGCAGGTCGGGCGGCGATCGCGGTCCACAATGGTGGCCCCCACGACCACTGGCCGGAGACCCGCATGCACCGTCGCACCCTGCTCGCCGCCGCGCTGTGCAGCACGTTCGCTGCCGCACCGGCGTGGAGCCAGCAAGGCACCACGCGCATCGTCGTGCCGTTCGCCGCCGGCGGGCCGATCGACGTCACGGCCCGCGTGCTCGCCGAACAGGTGCGTGGCAGCCTGGGCAACGTGATCGTCGAGAACCGCCCGGGCGGCGGCGGCAACATCGGCGTCGACGCGGTGGCCAAGGCCGCGCCCGACGGGCTGACGCTCGGCATCGCGACGACCGCCTCGCACGGCATCAACCCGTGGCTGTTCGCCAAACTGCCGTACGACCCGGCGAAGGACTTCGCACCGATCACGCAGATGCTGCGCGTGCCCAACGTCGTCGTGATGAACGCCGAGACGGCGCAGCGGCTGAAGATCGCGACGCTGGCCGACCTGATCGCCTACGCGAAGGCCAACCCCGGCAAGCTCAACTACGGCTCGGGCGGCAACGGCAGCGCCGGCCACCTCGCCGGCGAGATGCTCAAGGCCCAGGCCGGCATCTTCGCGGTGCACATCCCCTACAACGGCGGCGCGCCGGCGCAGCTCGCGCTGGTGTCGGGCCAGGTCGACTTCAACATCGACAACCTCGCCACCGCGGCGCCGAACATCCGCGCCGGCAAGCTCAAGGCGCTCGCGGTGACCACCGCGCAGCGCGCCGCCGTGATGCCCGACGTGCCGGCGGTGGCCGAGACGCTGCCCGGCTTCGAGATCGACACCTGGTGGGGTCTGATCGCCCCGGCCGGCACGCCGCGCGAGAAGGTGCAGCAGCTCAACGCCGCCTTCGTCGCCGCGCTGAACTCGGCCGAGGTCAAGGCCCGCTTCGCCGCCCTGATGGCCGAGCCTACGCCGACGACGCCCGAGCAGTTCGCCGCCTTCATGGAGCGCGAGCGCGCGAAGTACGAGCGCGTCGTCAAGCTCAGCGGCGCGAAGGTCGACTGATGGCCGCGGCGCCCGCGCTGCGGCTGGCCACGCGCGCCGACGGCACGCGCGACGGGCGGCTCGTGCTGGTCGGCGCCGACCATGCCCGCTGTGCCGACGCGCAGGCGGCGCGCACGCTGCAGGCGGCGCTCGACGACTGGGCCGTGGTCGCGCCGCGCCTCGACGCCGAACGTGCGGCGCTCGACGCCGCCGGCTGGGCCGGCGCGGCGCCGTTCGACGAGGCGCGGTGCCTGGCGCCGCTGCCGCGGGCGTTCCAGTTCGCCGACGCCTCGGTGTACCGCCACCACGCGCGGCTGATGTACCGCTGGCGGCGCGAGCCGATGCCGCCGCGCTACGAGGTCGAGCCGCTCGTCTACCAGGGCGGCAGCGACGTCTGGCTCGCGCCGCGCGAGGACATCGTCGCCGTCGACGACGCGCACGGCGTCGACCTCGAGGCCGAGATCGCGGTGCTGACGACCGACGTGCCCCTGGGCGTGACACCCGACGAGGCGCTGGCGCACATCGCGCTCGTCGTGCTGATCAACGACGTGTCGCTGCGCGGGCTCATCGCGTCGGAGCTCGCGCGCGGCTTCGGCTTCTACCAGAGCAAGCCGCACTCGAGCATGGCGCCGGTGGCGGTCACGCCGGCGGCGCTCGGCGACGCCTGGCGCGGCGCGATGCTGCAGCGGCCGGTGCACGTCGAGCTCAACGGCGCCTGGTTCGGCGACCCGCACGCCGGCGAGGACACCGTGTTCCATTTCGGCCACGTCATTGCGCACCTGGCCCGCACACGGCGGCTCGGCGCCGGCACGGTCGTCGGAGCTGGCACGATCAGCAACGCCGACTCCGCGCGCGGCAGCGCGTGCATCACCGAAGCGCGCGTGCGCGCGCAGCTCGACGGCGCGAGCGATGACGCGCTGCCGCCGTACCTGCGCCACGGCGACCGCGTGCGGCTCGAAGTGTTCGACGCCCAGGGGCGATCGATCTTCGGCGCGATCGACCAGCGCGTTCGCATCCTCGCGCGCTGAGCAGGTCAACGCCGCGGCAGGTACCGCGCGTCGGAATAGGTCGCCAGCCAGTCGGGCCGGAACGCGACGAAGATCGCGGTCATCATCCCGGTGGCCACCGCGTCGCCCCAGGCCATCAGCCAGCGGCCGACCATCAGCAGCGACGCCTCGCTGCCGGCGGGCAGCGGCTGCGTCGCGATCCACAGCGCGCCGGTGACGGTCATCGCGAGCAGCGTGGCGCCGAAGCCGCGCGCGAGGATGTAGACCATCAGGTGGTGCGGCAGCCAGCGCCGTGTCATCAGCCCGACGCCGAGCGCGAGCGTGCCCGGCAGCACGCCGCTCCACAGCGCGGCGTGCACGGCGTGCGCGGCCCACCCGCCCGCGCCGCTGCCGAGTCCCGGGTCGACCAGCCAGGCCGAGAGGGCGCCGACCGCGAGCATCGTCCACGTCGCCAGCGGCCAGCCGAACATCAGCACGAGCAGCGCGGCGAACGACAGCTGCATCGGCAGCGCGCCGGGCACGAGCGTCGCGGTGCTCCAGACCCACGGCAGCAGCGCGAGCGCGGCGAGCCAGGGGTGGCGCAGTTCGGGGCGGCGCAACATGGCCCACGGACGGAACGCGGCCGCGACGGCCGCCGCTGCGACCACGGCGAGCGCTTCGGCGGGCTGCGGCGTCGACATCGTGCGATGTTGGCGATGTCACGGGCGCGGGAGCTTGACCGGAGTCAACCGGCCGCGACCCGGGAATGTCCCGCTGCAGCGCCGCAGGCGCTGCGGTACCTTCGGCCGATGAATCCCTCGCCGCGCCCGATCGACTTCTGGTTCGACTTCTCGTCGCCGTACTCGTACATCGCGTCGGAGTGGGTCGAGGCGCTGGCGGCGCGCCACGGGCGCACGGTGCGCTGGCACGCGATGCTGCTCGGCGCGACGTTCCAGGCCGCCGAGCTGAAGAGTCCCGTGTCGTACCCGCTCAAGCGCGAGTACTCGGTGCGCGACTTCGCGCGCTCGGCGCGCTTCGAGGGCCTGCCGTACACGATGCCCGAGCCGTTCCCGATCCCGACGCAGAACGCCGCGCGCGTGTTCTGGTGGCTGCACGACACCGAAGGCGCCGCGCGGGCGACGGCGTGGGCGCACGCGGGTTTGCGCGCCTACTTCGCGCGCGGCGTGCCGCTGAACGACGCGGCGGCGCTCAGGCGCCTCGCGGCCGACAGCGGCGTCGACCCCGACGCGGCCGAGGCGGCGTGGGCCGACGCACGCTGGAAGGCACGGCTGAAGCAGGTCAACGACGACGCGATCGCCGCCGGCATCTTCGGTGCGCCATGGTTCGTCGTCGACGGCGAGCCGTTCTGGGGCAACGACCGCAAGGTCCAGATCGAGCGCTGGCTCGCCCAAGGGCCGTTCTAGAGTGAGCCCCCCCGAAGCGCCTTCGGCGCTTGCCCCCAGGGGGCGCCGCCAGCGGACCGGCGTAGCTGGATCCGCGGCGGCCGCTGGACGCGGCGCGGTTTATCGGGCGTCCGTGCTGCTCGGCGGCATGAATAACTGATACAAAGCGTCGTATGAAGAAGACCGTCAAGTCCATGGTCGACGAGGCGATGGACGCCATCACGACCTACAGCATCGAGGACGCGCGCGACCTGCACGGCATGGACGACGTGCAGTTCGTCGATCTGCGCGACGTGCGCGAGCTCGAGCGCGACGGCGTGATCCCCGGCGCGTTCCACGCCCCGCGCGGCATGCTCGAGTTCTGGGCCTGCGCCGACAGCCCGTACCACAAGCCGGTGTTCTCGTCGGGCAAGAAGCTCGTGCTGTTCTGCGCCGCCGGCTGGCGCTCGGCGCTGGCGACGAAGACGCTGCAGGACATGGGCTTCGACGACGTCGCCCACATCGAGGGCGGCTTCGAGGCCTGGAAGAAGGCCGGCGCGCCGGTGGCCGAGAAGCCGAAGCACGCGCCGAAGCCGCCCAAGCCGTCCGAGGGCTGAAGGCGGCGGACGATCGCGCGATGAGCGTCGCCGCCGAGACGCTGGCCGCGCTCGAGCATGCGTTCGCCGGGCGGCGGGCGCCGCGGGTGCGCGCGCTGCACCTGCCGCTGGCGTCGTCGGCCGGCAAGGACGCCGAGTTCGGCGCGCTCGAGCTCGACGACGGCTCGCTTGGGCTGTGCTACCTGCTGCTCGACGGCACGCGCGACGCGCTGGCCGCCGGTGACGCCGCGAACCACCTCGCCGGCACCGACGCCCGCGCGCTGGCGCGCACGTGGGTCACCGGGACAGGGCCGCAGCGCGCGCTCGGCTTCGCCGCCGTCAACGCGCTGACACGTCACCTGTTCGACCGCGCCGGCTTCTTGCCCGCGGAGGCGCCCGATTCGATCGGCGGCCTCGACCCGCAGCCGGGCGAGCACGTCGGCATGGTCGGCTTCTTCCCGCCGCTGGTGAAGCAGGTGACGGCGCGTGGCGCGAGGTTGACCGTCGTCGAGCTGCGCGCCGAGCTCGCGGGCGAACGCGCCGGCTTTCGCGTCACGCTCGACCCGCGTGAGTTGCGCACCTGCGACAAGGTCCTGACGACGAGCACCGTGCTGCTCAACGACACGCTCGACGAGATCCTCTCGCACTGCATGCGCGCGCGGGCGATCGCGATGATCGGCCCCGGTGCCGGCTGCCTGCCCGACGCGCTGTTCGCGCGCGGTGCGCGCAAGTTCGCCCTCGCCCACGACGCCTATCCCGGCATCGCCGCGCTGCTGCGACGCGCCGGCTGAGCCGCCCGGGCCGGGTGCGGCGCTTCGGCCTGCGGGTCGTGGTCGAGAATGCGTCGATCAGGAGATCAGCATGAGCGTGATGCGGGCAAGGGCGTGGCCGGCGGTGGCGTGCGCGGTGGCGATGCTGGCGGGCGTGACGGTAGCGGCGCCGGCACCGGCGGCCGAGCCACCGGTGGCGGGCGCCTCGCCGCGCATCGGGCTCGCGCTGTCGGGCGGCGGCGCGCGCGGGCTGGCGCACGTGGGCGTGCTCAAGG
>JALOSD010000093.1 GCA_025458585.1 Burkholderiaceae bacterium | reverse complement strand
CCGGTCTCGGTCGGCGCGGCGTCGAAGCCGTAGTGCGCGGCGAGCAGCTCCCACGCCTGCTCCGCCGTCTCGACGTAGTGGAACAGGCGCTTGTCCTCGGCGGCGATCATGCCGGTGTCGACGAGGTGATCGAAGTCGATGAGCCGGCTCCAGAAGTCGCGGCCGAACAGCAGGATCGGCCGCTGGCGGATCTTGCCGGTCTGCTGCAGCGTCATCACCTCGAACAGTTCGTCGAGCGTGCCGAAGCCGCCGGGGAAGCACACGAGCGCGATGCTGCGCATCAGGAAGTGCATCTTGCGCATCGCGAAGTAGTGGAACTGGAAGCACAGCTGCGGCGTGATGTACGGGTTGGGCGCCTGCTCGTGCGGCAGCACGATGTTCAGCCCGATGCTCTTGCCGTCGACCTCGTGCGCGCCGCGGTTGCCCGCTTCCATGATCCCTGGGCCGCCGCCAGTGCACACGTAGATCGGCGTGTCGTGCGAGCGCGAGCGCGTCGTGACCAGGCCGGCGAAGCGGCGGGCCTCGTCGTAGTAGCGGCTCATCGCGAGCGCAGTCTCGGCGCGCGCGATCGCCTGCGCGTCGCCGCCGCGGCGCGCCTCGTCGAGCCGGCGCTGCGCCTCGTCGGGCGGCAGGACGCGCGCGCTGCCGAAGATCACGATCGTCGACTCGATGCCCTGTTCCTGCTGCACCAGCTCGGGCTTGAGCAGCTCGAGCTGCATGCGCACCGGGCGCAGCTCGTCGCGCAGCAGGAACTGCGTGTCGGTGAAGGCGAGGCGGTACGAACTCTCGGGTCCGGCGTAGCGTTCGATCGCCGGCACGGCGTGCGCGTCCTCCTCGGCGCTCGGGAAGTTGCGGGCGGTCAGGTCGGCGCGTTTGGTGTCCATCGCGAAGGGGCAGTCGGCAAAAGGGCTGTCGGGTAAAGGGCTGTCGGGTAAAGGGCAGCCGGGAAAGGGGCAGCCGGGAAAGGGGCAGCCGGGAAAGGGGCAGGAGGCGCTCAGCGGCGGGAGCTGCAGACCGGGCAGCCAGGCTGGCGCTCGAGGCGGATCTCGTTCCACTCCATCGCGCGGGCGTCGAGCATCAGCAGGCGCCCGGCGAGCGAGCGGCCGACGCCGGTGAGCAGCTTCAGCGCCTCGGCGGCCTGCACCGAGCCGATGATGCCCACCAGCGGCGCGAACACGCCCATCGTCGCGCAGCGCACCTCCTCGAACGTCGACTCGGGCGGAAAGACGCAGGCGTAGCAGGGCGAGGCGGCGTCGCGGGCGTCGTAGACCGAGACCTGACCGTCGAACATGATCGCCGCGCCGGCGACGAGCGGCTTGCGGTGCGCGACGCACGCCGCGTTGACGGCGTGCCGCGTCGCGAAGTTGTCGCTGCAGTCGAGCACGACGTCGGCCGTGGCGACGAGCGTGTCGAGCGCCGCCGCGTCGGCGCGCTCGACGCGGGCGGTCACGACGACGTCGGGGTTGATCGCGCCGATGCTTCGCTTCGCCGACTCGGCCTTCGGCGTGCCGACGCGCGCCAGGTCGTGCGCGATCTGGCGCTGCAGGTTCGTCACGTCGACGCTGTCGTGGTCGACGATCGTCATCCGGCCGACGCCCGCGGTGCCGAGGTACAGCGCCACCGGCGAGCCGAGCCCGCCGGCGCCGATCACGAGCGCGTGCGAACCCAGCAGCCGCTCCTGCCCTTCGACGCCGAGGTCGTCGAGGAGAATGTGGCGCGAGTAGCGCAGCAGCTGGTCGTCGGTCATCGGGCTGACGGCTGACGAGGGGTACGAAAGCAAACGGGGCGCCCGAAGGCGCCCCTCGTGCCTCGGACGCCGTTCGTCACTTGGCAGCCGGCGCTTCCGCCTTGCGCTCGGCCATCGTCTTGCTCGTGACGACGGGCTGGCCCCTCAGGTGGTTGAGCGCCTGCTGCAGCGGGAAGTCCTCGGCGCTGCCGAACTCGGGCAGCGGCTTCGGCGCCTCGTTGCTCTTCGCGGCCTGCTCCTCGAGCTTCTTGCGCGCCTCTTCGCGTGCCTTCTGGCGCGCCGGGTCCTTCTCTTCCTCGGCGCCGGTCAGGTGACGTTCGTAGTCGGCCTCGCGCATGCGCAGCGCCGCGTAGACGTTGCCCTCGGCGGTCTCGTCGATCCACAGGTCGGGCACGATGCCCTTGGCCTGGATCGAGCGACCGGCCGGCGTGTAGTA
The DNA here is from genome assembly GCA_025458585.1 of Burkholderiaceae bacterium. Lineage (GTDB taxonomy): Bacteria > Pseudomonadota > Gammaproteobacteria > Burkholderiales > Burkholderiaceae_C > Calidifontimicrobium. Next base: position 4,311 of record JALOSD010000093.1, on the reverse strand, counting down.
GCGCGCGGTGGTGATCTTCAGCGCGGTGTCGGCCGACAGCGGGCGCACCGTCTGCACCGAACCCTTGCCGAAGGTCTGCGCGCCGAGCACGGTGGCGCGCTTGTGGTCCTGCAGCGCGCCGGCCACGATCTCGCTCGCCGACGCCGAGCCCTCGTTGACGAGGACGACGAGCGGCACGTTCTTGATCGCGTCGGGCAGCCGGCGCAGCGGGTCGGCGCCGGCGCGGCGCACGTAGTGCTCGGGCGTCGCACGGTAGGACGCCTTCGAGTCCGGCACCTGCCCGTTCGTCGTCACGACGACGGCGTCGCGCGGCAGGAACGCCGCCGAGATCGCGATCGCGCCGTCGAGCAGGCCGCCGCCGTTGTTGCGCAGGTCGAGCACGATTCCCTTGAGGTTCGGGTCCTGCTTGTACAACTCATCGACCTTGCGCACGAAGTCCTCGACCGAGCTGTCCTGGAACTGGCTCAGGCGGATCCAGCCGTAGCCCGGCTCGACCATCTTCGCGCGCACGCTCTGGGTGCGGATCTCGGCGCGCGTGATCGTGACCGGGAAGGCGCGGTTCTCGGCCTTGCGGAACACCGTCAGCACGACCTTCGTGTTCGGCTCGCCGCGCATGCGCTTGACGGCCTGGTCCATCGTCAGGCCCTTGACCGGCGTGTCGTCGATGCGCGTGATCAGGTCACCGCTCTTGATGCCGGCCTTGAACGCCGGCGAGCCCTCGATCGGCGAGACGACCTTGACGAGGCCGTCCTCCATGCCGATCTCGATGCCGACGCCGACGAAGCGCCCGCTCGTGCCCTCGCGGAATTCCTTGAAGCTCTTGCGGTCGAAATACTGCGAGTGCGGGTCGAGCCCCGAGACCATGCCGGCGATCGCGTCGGTGATCAGCTTCTTCTCGTCGACCGGCTCGACGTAGTCGGACTTGATCATCCCGAACACCGCCGCGAGCTGCTGCAACTCCTCGAGCGGCAGCGGCGCGAGCGAGCTGCGCGCGATGGCCTGGAACTGCATCGTCGTCAGTGCCCCGGCGAGGGCACCGATCGCCACCAGACCGGCGACTTTGAACTTGGAACTCATGGCAGACGGCCTTCGGCGGGAAGAGGGGGACGGACGAGGGCAAGATCAGTATAAGACTGCACAAGCTCTTGGAGGCGCCGCCGGGCCCGAAAGTTGCACCGCCGGGCCGGCCAAATTCGAGAGCGGCGTCGATTCCGCCGCGGCCGTCCGGCTCAGGCCGCCGCGGCGGCAGGGGCAGGCGGTGGCGCGGCGGCCTCGCCGCGCGGGAACGTGACGACGTGGTCGGCTTCGATGCGGATGCCGATCCACTCGCCGATCTGGTGGTCGTGGTGGCTCGGCACGTGCGCCATCACGCGTTCGCCGCTCTCGAGGCGCAGCGTGTACAGGAACTCCGAGCCGCGAAACGACTTGCGCTCGATGCACGCCTTGACCGGCGACGCGTCGTCGTGCACGACGTCGTCGGCGCGCAGCAGCACGTCGCACTCACCGCCCGGGAAGGCGTCGGGCAGCGGGCACTCGGCCATGTCGTGCAGCTCGCCGAGCGGCGTCATCACGCAGTGGCCGTGCTCGCACTCGACGATGCGCGCCGGCGCGAACACGCCGTGACCGATGAAGTCGGCGACGAAGCGCGTCGCCGGGCGGTGGTACAGCGCGTAGGCGTCGTCCCACTGCTCGAGACGGCCCTTGCGCATCACGCCGATCACGTCGCCGACGGCGAACGCCTCGAGCTGATCGTGGGTGACGAACAGCGCCGTCGTGCCGGTCTGTTTCAGGATGCCGCGGATGTCGTGCGCCAGGCGTTCGCGCAGGTCGACGTCGAGGCTCGAGAACGGCTCGTCGAGCAGCAGCAGGCGCGGCTGCGGCGCGAGCGCGCGCGCGAGCGCGATGCGCTGCTGCTGGCCGCCGGAGAGCTGGTGCGGCGCGCGCTTCGCGGCGTGGGCGAGGCCGACGAGGTCGAGCATCGCCGCCACGCGCCGCTCGCGCTCGGCGCGCGGCAGCTCGCGCAGGCCGAAGGCGACGTTGTCGGCGACGCTCAGGTGCGGGAACAGCGCGTAGTCCTGGAACACCATGCCGATGCGCCGCGCTTCGGGCGCAACGTGGACGCCGCGCCCGGCGTCGGCCACCGTCTCGCCCGCGATCTGGATGCGGCCGGCGGCGACGCGCTCGAGGCCGGCGACGGCGCGAAGCAGCGACGTCTTGCCGCAGCCCGACGGGCCGATCAGCACGCCGATCTGCCCGGCCGCGAGGCCGAGCGACACGGCCTCGACCGCGGGCCGGCCCGGGGCGTAGCGCACGTCGACGCGTTCGAGGCGCAGGAACATGCGCGTATGTTAGCCTCGCCGCCCCAATGAGGATTGTTCTTATTCGCACCCCAGGGACGGGCGGCGCGCCGGGCTCGCGATGCGCTGGGCGCTGACGGCGCTTTGCGCGTTGCTCGCGCTGCCGGTGCTCGGCGTGCTCGGCGCGTGGCTGGCGCTCGACGCCGCGGCGATGCAGGTGTTGCGGCACCAGTTCGCGACCGTGCTGCCCGGCTACGTCGGTCAGTCGCTGCTTCTCGCGGCGAGCGTGGGCGTCGGCGTCGCGATCGTCGGCGGGGCGTCGGCGGCGGCGGTGACGCTGTTCGACTTTCCGGGCCGGCGCACGCTCGAGTGGGCGTTGCTGCTGCCGCTGGCGATGCCGGCCTACGTGCTCGCCTACGCGTACACCGACTTCCTGCAGTTCAGCGGCCCGCTGCAGACGGCGCTGCGCGCCGCCACGGGCGCCCAGGGCGCGTTGTGGCCCGACGTGCGCAGCCTGACGGGCGCGGTCGCTCTGTTCGTGCTGTGCCTGTATCCGTATGTCTACCTGCTCACCCGCGCCGCGCTCGGCGAACGCGGCGCGCAGATGATGGAGGCCGCGCGCCTGCTCGGTGCCGGGCTGCGGCGGCGCATCGTCGAGGTGGCGCTGCCGCTGGCGCGCCCGGCGATCGCCGCGGGAGTCGCCCTGGCGCTGATGGAGACGCTCGCCGACTACGGCGTCGGCGCGTACTTCGGGCTGACGACGTTCTCGACCGGCATCTACAAGGCCTGGCTGGTGATGAACGACCGCATCGCGGCGGCGCAGCTCGCGTCGATGCTGCTCGTGCTCGTCGCGCTGCTGCTGTGGCTCGAGCGCCGCGCGCAGAGCCGGCTGCGCTTCGCGACGAGCCGGTCGGGGGCGGCGCATTCCGCCGAGGCCCGGCCGGTCGAGCTGCGTGGGCGCGCGGCGTTCGCCGTCGCCGCGCTGTGCTGGCTGCCGGTGCTGCTGGGCTTCGCGCTGCCGGTCGCGGTGCTGGTGCAGATGCTGTGGCAGGAGGCGGTGCACTCGGAGTTCGGCCTGCCGCTCGAGCGTTTCGCGCAGTGGGCCTGGACGAGCTTCGAGCTCGCCGCGATCGCCTCGGCGGGCGCGGCCGCGCTCGCGCTGGCGCTCGGCTTCGCGCTGCGGCTGCGCCGCCCCGGCGAGGGTGCGGCGGGCGGCGCGCTGACCGTCGGGGCGCGCGTCGTCTCGCTCGGCTACGCGGTGCCTGGCGCGGTGATCGCGGTCGGCGTGCTGCTGCCGCTGGGCTGGGTGCAGGCGCGGTGGCCGCAGGCGCAGCTGCCGTTGCTGGTCACCGGCACGCTGTTCGGCGTGGTCTACGCCTACCTCGTGCGCTTCTCGGCGGTCGCGTTGCAGTCCATCGAGGCAGGCTACGCGCGCGTGCCGACGTCGATCGACGACAGCGCGCGCATGCTCGGCGCGAGCCGCTGGCGCCTGTTCGGCGCGCTGCACCTGCCGCTGCTGCGGCGCTCGGCGCTCGCTGCCGCGCTGCTGGTGTTCGTCGACGTGATGAAGGAGCTGCCCGCCACGCTCGTGCTGCGACCGTTCGGTGCCGACACGCTGGCCGTCGTCGCGTACAACCTCGCGCGCGACGAGCGTCTGGGCGAGGCGGCGCTGCCGTCGCTCGCGATCGTCGTCGTCGGTCTGCTGCCGGTCGTGCTGCTGTCGCGCGCGATGCGCGAGCGGTAGGACGGTGTGGTCCCGCCGACAGGGACCGAAGGACCTCATAAACACTCGCTTTCCGAGGCGGGGGGCTAGGATATACCCCCAAAGATACCCCCAGTGGGGTACGGGAGCGTGAACGATGAAGCTCAGCGACGCGAGGCTGCGCAGCCTCAAGGAACCCGGCAAGCACTTCGACGGCGGCGGGCTGTTCCTGCACGTCACGGACAGCGGCGGCCGGTACTGGCGCCTGAAGTACCGGGTCGCCGGCCGGGAGAAGTTGCTCGCCCTGGGGAC
>JALOSD010000092.1 GCA_025458585.1 Burkholderiaceae bacterium | reverse complement strand
GCCGTGGCCTCGAGCTGCTCGACGTCGCCGAGGATCGTCGCCGCGACCGCCGACAGGGCGAGCACGGCCGGGCGCTGCACGCCCGGCGGCAGCGGCTCGCCGGCCTGCACCGCGACATGGTGGCGCACGCTCGCGACGACCGGCGCCGCGAGGCCCCAGCTCTCGCACAGCGCGGCGCCGAGCGCATCGTGGCTGACGCCGAAGCCGGCACGTTCGATCGCGACCAGATCGGTGTCGCAGGTCGCGGCGCGCAGCATCGGCCGGTAGTGCTCCGGCGCGTGGCGGAACAGCACGGCCTTGCCGCACTCCTCGAACAGGCCGGCCGAGTGCGCCGCCCAGCCGTCGACGCCGAGCTGCTGCCCCATGCGGCCCATCACCATGCCGCGCAGCGCCGCGCGGCGCCAGATCGGCTCGAGCTCGGGCGCCGGCGGGAACGCCGCGCGCAGTCCCATCTCGAACGTGATGCCCGCGACTTCGCGCATGCCGAGATAGGTCACGGCCTGCTGCACCGTCTGCACGCGCCCCTTGATGCCGTACAGCGACGAGTTCACCGCCTTCATCACCGCGGCGGCGAGCGCCATGTCGGACTCGATCAGCGCCGACACCGCGTGCAGGTCGACGTCCTCTTCGGCGAGCAGCAGCGACAGCCGCACCAGTGCGTCGGGCTGGGCCGGGATGTCGATGTCGAGGCTGCGCAGTTCGGGATCGACGGACATGCTCGTCTCGCAGGCGATGAAGACGGTCGATGCTAGGCCTCGCCTCGCGGGCGGATCAGCGGAAAAAGCCGTCGTATCCCGTCTTCACGATCAGCGCGCCGACGACGACGATGAACACCACGCGCACGAAGCCGGCGCCGTGGCGCAGCGCCAGCCGCGCGCCGGCGACGCTGCCGGCGACGTTGGCGACCGCGACGACGAGCGCGACGTGCCACCACACATGGCCCTGCCACGCGAACAGCGCGAGCGCCGACGCGTTGGTCGCCGTGTTCAGCAGCTTCGCGCTCGCCGACGCGTGCAGGAAGTCGTAGCCGAGCGCGCGCACGAACAGGAACACGAAGAAGCTGCCGGTGCCGGGCCCGAAGAAGCCGTCGTAGAAGCCGACGGCGGCGCCGATCGCCGACGCGGCGAGCGCCTCGGCGCGGCCGGCGAGGCGCGGCACGTGGTGGCGCCCGAGGTCCTTGCGCGCCAGCGTGTACAGCAGCACCGCGAGCAGCACGAACGGCAGCCAGCGGCGCAGGCCGTCGGGGCTCACGCGGGTGACCGTCCACGCGCCGGCGAAGCTGCCGGCAAGTGCCGCCGCGACCGCCGGCAGCAGCGCGCGCCAGCGCATCGTGACCCGGCGCGCGTACTGCACCGTCGCCCAGCCCGTGCCCCAGACGGCGCTGCCCTTGTTCGTGCCGAGCAGCGTCGCCGGCGGCGCGGCAGGGTAGACGGCGAACAGCGCAGGCAGCAGCACGAGGCCGCCGCCGCCGACGATCGCGTCGACGAAGCCGGCGAGCGCGCCGGCGGCGGTGACCAGCAGCAGATCGATCACGACAAAAGCCGATCGCGGGGCCGGCAGCGCTTCGGCGCAAGGGAAACAAAGAGGCGCCGGGTAGCCCCGGCGCCGCTCAACCGCGCCGCATCGGCGCCGATGGCGGCGCCCGCAAGGCGGTGCAGTACGTCTGCGCTGTTGGTCTGTCCAGTCTCCTCGGGCCTCCGTCCAGCCACTGCCGGCCACGTGGGCGGCAGCGCTGCGAGGACTGAAACTCTACGAGGGGCGTCGCGCAGCGTCATCGGGGCTTACCCGCCGCCAGGGCTGGTCGGGCGGGTTCAACGCGTCGCGCGGTCATGCGCGATGCACCATTTCGGAGCATCGACAGCGCATGCGGGTAAACCCGAGCAAGCAGAAAACAACAATCGCGGCCCCCGGCATTGCGAGGCGCGGGCAAAACCCCATAATAAAAGGGCCTGTGTCTGGATGCGGCGCCTTCGCTTGAATGGTTCACGATGGGTTGAAGCTCCACCTGGTTCAGTGATCGAAAGGGCTTCCCCATGGGAAACAAGTTGTACGTAGGCAACCTTGCCTACAGCGTGCGCGATGAATCGCTGCAGCAGGCGTTCTCGCAGTTCGGCACCGTGACCTCGGCGAAGGTCATGATGGACCGCGAGACCGGCCGCTCGAAGGGCTTCGGCTTTGTCGAGATGGGCTCGGACGCCGAAGCGCAGAGCGCGATCAACGGCATGAACGGCCAGTCCCTCGAAGGGCGGCCGCTCGTCGTCAACGAGGCCCGTCCGCGCGAAGAGCGCCCGGGCGGATGGGGCGGCGGCGGCGGCGGCAACCGCAGCGGCGGTGGTGGCTACGGCGGTGGCGGCGGCGGTTACGGCGGTGGTGGCGGCGGCGGCGGTGGCCGCAGCCCGTACGGCACCGGCGGCCGCGGCGGCGGTGGTGGCGGCTATGGCGGTGGCGGCGGCGGTCGTAGCGGCGGTGGTGGCTACGGCGGCCGCGGCGGCGGCTACGAAGGCGGACGCGGCGGCGGTTACTGACGCCGGTTCGACCGTCGAACCGATCGAAGGGCGCGGGTGGCGACACCGGCGCCCTTCGTCGTTTCGGGCGTCGCGTCAGTAGCGTTGCGGGCGCAGCACGCGCACGTCGCTCAGGTACATCGCCACCGCGTAGTGCGGCGCGTACGTCGCCAGCACGTGGTCGGCGATCGCGTCGGCCACGCCGGGCTCGCAGATCAGCTTCAGCTCGATCGTGCGGTCGGCCTCCCAGGCGCCCTCGCGCACGCCGCTCACGCCGCCGCCGCGCACCTCGCCGGCCGTCCAGCCCTGCGCGCCGAGGCGCCTCGCGTCGCGCACCAGCGCCTTTTCGATCGCGGCCTCGGCCACGATCACGAGCAGGGTCTTCGCATGCCGGGTCGTCGTCATGTCGTGGCTCCGCGCGGCCGGCACGCTGCCGCCGATGCGCGTCGAGGGTGGTTCATGTGATCGCCTTCGCGAGCTCGAGGTACAGCGGGATGCCGACCACGAGGTTGAAGGGGAACGTGACGCCGAGCGCGGCGGTGATCGACAGCGCCGCATTCGCCTGCGGCACCGCGACGCGCATCGCGGTGGGCGCGGCGATGTAGCTCGCGCTCGCCGCCAGCGTCGCGAGGATCGCGACGCCGCCGGTCGACAGACCGAGCGCGACGCCGGTCAGCGCCCCGAGCACCGCGAGCAGCGGCGGCGCGATGAGGCCCACCGCGAGCACCGCGGGGCCGAAGCGGCGCACGTCGGCGAGCCGGGCGCCGGCGACGAGGCCGAGCTCGAGCAGGAACAGCGCGAGCACGCCCTTGAACGGGTCGACGAACACGGCTCTGATTGGCTCGACGCCGGCGTCGCCCGCGAAGGCGCCGATCGCCAGGCCACCGACGAGCAGCAGCACGCTCTTGCCGAACAGCACGTCGTGCACGAGTGCGCCCCAGCCGCCGCCGATGCTCGCCCCCGCGGCGGCGGCTTCGCGCCGCTGCGCCCGGCGCGCGAGCAGGATGCCGGCGACGATGCCCGGCGCCTCCATCACCGCGACCCACAGCGCCGCGTGGCTCTCGTGCTCGACGCCGGCGCGCGTGAGCGTCGCGCTCGCGACGGCGAACGTCACGACGCTGACCGAGCCGTAGTGCGCGCCGAGTGCCGCGGCGTCGACGCCGCCGAGCCGCAGCGCGCGCAGCGCCGGGTAGAGCAGGAACGGGATGGCGAAGCCGAGCGCGATGCACGCCGCCATCTGCGGCGCGAGCTCGGCGAGCGGCTGCCGGCTCAGCTCGAGCCCGCCCTTGAGGCCGATCGCGAGCAGCAGGTAGATCGACAGCGTCTCGTACAGCGCCTCGGGCAGGCGCAGGTCGCTGCCGACGAGGCGCGCGAACACGCCGAGCAGGAAGAACAGGACGACGACGTCGATCATCGCGTCACACCGGAACGGGGCTTGTCGCCTTCACGCGCTCGAGCACAAAGCTGGTCTTCACGTCCTGCACGCTCGGGTGCTTGAGCAGGGTGTCCATGATGAAACGCGAATAGTGCGCCATGTCGGCGACGACGACGCGCAGCAGGTAGTCCATCTCGCCCGTCAGCGCCGAACACTCGATGACCTCGGGCCACGCCTGCACCGACGCGCGGAACAGGTCCACCGGCGTGCGCTTGTGGCCTTCGGTGTGCTTCTCGAGCCGCACGTTGATGTACGCGCTCAGGCCGAGGCCGACGCGCTCGGGCGGCACGATGGCCGCGTAGCCGGCGATCACGCCGGCGTCCTCGAGCCTCTTGACGCGCCGAAGCGCGGCCGACGCCGACAGGCCGACCTGCCCGGCGAGCTCGTCGTAGGTGATGCGGCCGTGGGCCTGCAGCGCACGAAGAATGCGTCGATCCAACGCATCGAGCTCCTCTGCGGCTGCCATGTTCCCGATTCTGACGGATTCCTGTGTCTTGCAACCCGCAAAGGCACCAATTCGCAGGAATCCTGCGCCCGACCGAACCTACAGTGCAGCGCTTGATCTGACCTTCGTCAAGCCACCACGGCCGAGGAGCGCGCGATGCAATTCACCCCCTGGGACAACCCGATGGGCACCGACGGCTTCGAGTTCATCGAGTACGCCGCACCCGACCCGAAGGCGATGGGCGCGCTGTTCGAGCGCATGGGCTTCGTCGCGATCGCGAAGCACCGGCACAAGAACGTGCTGCTGTACCGGCAGGGCGGGATCAACTTCATCGTCAACGCCGAGCCCGACTCGTTCGCCCAGCGCTTCGCGCGCCTGCACGGGCCGAGCATCTGCGCCATCGCGTTTCGCGTGCAGGACGCGAAGGCGGCCTACGAGCGCGCCGTGTCGCTCGGCGCCTGGGGCTACGCGAACACCGCGGGCCCCGGCGAGCTGAACATCCCGGCGATCAAGGGCATCGGCGACAGCCTGATCTACTTCGTCGACAAGTGGCGCGGCAAGGGCGGCAGGAAGCCCGGCGACATCGGCGACATCGGCTTCTTCGACGTCGACTTCGAGCCGCTGCCCGGGGCGTCGCTGAACCCGCCCGGCTTCGGCCTCACCTACGTCGACCACCTGACGCACAACGTCCACCGTGGCCGCATGGGCGAGTGGGCCGAGTTCTACGAGCGCCTGTTCAACTTCAGGGAGATCCGCTACTTCGACATCGAAGGGCAGGTCACCGGCGTCAAGAGCAAGGCGATGACGAGCCCCTGCGGCAAGATCCGCATCCCGATCAACGAGGAAGGCAACGACAAGCCGGGCCAGATCCAGGAGTACCTCGACCGCTACCACGGCGAGGGCATCCAGCACATCGCGCTCGGCTCGACCGACCTGATCGCCACCGTCGACCGCCTGCGTGCCGCCGGCGTCACGCTGCTCGACACGATCGACACCTACTACGAGCTGGTCGACAAGCGCATCCCCGGCCACGGCGAAGACGTCGCCGAGCTGAAGAAGCGCAAGATCCTGATCGACGGCAAGGCCGGCGAACTGCTGCTGCAGATCTTCAGCGAGAACCAGCTCGGGCCCATCTTCTTCGAGTTCATCCAGCGCAAGGGCGACCAGGGCTTCGGCGAGGGCAACTTCAAGGCGCTGTTCGAGAGCATGGAGCTCGACCAGATGCGCCGCGGCGTGCTCAAGAGTGACGCCACCGCCTGAGGAGATGGCGACGATGGGCACGCACGCAACGACCTTGGCTGCGGCCGCTTCGCTCGACCCGGCGGCGCCAGGTCAGCCTTCGCCGACGTCGACGGCGGACACCGCCGTCGACTTTCACACCGGCGTGAACCGGGGCGTGCCGCCGGTGACGTACGGCGAGGGCGACCGCCCGCCGCGCGGCGACTACGCGAAGGCGCGCGCCGACTACACCTGCGAGCAGGACTGGGCGCAGTACAGCGCCGCCGACCACGACACCTACCGGCGCCTGTACGCGCGCCAGCTCGCGCAGCTGCCGGGGCTCGCATGCGACGAGTTCATCGCCGCCGTCGGCCAGCTCGGCGCGCCCGACCGCATCCCGCGCTTCGACGACGTCTCCGAGCGCCTGACGAAGGCCACCGGCTGGCAGATCGTCGGCGTGCCCGGGCTGATCCCCGAGGAGGCGTTCTTCGCGCTGCTGGCGGCGCGCAAGTTCCCGGTCACCGACTGGATCCGCAAGCCCGAGGAGTTCGACTATGTCGTCGAGCCCGACATCTTCCACGACCTGTTCGGCCACGTGCCGCTGCTGTTCGACCCGGTGTTCGCCGACTACATGCAGGCCTACGGCGAGGGCGGGCTGAAGGCGAGCCGGCTCGATGCGTGCGAGCTGCTCGCGCGCCTGTACTGGTACACGGTCGAGTTCGGCCTGATCGCGACGCCGCAGGGGTTGCGCGCCTACGGCGCCGGCATCCTGTCGTCGGCCGGTGAGCTGCGCTACAGCGTCACCGACCCGGCGCCCAGGCGCGTCGCGTTCGACCTGCGGCGCATGATGCGCACGAAGTACAAGATCGACACCTACCAGGCGATCTACTTCGTGGTCGACTCGTTCCAGCAGCTGTTCGACGCCACCGCGCCCGACTTCG
>JALOSD010000091.1 GCA_025458585.1 Burkholderiaceae bacterium | reverse complement strand
GCGTGGTAGGCCGTGTTGGACTCGAACCAACGACCAAAGGATTCGGGTTGGTGTCGCTTTCGCGACTCCCCGGACTATCTCACCACCCCGCGCGCAAGGGTTCGCGTGCGGGGTGCCGGGCGCTCGAGGGGTGCTTATCGATGCGGCGTCTCACACCCTAGTCTCTGCACCGTCCCGCCGATCCGCCCCACCGCAGTGGAACGACCGCTCGGCGGGCTTGGCTCAGGATTGCCGGGCGCCGGGTCGGCGCTGACGGTTTCCCTGAATTCACCCGGTTTTTCCGCCGGGGCTCGCACCCCGGGGTCACCATTCGATGAGTCCTCTGCTCTAACCGACTGAGCTAACGGCCCACGCGTTGCGAGTGTAGCCGCGGCCCCGGGCCGCGGGCGTGGTGGCGCTCGGCACGCTCAGCGCGACGGCTCGGCCGCGGCGCCCGCCTGCAGCGCGCGCAGCCGGCTCGCGAGCGATGCCGCGCTGAGCATGCCGAAGTGGCGCTCGACGACGCGCCCCCGCGCGTCGACGAACAGCGTCGTCGGCAGGCCGGTCGAGCCGATCGCCGGGCCCAGGCGCGAGCCAGGATCGAGCCACACCCCGTCGAGGACGAGTGCCTGGGCCGCGAGGAAGCGCTGCACCGCCGCCGCGCCTTCGCCCTGGTTGACGAACAGGAAGCGCACGCCGCGCTCGCGCTGCTGCGCCTCGGCGAAGGCCGGCATCTCGATGCGGCACGGCGCGCACCAGCTCGCCCACAGGTTGATCACCGTCGGCTGTCCGCGCGCGAGCGTCGGCAGGTCGGCCGTGCGCCCGTCGAGCGAAGTGAGCTCGATCGTCGGCAACGTCGGACGGTCGTGCACGCCGAGCAGCGTCGACGACGCGCCCCAGAACAGCGCCCCGGCGGCCGCGGCAGCGGCCAGCGGTCGGCGCAACGCCGCCTGCCGCCAGCCGCGCCACGCGAGCACGGCCACCGCGGCGGCGACACCCGCCGCCGGCGACCAGCCGCCGTCACGGATGTCGAGCATGCTCCACGGCGACGCCAGGTAGGCTGGCGCCGCGCCGGCGACGAAGGCGAGCCGCGCGACCCCGAAGCCGACGAGCGCCGCCAGCCACACCGCGTCGCCGGCGGCGCGTGCCTGCGCCCCGCCGAGCCGGCCCGCGAGCCACTGCGCCAGCAGCAGCGAGGCGAACCACAGCAGCGGCGACAGCGGGAACGCCAGCGGCCCGACCTGCAGCGCGGTCATCTCGAGCGCCTCAGTCCCTGCCCTTCAGCCGCTCGTGGATGCGCCGCGTCGTGCGCCACACGCCCCACAGCACGAGCGGGATCAGCGCGCCGACGGTGATCTCGGGGTCGACCGGCAGGCCCGCCTGCTTGGCCCCCTTGGCGGCGTACAGCAGCAGGCTGACGACGTAGTACGAGATCGCCGCGATCGACAGCCCCTCGACCGTCGACTGCAGCCGCAGCTGCAGCTCCTGCCCGCGCGTGAGCTTGGCGAGCAGCTGCTGGTTCTGGGTCTCGGTCGCGATATCGACGCGCGTGCGCAGCAGCGCGCTCGCGCGCTCGACGCGCTGCGACAGCGACGCCAGGCGCTGCGCCGTCGCGGCCACCGTCGCGATCGCGGGGTTCAGGCGGCGATGCATGAACTCGCCGATCGTCTGCGTGCCCGGGATCGCCGCCTCGCGCAGTTCGGCGATGCGCTCCTCGACGAGCGTGTCGTAGGCGCGTGTGGCGGCGAAGCGGTAGTCGTGCTCGGCGGTCGCGCGCTCGAGCCGGCCGGCGAGCGCGACGAGGCGGTCGAGCAACTCCTGGTCCGACGCCTGGCCGGCCTCGAGCTGCACCGTGAGCGCGGCCAGCGTCGCCTCGGCCTGCGACAGCACGGGCGCGAGCGCCTTCGCGGCCGGCAGGCCGCGCAGCGCCATCATGCGGTAGGTCTCGATCTCGAGCAGGCGCTGCGAGATGCGCCCGGCACGCGTCTCGGAGGTGCCGGGCGGCGCGATCACGAGCAGGCGCTCGTAGCCGCTGTCGTGCAGGTGGAAGTCCGTCACCACGCACGAGTGGCTGCCGCCGCCGGGCGCGCGCCCCATCAGCGACGCGACGACAGGCCGCCCGCCGAACCAGCGCTGCGCGAGCGGCACCAGCGCCTGCTCGTCGGCGAGATCGCCGTGCGCCATCGCGAGCTTGATCGCCGCGATCGTGCGCCCGGGGATGTCGCGCAGCCACTGGGCGTCGACGGCCAGTGTCGACAGCAGATCGGGGTCGCTCCCACCGAGCGCGGCGCCGTCGGGCAGCGGCTGCACGAGCGAATATGCCCCGGCAGGCGCCGCAGGTGCGCGCACTCGGCCTCGCGATCGACCCCTTCGTTGAGCACTGCGACGTAGACGACGAGCGCCGGCAGCCGGATGCGCGCCGGCGGCCGCGCGTGCACCTCGTTGTGCAGCGACTCGCGAAGCGCGTCGTCGGGCGGCAGCGCGAGGCTGCGGCGGTCGGTGGCGGGCTCGCCCGCTTCGGGTGTGCTCATGCTGCGGCGGCGCGGCTGCGATGCGCCGATTCTGCCCGCGCCGCCCGCAACGCCGCCCGCAGGGCGGCCGGCACGCTCAGGCCTGCGGGTCCTCGCCGATCAGCAGCCGCGTGTCGCCGGCGAAGTGGTGCGGCGGGATCTCGAGGTTGGTCGGCGCCGGCTTGTTGCGGAACACGCGGCCGGCACCGTCGAACGTCGAGCCGTGGCAGGGGCAGAAGTACCCGCCGGCCCAGTCGGCGCCGACGCTCGGGTTGCCGCTGCCGGCGGGCACTGCCGTGGGCGAGCAGCCGAGGTGGGTGCAGATGCCGACGGCGACGAAGAGCTCGGGCTTGACCGAACGTGTGGCGTTGCGCGCGTACTCGGGCTGCAGCGACCGCGCCGACTGTGGATCGGCGAGGTCCGGGTGCGGCGTCTCGACCGCCGCGACCATCTCCGGCGTGCGGCGCACGATCCACACCGGCTTGCCGCGCCATTCGATCGTCTTCATGCCGCCGGGCGGAATGTCGGAGGTCTCGACCGCGACCGCCGCGCCGAGCGCGCGCGCACGCTCGCTCGGCAGGAACGAGGCGACGAACGGCACCGACGCGGCCACCGCGCCGACGCCGCCGGCGGCACTCGCGGTGATGACCCAGAAGCGGCGCTCGGGATCGGCGGGGGTGGTGGCACGCGGCAGGGTGTCGGTGGTCATCGCAGGGTCCTCGGGTCGGTGGGGCACGTCGGCAGCGCACCGTGGCGGCTGCCGAAGAAGTGACCCCGCACACGGGCGCGAGTTCACTCGTGCGTCGCCGGCTCGGCGCGGCCGATGCCCCCGGCGCGGCGACGGGCAGGGCGCGCGGGCTATCCTGCCGCCCGTCGTCGTGACCACCGTTTTCGCACCATGCCGCCAGCCGCTGTCGATCGATCGCCGCCGTCGCCCCCGGCATCGCCGAAGCGGCGTGGCGTGCTCGGCCTCGCCGTCGCCGCGGGCGCGGCGATCGTCGCGATGCCGCTGCTGCACGACGCGTGGAGCGAGCGCACGACGGCCGCGTGGCGCGTCTCGCTCGACGAGGCGCGCGCAGAGGTCGATGCAGGTCGTGCCTGGCTGGTCGACATCCGCGAGCCGTCGGAGCATGCCACCGGTGTCGCGCCGGGCGCGCGCCTCGTGCCGATGCGTCGCCTGGCGGCGAGCCTTCCGGAGCTCACGGCCGACCCGTCGCGGCCCGTCCTGCTCATCTGCGAAACGCAGGGCCGCTCGCGCGCCGTGGCGAAGGCGCTGCACGAGCAGGGCGTCACGCAGGTGCGCTACGTGCAGGGCGGCATGAGCGGCTGGGCGCAACGCGGCTGGCCGCTGGTGCGGCCAGCCGTTTGAAGGGCAGCGCGCGCGTCAGCCGCGCGCGCCGGGGCCGGTCAGCGGCCCTGCTTGAAGTTCTGGAACACGCGCGTCTGCGCGCGGCGGGCTTCCTGGCTCAGCTGCTTCGGCACCGCGAGCTTCTTGATGTCGGCCTCCGACAGGAAGATCGTCGGGTTGCTCGCGAGCTCGGGCTTGACGAACTGCTTCGACGGCAGGTTCGGGTTGCCGTAGAACACCTCGTTCGTCAGCGACGCGTGCACCTCGGGGCGCAGGATGTAGTTGATGAAGGCGTGCGCGTTGTCGACGTTCCTCGCGTCCTTCGGGATCGCCATGGTGTCGAGGAACATCGTCGCGCCCTTCGGCGGGATCAGCGGCTTGATCGTGAACTTCTGCTTCGCCTCGGCGGCGCGCGCGTTGGCGATGTTGAAGTCGCCCGAGTAGCCGAGCGACACGCAGATCTGGCCCTGCGCCATGTCGTTGATCGGGCCCGGCGAGAAGATGCGCGTGACGAACGGGCGCGCCTTCATCAGCACCTCGCGCGCGGCGTCGTAGTCCTTCGGGTTCGTGCTGTAGCCGTCCTTGCCGGCGTAGATCATCGCCACCGGCACGACTTCGCTCGCCGAGTCGAGCACGTGGATGCCGCAGGCCTTGAGCTTGCTCGCGTACTCGGGCTTGAAGATCAGGTCGAGCGGGTTCTCGGGCATCGGCGTCGAGCCGAGCGCGGCCTTGACCTTCTCCTCGTTGATGCCCACCGTGACGAAGCCCCACATCCAGGTCACGAGGTGCTTGTTGCCCGGGTCCGCCTCGGCGAGCTTGGCCTGCAGCGCGGGGTCGAGGTTCTTCAGGTTGGGGATCTTCGCCGGGTCGAGCGGCTGGAAGATGCCGCCTTCGATCTGCTTGGCCGCAAAGTGCGCGCTTGGCACGACGATGTCGTAGCCGGTGCGGCCGGCGACGAGCTTCGCGTGCAGCGTCTCGTTGCTCTCGATCGTCGCGTCGTACTTGACCTTGATGCCCGTTTCCTTCTCGAATTTGGCGATCACGTCGGGGCCGATGTAGTCGGCCCAGTTCATCACGTTGAGCACCTTCGACCCCTGCGCGAGCGCGCCGGTCGAGGCGCCCGCCCACAACAGGGCGGCGGCGCATAGCGTCGAGAACCGGGGAATCCAGGCCATGGAGAGGCTCCTGTGGAAGTGGTCGAGGCGGGATGACGAGGCAGGCCGTCGGCGACGGCCGAAGCGGCGCAGACCCGCAGGCGCCGGCGAAGTTCCGTGCCGGCCGGCGTGCGGCGCGCAGTATGCCGAAGCGACGCACGCGCCACGGAGGTTGTGGCGGCGGCGCGACGCACGCGGTCGCGGCACTACGCCCGGTGGTGCGACAGCGCGTGGCTCACCAGGCGCGACGTGATGTCGACGATCTGGATCATGCGGTCGTAGGGCATGCGCGTGGGCCCGATCACGCCGAGCGTGCCGACGACCTGGCCGTCGACGACGTACGGCGCCGAGACCACCGACAGCGCCTCGAAGGGCACGACGCCGCTCTCGCCGCCGATGTAGATGCGCACGCCCTCGGCGCGGCTTGACACGTCGAGCAGGCGCATCAGCTCCGTCTTGCGCTCGAACACGTCGAACAGCTTGCGCAAGCTGCCGAGGTCGCTGCCGAAGTCCTCAACCTCGAGCAGGTTGCGCTCGCCGCTGACGACGACCTGCTCCGTGCTCTCGGCGAGCGCCTCGCTGCCGGCCTGCACCGCGGCCTGCATCAGCGCCGCGATCTCGCCGCGCAGCGCCTCGATCTCGGTCTTCAGCCGCTCGCGGATGCCGTCGAGCGTCAGGCCGGCGTAGTGCATGTTCAGGTAGTTCGTCGCCTCGACGAGCTCGGACTGGGTGTAGTCGCGCGCGGTGACGACGACGCGGTTCTGCACGTCGCCGTCGGCGTCGACGAGGATCACGAGCACGCGCCGCTCCGACAGGCGCAGGAACTCGACGTGGCGGAACACGCCGGCCTTGCGCGGCGCGGTGACGACGCCGACGAAGTGCGACAGGTTCGACAGCACCTGCGCCGCCTGCGCGATCACACGCTGCGGCTGGTCGGCCTGCACCTGCTCGCGCACGGCGGCCAGGCTCGGCTCGATGCGCGCGAGGTCGAGCGGCTGCGCGGTGAGCATCGTGTCGACGAACAGGCGGTAGCCGCGCGCGGTGGGCACGCGCCCGGCGCTCGTGTGCGGGCTCGCGATCAGGCCGAGGTCTTCGAGGTCGGCCATCACGTTGCGGATCGTCGCCGGGCTGAGCTCGAGCCCGCTGGCGCGCGACAGCGTGCGCGAGCCCACCGGCTGGCCGTCGGCGATGTAGCGTTCGACCAGGGTCTTCAGCAGCGTGCGGGCGCGCTCGTCGAGCATGTTTTTCATTGTAGTGACAAGGGCTTGCGCGCGCCGGCGCGACGCCGGCGGGGGTCCGGTCGCTATGGTGTAATCGTTCGCATGGCGATGCGCTTCCGCCACGCGGCGCTGATCGGCAAGTACCAGGCCCAGGGCATCCGGCCGGTGCTGGACGACATCGCCCAGTTCCTGATCGGCCTCGGCCTCGACGTGACGATCGACGCCGACACCGCCCTGAACACCGGCATGACCGAGTACCCGAGTTCGCCCGCGGACGAGCTCGGCCGCCACTGCGACCTCGCCGTCGTCGTCGGCGGCGACGGCACGATGCTCGGCATCGCGCGCGAGCTCGCGCGCCACGACCTGCCGCTCGTGGGCATCAACCAGGGAAGGCTCGGCTTCATCACCGACGTGCCGATCGGCCAGTACCGCGAGGCGCTGGCGCCGATGGTCGCCGGCGACTACGAGGAAGAGCAGCGCGCGCTGATCGAAGGCGGCGTCTGGCGCGACGGCACCTGCATCTTCAGCGAGTTCGCGCTCAACGAAGTCGTCGTCAACCGCGGCGCCACCGCCGGCATGGTCGAGTTGCGCGTGACCGTCGGCGACGAGCTGATGGCGAACCTGCGCGCCGACGGCCTGATCGTCGCGACGCCCACCGGCAGCACGGCCTACGCGCTGTCGGCCGGCGGGCCGATCGTGCACCCGGCGATCGGCGGCTGGGTGATGGTGCCGATCGCATCGCACACGCTGAGCAACCGCCCGATCGTGCTGCCGGACCACGGCGAGATCGGCATCGAGATCGTCGCCGGCCGCGACGCCTCGCTGAACTTCGACATGCACCGCCTCGCCAGCCTGCTGCACGGCGACCAGGTGCGCGTGCGGCGCTCGTCGCATCGCGTGCGCTTCCTGCACCCGCGCGGCTGGAGCTACTACGGCACGCTTCGGCGCAAGCTTAGGTGGTATGAATAGGCTCCCCCCTGTAGCGCCTTCGGCGCTGCCCCCTGGAGGGGCGCCGCCTGCGAACCGGCAAAGCCGGATCCGCGGCGGCCGCTCGAACGGCCGCAGCCGCCGCAGGTGCCTGACCTTCGGGCCGGGGGACTGACGTGCTGCGGCGGCTGGTTCTGCGCGACTTCGTGATCGTCGAGGCGCTCGAGCTCGGGTTCGAGGGCGGGTTCACGGTGCTCACCGGCGAGACCGGCGCCGGCAAGTCGATCCTGATCGACGCGCTGCAGCTCGCGCTCGGCAGCCGTGGCGACGCGGCGGTCGTGCGCGAAGGGGCGACGCGCGCCGAGGTGAGCGCCGAGTTCGACACGCCGCCAGGCCTCGCGGCATGGCTGGACGAGGCCGGCTTCGTGGCCGACGACACGCTGCTGTTGCGGCGCACGATCGACCCGCACGGCAAGAGCCGCGCGTGGGTCAACGGCAGCCCCGCCACCGTCGCCCAGCTGCGCGAGGCGGCCGACCACCTCGTCGAGATCCACGGCCAGCACGCGTGGCAGAGCCTGACCCGGCCGGCGGCGGTGCGCGAGTTGCTCGACGCGCAGGCCGGCATCGACACGCGCGAGCTCACCGCGCGCTTCGCCGCGTGGAAGGCCGCCACCGAAGCGCTGGCACGGGCACGCGGGCGCCGCGACGAGCTCGACCGCGAACGCGAGCGCCTGGCGTGGCAGATCGGCGAGCTGGCGCGCCTGGCTCCCGGCGACGACGAGTGGGACCAGCTCGGCGCCGAGCACCAGCGGCTCGCGCACGCGCAGTCCCTGATCGACGCCGTGCAGGCGGCGCTCGCCGCGCTCGACGGCGACGACGCCCCCGGAGCCGGCACGCTGACGCAGCGCGCGCTCGACGCGCTCGAGACCGTGGCCGCCTACGACGCGCGCCTCGCGCCGGTGATCGAGGCGCTGCAGGGCGCGCAGGCGCAGTTGCATGACGCCGCGCGCACGCTCGGCAGCTACCTCGGCCACACCGAGGTCGAGCCGCGGCGCCTGGCCGAACTCGACGCGCGCCTGTCGTCGTGGCTCGGCCTCGCGCGCCGGTTCCGCCAGCCGCCGGCCGAGCTGCCGCGCGTGCTCGCGCAGTGGCGGCGCGACCTCGACGCGCTCGACGCCGCCGCCGACCTCGACGCGCTCGAGGCGGCCGAACGTCAGGCGCTGCAGCATTGGCGCGACGAGGCCGAGCGCGTCGGTGCCGCGCGCCGGGCCACCGCGCCGCGGCTCGCCGACGCGGTGACGCAGGCGATGCAGCAGCTCGGCATGGCCGGCGGGCGCTTCGAGGTCGCGCTGCTGCCGCAGGACGCGCCGCAGAGCTTCGGCCTCGAGAGCGTCGAGCTGCGCGTCGCCGGGCACGCCGGCAGCACGCCGCGCGCGCTCGCGCGCGTCGCCTCGGGCGGCGAGCTGTCGCGCCTGGCGCTCGCGATCGCGGTGACGACGTGCCGCGCGGGTGCTCGCCGTGACGCACCTGGCGCAGGTGGCGGCGTGCGGCGACCAGCACCTGGTCGTGCACAAGGCGCTGCGCGACGGCCGCACGTTCAGCGACGTGCGCCCGGTAGCCGGCGAGGCGCGCGTGGCCGAGATCGCGCGCATGCTCGGCGGCGAGCACCTGAGCACGCGCGCGGCACACGCGCAGGCGATGCTGCAGCAGGCCGCTTCGCCGCCCGCCGCGCCGCCGGCCGGAACGCGCCCCCGTGCGCGGCGCGAACGCAGCTGAGACGCCGTGGTTCCCGTCCCCGTTCCCGACCCCGTCGACCCCGCCGACGCGCCGCCCTCGACCGCGGACGGCCGCGACGTCGTTGTCGTCACCGGCATCTCGGGGTCGGGCAAGTCGGTAGCGCTGCACGCGCT
>JALOSD010000090.1 GCA_025458585.1 Burkholderiaceae bacterium | reverse complement strand
AACGGGGCCGGCAAGACGACGCTGCTCAAGGCGCTGGCCGGGCTGATCCCGCGGCGCGGCATCGTCACGCTCGACGGCGACGACCTGCCCGAGAAGACGCACGAGATCGTGCGTGCCGGCGTCGCGCTGGTGGCCGAGGGCCGGCAGCTGTTCCCGCAGATGACGGTGACCGAGAACCTCGAGCTCGGCGGCTGGCTCGTGCCCAAGGCCGAGCGCGCGCGCCGACTCGACGAGGCCTTCACCAACTTCCCCAAGCTGCGCGAGCGCGCCAACCAGCTCGCCGGCACGATGAGCGGCGGCGAGCAGCAGATGGTCGCCGTCGCGCGCGCGATGGTCAGCCACCCGCGCCTGCTGATGCTCGACGAGCCGTCGCTGGGCCTCGCGCCGAAGATGGTCGACGAGCTGCTCGCGATCGCGCGGCGCATCGCCGACGCCGGCACGACGGTGCTGATGGTCGAGCAGAACGTCAAGAAGGCGCTCGCCGTGGCCGACCGCGGCTACGTGCTCGAGCGTGGCGTGCTCGTCGCCAGCGGCGCCGCGAAGCTGCTCGCGCGCTCGAGCGTCGTGCGCGAGGCCTACCTCGGCGCCGCCGAGTCCGACACCACGACCGCCGCCGACGCGGCGCACCGGCGCCGCGCGACGGCGCCTGCCTGATCCCGGCGCCATCGCGCCGGGCCGAACTTCACGAGGAGAACGCCATGTCCGACCTGTCGATGCTGATCAACGGCCTGAAGGTGACGGCCGAGAAGAACGCCACCTTCGAGCGTCGCAACCCGCTCGACGGCACCGTCGCCACGCGTGCGCCGGCGTGCTCGCCGGCCGACGCCGTGATGGCCGTCGAGGCCGCCGCCGAGGCGTTCAAGACCTGGAGCGAAAAGGGCCCGAGCGAGCGCCGCGCGCTGCTGCTCAAAGCCGCGGACGCGCTCGAGGCCAAGACGCCGCAGTTCGTCGAGGCCGTGCCGGCCGAGACCGGCGCCACCGGCATGTGGGCCGGCTTCAACGTGTTCCTCGCCGCCGGCATGATCCGCGAGGCCGCGGCGCTCACGACGCAGGTCGCAGGCGAAGTGATCCCCTCCGACGTGCCCGGCTCGCTGGCGATGGGCGTGCGCCAGCCCGCCGGCGTCGTGCTCGGCATCGCACCGTGGAACGCGCCGATCATCCTCGGCGTGCGCGCGATCGCCACGCCGCTGGCCTGCGGCAACACCGTGATCCTCAAGGGCAGCGAGAACTGCCCGCGCACGCACGCGCTGATCGTCGAGGCCTTCCAGGACGCGGGCTTCCCGCCCGGCGTCGTCAACTACATCACCAACGCGCCGGCCGACGCCGGCGCGGTGGTCGAGGCGATGGTCGCGCACCCGGCGGTGCGCCGCGTCAACTTCACCGGCAGCACGCGCGTGGGCAAGATCATCGCGATGACCTGCGCGAAGTACCTCAAGCCGGTGGTGCTCGAGCTCGGCGGCAAGGCGCCGCTGGTGATCCTCGACGACGCCGACCTCGACGACGCGGTGAATGCCGCCGCCTTCGGCTGCTTCGCCAACAGCGGCCAGATCTGCATGTCGACCGAGCGCCTCATCGTCGACCAGAAGGTCGCCGACGAGTTCGTGCGCAAGTTCGCCGACAAGGCCAAGAGCCTGCCGCTGGGCGACCCGCGCAAGCCCGAGCCCGTCGTGCTCGGCTCGGTGATCGGCATGCCCACCGTCGAGCACTGCAACGCGCTGATCGACGACGCGCTGGCCAAGGGCGCCAAGCTGGTGTGCGGCGGCAAGGCCGACAGCACGCTGATGCCTGCCACGCTGCTCGACCACGTGACGCCCGAGATGCGCATCTACCGCGAGGAGACCTTCGGCCCCGTCAAGGCGATCGTGCGCGTCAAGGGCGTCGAGGAGGCGATCGCCTGCGCCAACGACAACGAGTACGGCCTGAGCGCCGCGGTGTTCGGGCGCGACATCGCGCGTGCGTTCAACGTCGCGCGCAAGATCGACTCGGGTATCTGCCACGTCAACGGCCCGACGGTGCACGACGAGGCGCAGATGCCCTTCGGCGGCGTCAAGGGCTCGGGCATCGGCCGCTTCGGCGGCAGGGCGGGCATCGCCGAGTTCACCGAGCTGCGCTGGATCACGGTGCAGACGCAGCCACGCCACTACCCGTTCTGAGGCCGGCGCGGCGCCTGGCGACCGCGACCTAGGGATGCCGCGCCGCGTACGGGTGTTCCCTAGATGGAATACCGAATACGAAGTGTCAGCATCGGCGCCGCCGCTTCTGGCGGCATTCATGCCAACGTATCGAGGAGAGTCACCATGTCAGTACAACGCAGGTCCCTGCGCCTGGTCGCGATAGCCGCGATCGCCTGTGCCGCCGCCTTGCCGGCCGTCGCGCAGCAGAACCTGGAGAAGCTCAAGCAGATGAAGGTCGCGACGACCGACCTGAACATCCCGGTCGTGCCGCAAAGCGGCCGCAACGCCGACGCGATCCGCGAGAACCTCAAGCGCATCAAGATGCCGCCGGGCTTCAAGATCGAGCTGTTCGCCGTCGTGCCCGACGCACGCCACATGGCCGTGGCGCCGTCGACCAACATGCTGTTCGTCGGCACCCGCAAGACGACCGTCTGGGCGGTGACCGACCGCAACAGCGACGGCGTCGCCGACGAGGTCAAGAGCTTCGCGCCGAGCCTGAAGTTCACGAACCCGAACGGCGTGTGCTGGACCAAGGACGGCTTCCTGATCGTCGCCGAGCACAACCGCGTGCTGAACTTCCCGGCCGCCGAGTTCTTCTACGAGGGCCCGGACGTCGCGGTGATCGAGGTCGTGCCGCAGGGCCAACTGATCCCGCCCGAGGAGGAGAGCTACAACCACGGCGCGCGCACCTGCCGCGTCGACGACAACGGCATGCTGTACGTCACGCTGGGCCAGCCGTTCAACGTCCAGCCGAAGGAGAAGGTCGCGCTGTACGAGCAGCTCGGCATTGGCGGCATGATCAAGCTCAACGCGTTCGACGGATCCAAGCGCGAGGTCGTCGCCCGTGGGGTGCGCAACTCGGTGGGCATGGACATCAACCCGAAGGACAAGACCGTCTGGTTCACCGACAACCAGACCGACGGCATGGGCGACGACACGCCGCCGGGCGAACTCAACCGCATCACGAAGGCCGGCGGCGAGCACTTCGGCTACCCGTTCATCCACGGCAACAACGTGCAGATCGCGGGCACCTCGGCCGCGCCGGACCTCAAGGGGATGAACCCGCCGGCGCAGTGGACCAAGCCGCAGGTCGAGTTCCCGGCCCACCAGGCTCAGCTCGGGATGACGTTCTACAACGGCAAGATGTTCCCGGCCAAGTACCAGGGGGGCGTCTTCGTGGCCGCCCACGGCTCGTGGAACCGCACGAAGCCCAGCGGCGCGCTGATCGATTTCGTCTCCCTCAAGCCGGACGGCACGGCCGACAAGCACGAGGTCTTCGCCCAGGGCTGGCTCGACGAGAACGGCATCTACCGCGGCCGCCCGGTCGACGTCGCCGTGATGAAGGATGGCTCGCTGCTGATCAGCGACGACTTCGCCGGGGCGATCTACCGCGTGACGTACTCAGCGCCCTGAGCGCGCCCCACGCGGCCGTCGCCGCGCGTGGCATGACCGTCGCCCGGCGGGCCTACCCGCCGGGCGTTTCTTCTCTGGATCCACCACCACGATGAAACGCTTCCTGGCTCTCTTGCTGGCCGCCGGCGCGAGCGGCATGGGGCACGCGGCCGACCTCGAAGCCGGCCGCGTGCGCGCCCAGCAGGCCTGCGCCGTGTGCCACGGGCCGCTGGGCATCGCCGCCGCGCCCGATGCGCCGAACCTGGCCGGGCAGCCCGCCTTCTACGTCGCCTCGCAGCTGCGTGCATACCGCAACGGGTCGCGCAAGCACGAGGTGATGGCCGTGATCTCCAAGACCTTGAGCGACGATGAAATCAACAACCTCGCGGCGTGGTTTGCCTCGATTCGCATCGAAGCGCACGCGCCGCGCTGACGCTGCGCGCTGCGTCCTCGCCGCCACGGCACTGACGGCCGCGAGCGCCACCGCGCTCGCGCAGGGTGACCCTGTGGCCGAGCGCGTCGTCGTGACCGCCAGCGGTGCCGAGCAGCGCGTGTTCGACACGCCGTACGCGATCGGCGTCGTCGACGCGCAGCAGCTGCGCGACGCCGGCCCGATGGTCAACCTGTCGGAGTCGATGGGACGGGTGCCCGGCATCGTCGTCAACAACCGCAACAACTACGCGCAGGACCTGCAGATCAACTCGCGCGGTTTCGGCGCGCGCACCACGTTCGGCGTGCGCGGCCTGCGCCTTTACACCGACGGCATCCCGGCCAGCGGCCCCGACGGCCAGGGCCAGGTCACGCATTTCGACCTCGCCGGCGCGCAACGCATCGAGGTGCTGCGCGGGCCGTTCTCGGCGCTGTACGGCAGCAGCTCGGGCGGCGTGATCTCGCTCGTCAGCGCCGCGCCGACCGAGCGCCGCTACGAAGTCGCCGGTGACGTCGGCAGCTTCGGCCTGTGGCAGGCGCGCGCCACCGTCGAGGCGCCGTTCGACGGCGGCTTCAGCCTGCGCGCGAGCGCGAGCCACTTCTCGATCGACGGCTTCCGGCCGCAGAGCAGCGCCGAGCGCACGCTCGGCAACGTGCGCTTCGGCTGGAGCGGCGAGCGCGACCAGGTCGTCGTCGTGCTCAACGCGATCGACCAGCCGGCGCTCGATCCGCTGGGCCTGACGCGCGCGCAGTTCGAGGACGACCCGTTCCAGACGACGCCGCAGGCGATCCTGTTCGACACGCGCAAGGAAGCCCAGCAGGAGCAGGCCGGCGTGCAGTGGCGCCACCGCTTCACCGACACCGGCGCGCTGCGCGAGAGCCTCGTGCGCGCCTACCTCGGTCAGCGCTCGGTGACGCAGTGGCAGTCGATCCCGGTCGCCGTCCAGCTCGCCAGCCCGACGCAGCCCGGCGGCGTGATCGACTTCGACCGCGACTACGCCGGCGTCGACGGGCGGCTCGTGTGGCGCTGGCTGCTGGCCGGCGATCGCCAGCTCGAGCTCGTCGCCGGTGGCAGCGCCGACGGCACCGACGAGGACCGGCGCGGCTACGAGAACTTCGTCGGCAGCGGAAGCGACCGCGTGCTCGGCGTCACCGGCAAGCTTCGCCGCGACGAGCGCAACCGCGTGCGCGGCGGCGACGTCTACGCCCAGGCGCTGGTCGACCTGGCACCGCGCTGGACGGCGACGCTCGGCGTGCGCCACGGCCGCGTGTCGTACGACTCCGACGACCGCTACGTCGTCGAGGGCAACGGCGACGACTCGGGCTCGCTCGACTACGACTACACGAATCCGGTCGCGTCGCTGCAGTGGCGCGCGAGCGACGACCTGAACCTGTACCTGAGCGCGGGGCGCGGCTTCGAGGCGCCGACGCTGAACGAGCTGGCCTACCGCCCCGACGGCTCGGCCGGCTTCAACACCGAGCTGCAGCCGCAGACGAGCGAGCAGTGGGAACTCGGCGCGAAGTGGCGCGGCGCCGGCGGGCGCTTGAGCGTCGACGCGGCGCTGTTCTACATCACGACCGACGACGAGATCGGCGTCGCGTCGAGCAGCGGCGGGCGCTCGACGTTCCGCAACGTCGGGCGCACGCTGCGCCACGGCGCCGAGCTCGGCGTGCAGTGGCAGATCGCCGAGCGCTGGCGCACGCTGGTGGCGGCGAGCTGGCTCGACGCCACGTACCGCGACGACCTGCTGGTGCCGGCGGGCAACCGCATCGCCGGCACGCTCAAGCAGTGGGGCTTTGCCGAGCTGGTGTGGGCGGCGACGCCGGCGCTCGAGTTCGGTCTCGAGGGCCGGGCGCAGAGCAACGTGCCGGTCAACGACGCGAACAGCGACTTCGCCGAGGGCTTCGGCCTGCTCGGGCTGCGCGCACGCTGGCAGGTGCCGCTCGGCCCCGGCACGCTCGACCTGCTCGGCCGCGTCGACAACCTCGCCGACCGCACCGTGATCGGCAGCGTGATCGTCAACGACGCGAACCAGCGCTTCTTCGAGACGGCGGCCGGTCGCAACTGGCTGCTGTCGGCGCGCTGGAGCGCGGCGTTCTGATCACGCCCAGGGCCGGGCCTCGGCCCGGCCCGCCATCACGAGCCCGCCGGCTTCGGCGCTGCCTTGTCGCTCCACAGCTGGCCGCCGGTGGCCCAGTCGTGGCGCGCGATGTCGTAGAACAGGATGTCGACGCCGTCGGCGCTGCCGCCGAGCGTGTTCACGCAGGCGTCGGTGAGCGCCTGGGCGAGGGCACGCTTTTGCTCGACGGTGCGGCCGTCGAACAGTTCGACACGGATCGTGGGCATGGTCGGTCTCCTGGGTGAACGTGGCGCGGTTCAGTCGCGGTAGCCGGGTGACAGGCGGTCGAGGCGGCGCAGCAGGGCCGGCCATTCGACGTCGCCGTCCCACTCGCTGCCGTCGCCGATCCACTGGCGACAGGTCTTGTCGGCGAGCGCGGCATCGACGCCGGTGACCCGCCCGGGCGCGGCGGTGCGGCCGACGACGAGCGGGCCGTGGTGCTCGAGCAGCAGGCCGTCGAGCGAGCCAAGCCGCTGCACCAGGCGCTGCTGCTCGTCGGCGCCGAGCGCGAGCCCCTCGTAGGCGTGGCGACCCAGCCGCCCGTGCAGCCGCATCGCCCACTGCGAGGTCGGCAGCAGCCCCTCGGGCAGCGCGCACAGCGCGACGCCCCAGGGGCTGTGCAGGTGGATCACGCACTCGACCTCGGGCCGCGCCGCATGCACGGCGCCGTGGATCGCGAAGCCGCTGGGATTGACCCGCGCGCCCGAGCCGTCGACGACGCGGCCCGCGACGTCGACCTTGACCAGGTTGGACGCGCTCACCTCGTCGAAGCTCAGCCCGAAGCGGTTGATCAGGTACACCCCTGGCTCGCCGGGCACGCTGGCCGACAGGTGCGTGTACACGGTGTCGTCCCAGCCGTTGAGCGCCGCCAGCCGATACGCGGCGGCCAGGTCGACGCGCACCTGCGCCTCGCTGCGCGGCGGGCGTGAGCTGCTCATCCCTGCACCAGTTCGCCGGCGAGGCGGTTGTGACGTTCGAGCAGGCGCGGCAGGTCGACCGTGACCAGCTCGCCGTCCTTCACCACGACGCGCCCCTGGACGACGGCGAAGCGCACCTTCGGCACGTGGCAGAAGAACAGCGCCGCCACCGGGTCGTGCTGCGCACCGGCGACGCCGACGTCGTCGAGCGGCACGCCGACCAGGTCGGCGGCCATGCCGGGCGCGAGCATGCCGATGTCGTCGCGGCCGAGCACGCGCGCTCCGCCGCGCGTCGCGATCTCGAGCACCTCGCGCGCCGTCATCGCCTGCGGCCCGTCGACGGGGCCGTGCGCGACGCGCTGCAGCAGCAGCGCGAGCCGCGCCTCGCCGAGCAGGTGGCCGCTGTCGTTGCTCGCCGAGCCGTCGACGGCCAGCCCCACCGGCACGCCGGCGTCGCGCATCGCGCGGATTGGCGCGATGCCCGAGGCCAGCCGCATGTTCGAGCCCGGGCAGTGCGCGACGCCGGTGCCGGTCGTCGCGAACAGCGCGATGCCCGCCGCGTCGAGCTTGACGCAGTGCGCGTGCCACACGTCGCGGCCGACCCAGCCGAGCGCCTCGGCGTACTCGGCCGGCGTGCAGCCGAACTTCTCGCGCGTGTAGGCGATGTCGTTGTCGTTCTCCGCCAGATGCGTGTGCAGCGCGACGCCGTGCTCGCGCGCGAGCAGCGCCGCGTCGCGCATCAGCTCGCGGCTGACCGAGAACGGCGAGCAGGGTGCCACGACGACGCGCGTCATCGCGAAGCGCGACGCGTCGTGCCAGCGCTCGATCAGCCGCTGCGTATCGGCGAGGATCGCGATCTCGTCCTCGACGACGGTGTCGGGCGGCAGCCCGCCCTGGGACTCGCCGACGCTCATCGCGCCGCGCGCGGCGTGGAAGCGCATGCCGATTTCGCGCGCCGCCTCGATGCTGTCGTCGAGACGGCAGCCGTTCGGGTACAGGTACAGGTGGTCGCTCGACGTGGTGCAACCCGACAGCAGCAGCTCGGCCATCGCCGTCTGCGTCGACACGTGCACCATCTCGGGCGTGAGCCGCGCCCAGATCGGATACAGCGTCTTCAGCCAGCCGAACAGCTCGGCGTCCTGCGCCGCCGGCACGACGCGCGTGAGCGTCTGGTAGAAGTGGTGGTGCGTGTTGACGAGCCCCGGCAGCACGACATGGCCGCGCGCGTCGATGACCTCGTCGGCCGTCGCCGGCAGCGACACGGTCGGCCCCACGGCCTCGATCACGCCGTCGCGCGCGAACACGCCACCGTCGGCGATCTCGCGCCGCGCCTCGTCCATCGTGACGACGACGCGGGCGTGGCGGATCAGCAGCGTCGACATGGATTCAGCTTACCAGCGACGCGCGGCCACTGCGTTGCGCCTTTGAAGCGACTGCCGCAGTTGCGGCGTCGCCGGTCCGCTGGCAGTGCCCCCTTGAGGGGGAGGCGCCTCGGGGGCGGTCCGATCAATGGGCCTCGGCGGTCTTCGCCGCCTCGATCGCCTCGGCGGCGTCGCCCTTCGCGCCGTTGAAGAACAGGTTCAGCGCGACGGCGCTGATCGCCGTGAGCAGGATGCCCGACTCGAGCAGCGGATGCAGACCGTGTGCCATGTGCTGCGTCCAGCGCGGCGCCACCAGCGGGACCAGCCCGAAGCCGATCGACAGCGCGACGATGTAGAGGTTGTGGCGGTTGTGCTTGAAGTCCACCGTCGACAGGATGCGGATGCCAGTGGCCGCGACCATGCCGACCGCCGAGCACGAAGGTCGGGATCGACTCCACCAGCGCCGCCATCTTCGGCAGCATGCCGAGCACGATCATGATGACGCCGCCAGCGACGCACACCCACCGGCTCTTCACGCCGGTGACGCCGACCAGGCCGACGTTCTGCGAAAAGCTCGTGTACGGGAAGGTGTTGAAGACGCCGCCGATCACGGTGCCCAGGCCGTCGACGCGCAGCCCCGCGGCCAGCTCCTGCTGCCCGATCTTCTTGCCGGTCATGTCGGCGAGCGCGAGGAACATGCCGGTCGACTCGATCATCACGACGATCATCACCAGCGTCATCGTCAGGATCATCACGAGGTCGAAGGTCGGCATGCCGAAGGCGAAAGGCGTGACGACGTCGAACCACTGCGCCTTCGCGACCTTGTCGAAGTGCATCTTGCCCAGCGCCACCGCGACCACGCAGCCGAGCACGATGCCCAGGAGCACCGAGATGTTGGCGACGAAGCCCTTCGTGTACTTGACCAGCAGCAGGATGAACACGAGCACGAGACCGGCGACCGCGAGGTGGTCGAGCGACGCGTAGGCCGGGTTGTCGACCATCGGGATCGGGCCCGGCAGCTTGACCACGGGCGGTGCCGCGCCCGGCGCCACCGGCGCG
>JALOSD010000089.1 GCA_025458585.1 Burkholderiaceae bacterium | reverse complement strand
GCGGCGCGCTCGCGCGCCAGTGCGGCAACGTCGTCGAAGCCGAAGGCGAAGACAGCGCCGGACCACGACGCCAGCAACGCGCACAGCAGCATCAGGGGCTTGCGCAGCCGAAGGCCGTCGCGCCCGGGAGGGCGAGCAAACATGATCAGGGTGCGCAGTGGAGGGCGCCGCGAGCGGTGCAAACGGCGACCGTTATCGTGACCAGCATCACGAACGGCGAGGAGGCGCCAGTCTCGCCCGCGCCAGCGGCCGGGAGCGGAAAGCTGCGGTAACAGGCGCAACCTTGCTGCACTGCAAGATGATACGCGGCCTTAGCTACCATTGCTTGGTGAGAGCGCTCCAGGTGTACGCCGGCAGCAACGCTTCGAGGCGGCTTCGCCGGCGGACGTGCGCGTCGTGCCCGCGGCGGCCGGCGGGCCGAAGGGGCTGGTGCTGAATCCGCTCGACCGGTTCCTGTTCGGCCAGTGGCTGGCGCGCTCGACGCAGGTTGTGCACCTCGCTGGCGCGTCGATCGGCGCCTGGCGCATGGCCTGCGCCTGCCTGCCCGATCCCGACGCGGCGCTGGTACAGCTCGCCGACGACTACATCCACCAGCGCTACGAGCACGCGCCGGGCAAGCCGCCCGCGCCGCGCCACGTCAGCGAGGTGTTCGGTGCAAAGCTCGCCGAGCGCTTCGGCGGCCGCGAGGCGCAGGTGCTCGGCAGCCCGCGCTACCGGCTGCACGTGTTCACGAGCCGCGGCCGCCACCTGCTCGGCCGCGAAGGGCGCCTCGGCTCGCGGGTGACGACGCCGCTCGGCTACCTCGGCGCGTTCGCGACCAACACCGTGAGCCGCCGCGCGATGGGCGGCTGGCTCGAGCGCGTCGTGTTCTCCGACCCGCGCGACGAGCTGCCGCTGCACCTGCGCGACTACCGCACAACGGTGGTGCCGCTGACGGCGGTCAACCTGCAGCCGAGCATCCTCGCGAGCTGCTCGATCCCGTTCTGGCTCGACGCGGTGCGCGACATTCCCGGCGCGCCGAAGGGCGCGTACTGGGACGGCGGCATCACCGACTATCACCTGCACCTCGACTACGCTTCGATGAAGGATGGGCTGGTGCTGTACCCCCACTTCCAGCGCCAGATCGTGCCCGGCTGGCTCGACAAGGCGCTGCGCCACCGCCACCGCGCGACCGAGCGCCTGGGCAACGTGGTCGTGCTCGCGCCGAGCGCCGAGTGGATCGCGACGCTGCCGAACGGCAAGCTGCCCGACCGCAACGATTTCAAGGCCTACGGCGACGACTTCGCCGGCCGCGTCGCCGCCTGGTCGCGGGCCCTGGCCGAGAGTCAGCGCCTGGCCGACGAGTTCGCCGCCCTCGTGGAGCAGCCCGGCATCGACGCACTGCCGCTGACCTGAGGGCGGCTTACAATCTAATCTGCATCAACCGACAAGAGCGAGAAAGGCAGCACGGGTTATGACACCGCGAACTCCATCGTCCACCTTCCGAGGTTGAGCCGCCGCGGTCGATACACGCCTGTGACCCCCGATCGAGCGCGGCCCCGTCCGCGCTTTTTCGTTTCTGGAGCTGCCCCATGATCTCGATCCAACTGCCCGACGGTTCGAAACGCGAGTTCCCCGGCCCGGTAACGGTCGCCGAGGTCGCGGCCTCGATCGGCCCGGGACTGGCGAAAGCCGCGCTCGCCGGCCGCATCGGCCGCGGCGACGCGGCGAAGCTCGTCGACACGAGCCACCGGCTGGAGTCCGACGCCGAGCTCGCGATCGTCACCGACAAGGAGCCCGACGGCCTCGAGCTGATCCGCCACTCGACGGCACACCTGCTCGCCTACGCCGTCAAGGAGCTGTTTCCCGACGCCCAGGTCACG
Source organism: Burkholderiaceae bacterium (assembly GCA_025458585.1). Classification (GTDB taxonomy): domain Bacteria; phylum Pseudomonadota; class Gammaproteobacteria; order Burkholderiales; family Burkholderiaceae_C; genus Calidifontimicrobium. The sequence goes on along the minus strand of JALOSD010000089.1, from coordinate 7,178 downwards.
ATCGGCCCGGTGATCGACAACGGCTTCTACTACGACTTCTCGTACAAGCGCCCGTTCACGCCCGAAGATCTCGAGGCGATCGAGCGGCGCATGCACGAGCTCGCGGCGAAGGACGAGAAGGTCGAGCGCCGCGTGCTGCCGCGCGACGAGGCGGTGGCGTACTTCAAGGGCCTGGGCGAGCACTACAAGGCCGAGATCATCTCGAGCATCCCGGCCGGCGAGGATGTCTCGCTGTACCGCGAAGGCGGCTTCGAGGATCTGTGTCGCGGCCCGCACGTGCCGAGCACGGGCAAGCTGAAGCACTTCAAGCTCATGAAGGTGGCAGGCGCCTACTGGCGCGGCGATCACCGCAACGAGATGCTGCAGCGCGTCTACGGCACTGCGTGGGCGACGAAGGACGACCTGCAGAAGTACCTCACGATGCTCGAGGAGGCCGAGAAGCGCGACCACCGCCGGCTCGGCCGCGAACTCGACTTGTTCCACCTCGACGAGCACGCGCCGGGGCTGGTGTTCTGGCACCCGAAGGGCTGGGCGCTGTGGCAGCAGGTCGAGCAGTACATGCGCGCCGTCTACCGTGACAACGGTTACCTCGAGGTCAAGGGCCCGCAGATCCTCGAGAAGGCGCTGTGGGAGAAGACGGGGCACTGGGACAAGTACCGCGAGAACATGTTCACGACGGAGTCGGAGAAGCGCGACTACGCGCTCAAGCCGATGAACTGCCCGGGCCACATCCTGATCTTCAAGCAGGGCGTCAAGAGCTACCGCGACCTGCCGCTGCGCTACGGCGAGTTCGGCGCCTGCCACCGCAACGAGCCCACCGGCGGGCTGCACGGCATCATGCGCGTGCGCGGCTTCACGCAGGACGACGGCCACGTCTTCTGCACCGAGGACCACATCCTGCCCGAGTGCGTGGCCTACACCGCGCTGCTGCAGAAGGTCTACGCCGACTTCGGCTTCACCGAGATCCTCTACAAGGTGGCGACGCGCCCCGAGCAGCGCATCGGCAGCGACGAGATCTGGGACAAGGCCGAGCACGCGCTGATGGAGAGCCTGCGCGCCTCGGGCTGCGAGTTCGTCGTCGCGCCCGGTGACGGCGCGTTCTATGGCCCGAAGATCGAGTACACGCTGAAGGACGCGCTCGGGCGCGAGTGGCAGTGCGGCACGATGCAGGTCGATTTCTCGATGGCGCAGCGCCTCGACGCCGAGTACGTCGCCGAGGACGGCAGCCGCAGGCACCCGGTGATGCTGCACCGCGCGATCGTCGGCAGCCTCGAGCGCTTCATCGGCATCCTGATCGAGCAGCACGCCGGCGCGCTGCCCGCGTGGCTCGCGCCGGTGCAGGTGGTCGTCTGCTCGATTTCGGAAGGCCAGGCCGACTACGCCGCCGAAGTGGCGAAATCGCTGCAAAAACAAGGAGTTAGGGTCGAGGCTGATTTGCGTGCGGACAAGATCACGTATAAAATCCGCGCGCATTCGATGCAGAAGGTGCCGTTCATCCTCGTCGTGGGCGACAAGGAGAAGGCAAGCGGCGCCGTTGCGGTGCGCGCCCGTGGCAATCGGGATCTCGGCGTGATGCCCCTCGAGGACTTCGTCGCGAAGCTTCGGGCGGACATCGCCGCCAAGGCCTGAGGCCGGGTGCGCGTTTCGTTTTGTGAACCCGGTCGCGTCTTGCCTGCGGCTGTGAAGAGGCTGGAACCATCGCTACTTTCTTCGACCGTCGTACTCCGAACGACATCCGCAAGCACCGGTTGAACCGGGAGATCATGGCCCCGATGGTGCGCCTCAACGGCCCCGAGAACGAGCCGCTGGGCGTCGTCCCGATCCAGGAGGCGCTCAGGCTGGCCGGCGAGCACGACGTCGATCTGGTCGAGATCGCGGCCCAGGCCGATCCGCCGGTTTGCCGGCTGATGGACTACGGCAAGTTCAAGTACCAGGAACAGAAGAGGGCGGCGGAGGCCAAGTCCAAGCAGAAGGTCATCGAGGTCAAGGAAGTCAAGTTCCGCCCTGGCACCGACGACGCCGACTACGCGGTGAAGATGCGCAACCTGCGCCGCTTCATCGCCGAGGACGGCGACAAGGGCAAGGTCACGCTGCGGTTCCGCGGCCGCGAGATCACGCACCAGGAAATCGGCATGCGGCTGCTCGAGCGCATTCGCGACGAACTGGCTGACGTGGCGGTCGTCGAGCACATGCCCAAGCTCGAAGGCCGGCAGATGATCATGGTGCTGGCGCCGAAACGCAAGTAGCCGGCGCAGGTTGTCGAAGGTTTCGCATCCGCGGTCGGTCACCGCGGGTGTCGAAGAGAAGCCGTTGCAGGCCAACAAGCACGTCGGGAAGCCGGCGTCGCCTGCAAGGGTCACTTAGAAGGAGCAGTCATGCCCAAGATGAAGACCAAGAGCGGCGCGAAGAAGCGCTTTCGCGTACGTCCCGGCGGCACCGTCAAGCGCGGCCAGGCGTTCAAGCGCCACATCCTCACGAAGAAGAGCACGACCCGCAAGCGTCAGCTGCGCGGCAGCGCCAACGTGAACGAGCGCGACACCGGCCACATCGCGGCGATGATGCCGTTCGCCGGCCTCTGACCGCCTGAGACGAAAGGAGAGAGTCCATGCCTCGCGTCAAACGTGGTGTCACCGCCCGCGCCCGCCACAAGAAGGTGCTGGCCCTGGCCAAGGGTTTCCGTGGCCGCCGCAAGAACGTCTTCCGCATCGCCAAGCAGGCGGTGATGAAGGCGGGCCAGTACGCCTACCGTGACCGCCGCACCCGCAAGCGCGTCTTCCGCCAGCTCTGGATCGCCCGCATCAACGCGGCGAGCCGCGAGCTCGGCGTGACGTACAGCAAGTTCATGGCCGGCCTGAAGAAGGCGCAGATCGACATCGACCGCAAGGTGCTCGCCGATCTGGCCGTCAACGATCCTGCCGCGTTCGGCAGCATCGTCGAGAAGGTGAAGGCCCAGCTCGCTTGATGCCGGCTCCCCGGCCGGCCCGCGCGGGCCAGCCGGGGTGTCGCAAGCCTCGAGGCCGTCACCTTCGGTGGCGGCCTTTTTCGTTCTACGTTGCCATGAACGACCTCGATTCCCTGGTGGCGGCGGCGCACGACGCGTTCGCCGCCGCCTCCACACCCGCTGAGCTCGAGAACGCCAAGGCGCGCTTCCTCGGGAAGACGGGCCGCGTGACCGAGCTGCTGAAGTCACTCGCTGCGCTCGGCGCCGACGACAAGCGCGCGCGCGGCGCCGAGATCAACGCCATCAAGCAGCGCATCGAAGCGGCGCTGCAGGCGCGCCGCCAGGCGCTGGCCGACGCCGAGCTCGAGGCCCAGTTGCACGCCGAGGCGCTCGACGTCACGCTTCCCGGCCGGCGCCGCGGCTCGGGCGGCCTGCACCCCGTGAGCCGCACGATGGAGCGCATCGAGGCGATCTTCGGCTCGATGGGCTTCGACGTCGCCGAAGGCCCCGAGATCGAGAACGACTGGTTCAACTTCACCGCGTTGAACACACCGGAGGACCACCCGGCGCGTTCGATGCACGACACGTTCTACGTCGAGGGGGGCTACCTGCTGCGCACGCACACGAGCCCGATGCAGGTGCGCCACGCGGTGCAGCACGTCAAGCGCCATGCGGGCACGGACACGATGCCCGAGATCCGCGTCATCGCGCCCGGGCGTACCTACCGCGTCGACAGCGACGCGACCCACTCGCCGATGTTCCATCAGTGCGAGGGCCTGTGGATCGGCGAGAACGTCAGCTTCAAGGACCTGAAGGCGGTATTCGCCGACTTCTTCCGCCACTTCTTCGAGACGGACGACCTCGCGATCCGCTTCCGCCCGAGCTTCTTCCCGTTCACCGAGCCGTCGGCCGAGGTCGACATCGCGTTCTCGTCGGGGCCGCTGAAGGGCCGCTGGCTCGAGGTCGCGGGTTCGGGGCAGGTGCATCCGAACGTCGTGCGCAACTTCGGGCTCGACCCGGAGCGCCACATCGGCTTCGCCTTCGGCATGGGTCCGGACCGCCTGACGATGCTGCGCTACGGCGTCAACGACCTGCGCCTGTTCTTCGACAACGACCTGCGCTTCCTGAGCCAGTTCCAGTAAGGCGCGAGACGAGTCATGCAATTCCCGGAATCCTGGCTGCGCGAGTTCTGCAACCCGCCGCTGTCGACGCAGGAGCTCGCCGACCTGCTGACGATGGCCGGTCTCGAGGTCGAAGAGCTGCGCCCCGTGGCGCCGCCGTTCACCAAGATCGTCGTCGGCGAGATCGTCGAGGCGGTGCCGCACCCCAACGCCGACCGCCTGCGCGTGTGCAAGGTCGCCGCCGGCGAACACTCGAGGGACGGCCTGCTGCAGGTCGTCTGCGGCGCGCCCAACGCACGGGCGGGCCTGAGGGCGCCGCTCGCGCTCGTCGGCGCGCAGCTGCCGCCGGCCGACGAGGGCGGCGCGCCGTTCGAGATCAAGGTCGGCAACCTGCGCGGCGTCGACAGCTTCGGCATGCTGTGCTCGGCGCGCGAGCTGAAGCTCTCCGACGACCACGGCGGGCTGCTCGAGCTCGCGAGCGACGCGCCGGTCGGCGCCGACCTGCGCGAGGCGCTGCAGCTCGACGACACGCTGTTCACGCTCAAGCTCACGCCGAACCTCGCGCACTGCCTGAGCGTGTACGGCATCGCGCGCGAGGTCTCGGCGCTGACGGGGGCGCCGCTGTGCACGCCCGCGATCGCGCCGGTCAGGGCGACGCACGACGCGAAGCTGCCGGTCACGGTCGAGGCGCCGGACCTGTGCGGGCGCTTCTCGGGGCGCATCGTGCGCAACGTCGACACGACGGCGAAGACGCCGGCGTGGATGGTCGAGCGCCTGGCGCGCTGCGGCCAGCGCAGCGTCACAGCGCTGGTCGACATCTCGAACTACGTGATGTTCGAGTACGGCCGGCCTTCGCACATCTTCGACCTCGACAAGATCCACGAGCGGCTCGTCGTGCGCTGGGGCCGGGTGACCGACGGGAAGGGTGAGACGCTCAAGCTGCTCAACGGCAACACGATCGAGGTCGACGGCGAGGTCGGCGTGATCGCCGACGCGAGAGGTGTCGAGTCGCTGGCCGGCATCATGGGCGGCGGCCACCGATGCCGGCCACCGCTTCGAGCGCGGCGTCGACCCTGCGCTCACCGTTGAGCACATCGAGCGCATCACGCAGCTCATCGTCGAGATCTGCGGCGGCGAGCCGGGGCCGATCGACGACCAGGTCGTCGACCTGCCGGCGCCGAAGCCGGTGACGCTGCGCGTCGCGCGTGCAGCCAAGGTGATCGGCATGCCGGTGACACAGGCGCAGTGCGCCGACGTGTTCCGCCGCCTCGGGCTGCCGTTCACCGAAGGCGACGGCACGCTGACCGTGACGCCGCCGAGCTGGCGCTTCGACCTCGCGATCGAGGAGGACCTGATCGAGGAGGTGATCCGCGTGCTCGGCTACGACCGGCTGCCGCTGACGCCTCCGGTGGCGCCGGTGACGGCGCATGTGTGGCCCGAGCGCGTGCGCGGCCCGCACCGGCTGCGCCACCTGCTCGCCGCGCTCGACTACCAGGAGACGATCGGCTTCTCGTTCGTCGAGGAGCGCTGGGAGCACGAACTCTCCGGCAACGCCGACCCGATCAAGGTGCTGAATCCGATCGCGGCGCCGCTCGCGGTGATGCGCTCGAGCCTCGTCGGCTCGCTGGTGCAGGTGCTGCGCCACAACCTGGCGCGCAAGCAGGCTCGCGTGCGCGTCTTCGAGATCGGCCGCGTGTTCATGAAGGATGCCTCGGTGCGCGACGGCGACACGACGGTGGCCGGCGTGCACCAGCCGATGCGGCTCGCGGCGCTGGCCTACGGCGCCGCCGAGGACCTGCAGTGGGCGCACAAGGAGCGCACGGTCGACTTCTTCGACGTCAAGGGCGACGTCGAGGCGGTGTTCGCGCCGCGCCGACCGCGCTTCGCCGCCGCCCAGCACCCGGCGCTGCACCCGGGGCGCAGCGCGCGCATCGAGGTCGACGGCGCGACGGTCGGCTGGGTCGGCGAGCTGCACCCGAAGTGGCGCCAGGCCTACGACCTGCCGCAGGCGCCGGTGCTGTTCGAGCTCGAACTCGACGCGCTGACCGCGCGCGACGTGCCGCAGGCGCAGCCCGTGCCGCGGCTGCAGCCGGTGACGCGCGACCTCGCGCTCGTCGTTGCCGACGGCGTCGCGCACGACGCGCTCGTTGCCGCGATCGGCCCCGGCGAAGGGCTCGTGCGCTCGGCGCGCGTGTTCGATCTGTACAAGCCGTCGGCGCCGGCAGCCGGCATCGGCGCGCACGAGCGCAGCGTCGCGGTGCGGCTCGAACTGCTCGACGAGGCGGCGACGCTGAACGACGAGCGCATCGACGCCGAGCTCGGGCGCGTGCTCGTGCAGCTGTCGGAGCGCGTCGGCGCGCGCCTGCGCACCTGACGCGCGAACGTGACGAGATGGGGAAGGACGACACGATGGACCATGAAGACCGCCCGCCCGCGCGCGTGATCCTGCCGTCGCTCGAGACGCCGACGCTGACGAAGGCCGAGCTCGCCGAGCTGCTGTTCGAGCGCCTCGGGCTGAACAAGCGCGAGTCGAAGGACATGGTCGAGGCCTTCTTCGACATCATCCACGCCGAGCTCGTCGCCGGCCGCGAGGTGAAGCTGTCGGGCTTCGGCCACTTCGGCATCCGCCGCAAGGCGCCGCGCCCCGGGCGCAACCCGCGCACCGGCGAGTCGATCCCGATCAAGGCCCGCCACGTCGTCACGTTCCACGCCAGTCACAAGCTGAAGGCGATCGTGCAGGGCGACGCGCCGGTGCCGGAGGAGTTCGAGTAGAGTGGCCCGAGACTGACGCCGCAGCGCACCGACCTGCATGGACTCCGGGCTGCCGCCGATCCCCGCCAAGCGCTACTTCACGATCGGTGAAGTGAGCGAGTTGTGCGCCGTCAAGCCGTACGTGCTGCGCTACTGGGAGCAGGAGTTCACGCAGCTTCGGCCCGTCAAGCGGCGCGGCAACCGCCGCTACTACCAGCACCACGAGGTGCTGCTGATCCGGCGCATCCGCGAGCTGCTGTACGACCAGGGCTTCACGATCAGCGGCGCGCGCAACCGGCTGGCCGAGGTCGGCCACGGCGCGGCGCGCCGAACCGCACCCGAGGCGCCGCCCGCCGTCGACGTGC
>JALOSD010000088.1 GCA_025458585.1 Burkholderiaceae bacterium | reverse complement strand
TGTTGCCTTCGCCGTGACATGAGCGGCTCGGCCTGCGGGTTGTAAATCTGTCGAGGCTGCAGGCTTCACTTCATGTTGCGGCCCGCGTGCTTGCTCCCCGTTGCACGGCTTGCGCCGCCTGGCGGGCTTTTGACGCCCCGCTCGGACTCCAAGGTCTCCCTCGGCTGCCTGGGGCCTGCTACCCGGCGCTCCGACGCCTACCGGGACGGCACTCTCACCCGTTGGACATGCGCAGCATGCAGCAGCCCCGCCTTGCCCTTGCGGGTTCAGCTCAGCCTTTGCTTCGTGACGCACCATGTGGTCGATTGTCGCAAACGGCGTTTGCGGCAAGACCCGTTCGCGGCTCGACAGGGCAGGGCGGCACGCGCATACTGCATCGGCGGTGCCGACGGCGGCGCCTTCCGCAGGGGGTTGCCACATGCCTGACGACGCGTTGCCGGAGTCCGCGAGCAGCCTCGCCGCGCCGCGGCCCCAGCGGTTGTCCGACGTGCTCGCCGGCCTCGGCATCGGGTTGCTGCTGGGCACGGTGGTGGGGCTGGCCACCTCGCCGGTGGTGGCCTACGTCGTCGGCGGGCTGACCTCGCTGCTGGCCGTGCTGCTCGGCCTCGAGGGCCGCGGCGACGGCAAGCCGGCGGTGTTCGCCAAGGTGCAGATCAACGGCCTGCGCATCGGCGTCTTCGGCCTCGCCGCGGTGGTCGGCGTGCTGTTCGGCCAGTGGATGCGCATCAACAACCCGCTGGCCGAGCCCCCGGAGCGCAGCCTCGCGCGCTGGAACCGCGCCTTCCCCGACAACCCGGCGCTGGCCACGCAGCTGATGGTGCACGAGCGCCTGGGCCTGCTGCCGTCGGCGCTGCGCCTGGGCGGGGGCACCGACGCACCGGTGGTCGTCAGCGCCCAGGCGGCCGCGCTGCGCCCGGGGCTGATGTCCGGCGGCGGCACGGTGCAGCTGTGCAGCGAGCTCGCACCGGCGCGCTTCGGCAACCGCTCCGAGCCCTGGCTCGATGCCTGGGGCGACGAGCAAGGTGCCTACGCCGAGGTCGCGCAGCGCATCCGGCAGATGCCGCCGGAGCACCGGCTGCCGGCACTGCAGGCGGCGCATGCGCTGGTGTGCGCGTGGGCGGCGGCGCCCGCCTCTGGCGCGGCGCGATGAAGCCCGCACCGTGGGCCATGTTGTGCCTGGCCGCGCTGCCTGGGGCGCTGGCGCAGCCGCTGCAGTCGATCTACCCGTCGGTGGTGCAGGTTCAGTGCCGGCTGCCCGACGGCAAGTCGCTGGTGTCCACCGGCTTCAGCTGGCGCGAGCCGCAGCAGGTGGTGACCGCGCTGCACGGCGCCGCCGGCTGCAGCAGCCTGAACGTGTACAGCGAGGTGAGCGAGCAGCGCTCGCCGGCGCGCGTGCTGCGCGCCCACCTGGAGTCCGACCTCGCGCTGCTGCAGCTCGAGCGCGCCATCGGCCTGCGGCCTCTGGCGCACGCGGCGAGCCTGCCCGACATGGAGCGCGAGCGCTTCACCGTCATCGGCTACCCGCAGGGCATTCGCACGCTCGACACCGACACGGTGCGCTTCACACCAGGCGTGCGCGGCTGGACGACCACGCTCGACGTCTTCGACTCGCTGCAAGGCAAGGTCGACCTGTTCGCTGGCATCAGCCATCCGCTGAAGTCGGCGACGATCTTCCGCGTCAAGAGCCTGCTGCAGCCGGGGCAGTCCGGTGCGCCCATCGTCGACAGCCAGGGTCGCGTGGTCGCCATCGTCAGCGGCGGCATGCTCGACGGCGACCGCGGACTGAACTGGAGCATCCCGGCCCACGTCTACCTGCCCAAACTGCCGGATTCGCCGAATCCGCCACCGAAGGTCGCGTCGCCCTGGACAGCCCACTTCGCCAGCCGCGAGCCGTTGGCACCGCGCTCAGAGCCCGCACTGCCGTCGCCGCCGGCCCCGCCCGATGCCCAGGCGCTGCGCCGCCTGCACACCCGTTCGCTGGACGCGGTCGAGGCCATGCTGCGGCGTACCGGTCGCTGGGACGAGGACGGAGGCAACATCACCTTCATCCGCCAGATCCTCGGCGCGCAGCAGGCGGCGCGGCTGGGCATCGACGTGCTCTACCACCCGCCCACCGGCGCCACCTTCGGCGTGCCCAGCGGGCTGCCGGTGCGCTGGAACGCGGCCCTCAACCGGCTGGAGGCGGCCACGCCCGGGGGTTCCTCGCGGCTGTTCATCGGCGTGAGCGTGGCGCCATCGTTCGCCCAGGCGAAGACCAACGGCAAGCGCGCCTTCATCGACGGGCTGATGCCGCTGGCGCGCTGGGAGGTGTCGCCGCAGACGCTGGAGCTGCGCGAGGACGCCGACGACGAATATGCGCAGTGGGCCAACTTCTTCGACGGCCGCGACGCGCAGGGGCGCCAGGTCAGCCTCAACCTCGCGGTCAAGGTGCTCGGCCGCGGCGTGCTCGGCTACGCGATTCTCAGTCCGAAGGACATCGCAGCGTCACTGCCGCCCGACGAACTGGCGCTGCACCTGATGATGCAGTACGGCATCCACCACTACTCGGACTTCGCGCGTCAGTGAACGCGCGCGCCGCGACGGGCCCAACGTCCCTGCACGAATTCCTCGGCGCGCGACACCGGGGAGTTCGTCGTCTCGTGGCACCCGAGGCCGACCCGCCCCGAACCCGGCCCATGGCGGGATTCGACGGGATGACGTCGCATCAGCCGCCGATCGTGGCCAGCACGGCGAGCCAGAGCGACGCCGTGACCGCGAACGCGAGCGTCGACAGCACGATCGCCGCCGTCGCCTCGCCTTCGAGCGTGCGGTAGCGCGTCGCGAACAGCAGCGCGTTGTTGCCCACCGGCAGCGCGGCCATCATCACCACGACGTCGAGCACGGTGCCGCCAAGGCCGAAGCCCCAGTGCGCGACGACGAGCACCACCGCCGGCAGCGCGAGCAGCTTGGCCGCCGACAGCGCCACAGCGCCGCCCACCCGCCCACGCACGCCGTAGGCCTGCAGCGACGCGCCGATCAGCACCAGGCACACCGGCACGACGGCGGCGCCGAGCCCCTGCAGCGCCTGGTCGACGACGGGATGCAGGCCGAACCCGGTCAGGTTCCACGCCAGCCCGAGCAGCACCGGCAGCACCACGGGGTGGACCACCGTATTGCGCACCGTGCTATGCAGCGTCGCGACCCACGTCGCCTGCCGGTTGCCGCGGGCGAGATCGGCCTCGGCGAGCACCGTCAGCAGCGTCAGCAGGATCAGCCCGTGCACGGCCACGAGCGCGAGGTGGATGCCGAGCCCCGTCTCGCCGAACAGCGCCGCCGACACCGGAATGCCCAGCTGCACCGCGTTGCCGTAGGTCGCGCCGATGGCGCGCGTCGAGGGCGCCGCCGGGCCGAGCGTTGGAATGTGGCGCCGCTGCCAGGCGTAGACGACGAGCAGGAATGCGCAAGCGGGCACGAAGTAGGCCGCGATCGTGCGCCCGGGCAGAGCGTCGAGGTCGAGCCGCACCATCGTGCGGAACAGCAGCGCCGGCACGAAGAGGTTGAACGTGACCGCCGACAGCACGCGCACCGCGGTGGCGCTGCCGTCGGCGTCGCCGAGCCAGCGTGCCCGTGCCGCCGCCCAGCCGAGGCCGACGGTGAGGACGATCGCGAGCAGCTTGAAGGCGACGTCGGCGGTCACGGCCCGCCCGACCGCCGCCGGGCGCCGAAGGCCGGCGCCAGGGCGCGCACCATGCCGCTACGTCGCCTTCTTCGCCGCCGCGCGCCTCGGCGCGGCCTTCTTCGCCGGCGCCGCACCCTTCGCGGGCACCTTGGCCGCGCGCGGCTCGAACTCGAAGCCGACCTTGCCCTCCTTCGCGTCCCACGCCAGGCGCGCCTTGAACTTGCGCCGCGTCTTGTTGGAGACGAAGTTCTCGAGCAGGTCGGTGCGGCCCTCGGCGAGCAGCCGGCTCATCTGCTCGCGCGCCACCGGCTGCTGCAGGATGATCTTGCCGCTCTTGAAGTCGCACGTCGCGTGCGGGCCGACGCTGTGCTCGCAGACGTAGCTCGTGCCGTGCTCGTAGACGTGACCCTGGCACTTCGGGCACGCGCCGAGCGCGGCCTGGCCCGAGAAGTCGACCGGCTCGCCGGCGCCGTCGGCCTGCCGCGCCTCCTCGCCGAAGTCGAACTCGAGCCGCCAGTTGGCGATCTCGTCGTCGCGCACGAGCTTGAGCTCGGCGGTGAACGGCCAGCCGGCCTTCGAGCGGAAGCCCTCGAGCGGGCCGATCCTCTTGTCGCGCAGGAAGGCCTCGGCCTCGGCGATCTCGAACGCGCGGCCGGCCGGGATCTTCGTGATCGAAAAGCCGCAGCCCCCGGCAGCGCCGTCGGCGCTGCCTGCCGCTGCGCTCGCGCCGTCCTTGCCGGTGCACACGAAGCGGCGATAGTTCTCCTTCACGACGCCGCCGCAGTTCGGGCACGGCGTGGCCAGCGTCGCGTAGTCGCCGGGGATCGTGTCGCGGTCGTATTCCTTGGCCTTGCGCACGATGCGCTCGGCCATCTTCGCGATCTCGGCCATGAAGGCGTCGCGCGACAGCCTGCCGTGCTCCATCTGCGCGAGCTGGTACTCCCAGTTGCCGGTCAGCTCGGGCCGGGTCAGGTCCTCGACGTCGAGGCCGCGCAGCAGCGTCATCAGCTGGAACGCCTTCGCGGTGGGCACCAGCTCGCGGCCTTCGCGGTACAGGTACTTCTCGGCGATCAGCCCTTCGATGATCGCCGCGCGCGTGGCCGGCGTGCCCAGGCCCTTCTCGGCCATCGCCTCGCGCAGCTCGTCGTCGTCGACCAGCTTGCCCGCGCCTTCCATTGCGCTCAGCAGCGTCGCCTCGTTGTAGCGCGCCGGCGGGCGGGTCTTCAGCGCGACGACGTCGACGCTCTCGGTGCGCACGACCTCGCCGGGCGCGACCGGCACCAGGTTGGCGTCCTCCTCCTGCGCCTCCTTGCCGTAGACGGCGAGCCAGCCCGGCTTGACCAGCACCTTGCCGTTGGTCTGGAACGCGTACGGCTTGCCGCCCTGCGTCACCGTGCTGGTACGCGTCGTCACCAGGTACTCGGCGCTCGGATAGAACACGGCGAGGAAGCGCTTGACGACCAGGTCGTACAGCTTGGCCTCGGCCTCGGTAAGGGACTTCGGCGCCTGCAGCGTCGGGATGATCGCGAAGTGGTCCGAGACCTTCGCGTTGTCGAACACGCGCTTGCTCGGCTTGACGTAGCCCTCGTTCAGCGCGAAGCGCGCGTGCTTGGCGAGGTCGCGCAGCGGGCCGGGCAGGTCCTCGTCGGCGATCGTCTCGAAGGTCTGCTTCACGACCGCGAGGTAGTCCTCGGGCAGGTGGCGCGAGTCGGTGCGCGGGTAGGTCAGCACCTTGTGCTTCTCGTACAGCGCCTGCGCCAGCGACAGCGTCGTCTTGGCCGAGAAGCCGAAGCGGCCGTTGGCCTCGCGCTGCAGCGTCGTCAGGTCGTACAGCAGCGGGCTCGCCTGCGTGCTGGGCTTGGCCTCGTCGACGACGGTGGCCGGCTGGCCGCGGCAGGCGTCGGCGATCGCCTGTGCTGCGGTCTCGTCCCACACGCGGTCGGCGCGCGCGTCGGGGTCGTCGGCCTTCTTGAAGGCCGGGTCGAACCACTTGCCGTCGTAGAGCCCGGCCTGGGCGTCGAACGTCGCCTTGACCTCCCAGTACGGCCGCGCGACGTGCTTGCGGATCTTCTCCTCGCGCTCGACGACGATCGACAGCGTGGGCGTCTGCACGCGCCCGACGGTGGTGAGGAAGAAGCCGCCGTCGCGCGAGTTGAACGCCGTCATCGCGCGCGTGCCGTTGATGCCGACCAGCCAGTCGGCCTCGCTGCGGCTGCGCGCCGCCGCCGCCAGGCCCTGCAGCTGGCGGTCGTCGCGCAGCGCCGCGAAGCCGTCGCGGATCGCCTGCGGCGTCATGCTCTGCAGCCACAGGCGGCGCATCGGCTTGTCGACGGGCTTCTTCTCGCCGCCAGCGTACTGCACGATCAGGCGGAAGATCAGCTCGCCTTCGCGGCCGGCGTCGCAGGCGTTGACGATCTCGCTCACGTCCTTGCGCTTGATCTGCCTGACGACGGCGTTCAGCCGGCTCTTGGCCTTGTCGATCGGCGCGAGCTCGAAATGCGGCGGGATCACCGGCAGGTGGGCGAAGCTCCACTTGCCGCGCTTGACGTCGTACTCCTCGGGCGCCTTGATCTCGACCAGGTGGCCGACGGCGGAGGTGACGACGTAGCGCTCGTTCTCGAAGTGGTCGTCGTGCTTGTCGAACTTGCCCGCCACGGGCGTCAGCGCGCGCACGATGTCCTGCGCGACGCTCGGCTTCTCGGCAATGACCAGGGTTTTGCTCATCGTGTGCTGCTGTCGGGTCGGGCCCGGCCCGCGGCGCTCGCGCGCCGGGGCGTGCCTACAATCATTGGTCCTCGCGCGCACGTGTGCACGCGCGCGCCCATGACTCAATGTACCGAATGAAGAAGACCGCACAAGCCACCGTCGGCCCGGCAGCGCGCCACGCGCTGCACCACGACCCGGGCACGGCGGTGCCGTTCGCGCTGCGGCCGATCGCCGCCGGCACGACGATCATCGAGTACAAGGGCGAGGTCATCACGTGGAAGGAGGCGCTGCGCCGCCACCCGCACGACCCCTCCAACCCCGACCACACGTTCTACTTCCACATCGACGACAAGCGCGTCATCGACGGCACGCACCAGGGCAACGCGGCGCGGTGGATCAACCACTCGTGCGAGCCGAACTGCGAGGCCGACGAGGTCGCAGGCCGCGTGTTCGTGAAGGCGTTGCGCGACATCGCCCCGGGCGAGGAGCTGTTCTTCGACTACCTGCTGATGCTCGACGGCCGCCACACGCCGAAGGTCAAGAAGCAGTTCGCGTGTTACTGCGGCATGCCGCGCTGCCGCGGCACGATGCTGGCGCCGAAGCGCTGACCGCGATGGACCAGCCGTACCGGCCATCGGCACCCGGGCGGGCGCTGAACTGGGCCACCGAGGACCTGTGGCAGCAGCTGCGGCCGTTGCTGCCGGGCATCTCGGTCGAGGTCGTCGCCCGCTGCGGCTCGACGAACACCGTGCTCGTCGAGCGTGCCCGCGAGTCGAGCGGCTGGCGCGACCAGCCGGTCAGCGGCCCGATCCCGCTCGACCCGCCCCCGATGCCGCCCACTGGCGCCCCGGTGGCGCACGGCCGGCGCGCCGGCGACACCCAGCCGTGCCTGCTCGTCGCCGAACACCAGACGCGCGGTCGTGGCCGGCTCGGCCGCGCGTGGCACGCGAGCCCCGGCGCGTCGCTGACGTTCTCGCTCAGCGCGCCGCTCGCGCCGGCCGACTGGGCCGGGCTGTCGCTCGTCGTCGGATGCGCCATCGCCGACGCGCTCGACCCGCCGCTGCGGGGCGTGCCGCCTGCGATCGGCCTGAAGTGGCCGAACGACCTGTGGCTCGTCGACGGCCCGGGGCGCGGCCGCAAGCTGGCGGGCATCCTGATCGAGACGGTCGCCGTCGGCGGCATCCGCATGGCGGTGATCGGGGTCGGCGTGAACATCGTGCCGCAGGCCCTCGACGACGCGTCGAGCGGCTATGCGTGCCTGCAGGAGCTGCAGCCCGAGGCCGCCGCGCCTGGCGCGCTGCACCGCATCGCGCCCGCCCTTGCGCGGGCCGTCGTGCGCTTCGAGCGCGAGGGCTTCGCCGCCTTCGCCGACGCCTACGCGCGTCGCGACCTGCTGCGCGGCCAGCGCGTCGCGACGAGCGGTGCTGGCGTCGCCGAAGGCGTCGCGCTCGGCGTGCGCGCGAGCGGCGCGCTGATCGTGCGCACCGACGACGGGGTGCAGCACGAGATCGTCGGCGGCGAGGTCAGCGCGCGTCCGCAGCCGAGAGACGGCGCCTGATGCGGCTGCTGGTGCTCGCCCTGGTCGTGCTGAACCTGCTGCTGTTCGCGTGGAGCCGCGGCTGGCTGCCCGCACCCGGCGCCGGCGGCGCCGCCAGCGCGCGTGAACCCCAGCGGCTCGAGCGCCAGGTGCGGCCGGACGCCGTCCGGCTCGTCGTCGATCCGACGCCGGCGCCGCCGACAGCAGGCGCCGACGCCGCGGCGAGCGCCGTGGAGCCGGGCGGGGCTGCGGTGTGCCTCGAGGCCGGGCCGTTCGACGTCGCCGAGGCCGAGCGCACCGAGCGCGCGCTCGCCTTGCTGCCGGCGGGCAGCTGGCGCCGCGTCGACGCCAACGGCGGCGTGATGCTGCGCGTCGACGCCGCCGACGCCTCGATCCGCGCCCAGTTGCAGGCGCTCGGCGCCGGCGGGCTGACGGCGGGCTTCGGCCCCTGCGCCGCGCGCTGACGCCCGCCCCGCAACGTACCGGCGGCGGCGGCCCCGCGGCGCGTCAGCGCGTGTGGCGCCGCCTGCCGACCCGGTGCAGCACGAAGGTCGCCAAGGCGAGCGCGGCGATGAAGCCGGCGCCGCTCGCGCCGCCGCCGCTGCTCGCGGCGTTCACCACGACCGTGCCCGTCGCGACCGAGGTCGCACCGGCGCTGTCGGTCACCGTGAGCGCGACGACGAGGGTGCCGCTCGACGAGGTGCTCAGCGTCGCGGCAGGGCCGTCGGTGGGGCCGACGAACTCCGCCGTCGCGCTGCTGTCGTCGGCGAGTGCCCAGCGCCAGGCCACGATCTGCCGCCCGCTGGCCGCGCTCGACGCGCTGGCGTCGAGCGCGAGCGTCTCGCCCGCCTCGGCGCTCGCCGGCAGCGCGCTCAGCACGGCCTGCGGCCGCAGCGCGGCGGCGACCGCCCTGCCCGCGTCGAGCAGGCCGGTGCCGCACGTGTCGGCCGTGCAGACGCACTCGGCGAGCTGCGGCGTGTCGTCGAAGCCGGTCGGCACGCGGCACAGCGGCACGCTCGGGTCGCTGCTAGGCGGGAATGCGCGCGCGGTGTCGCGCAGACGTGTTGCGACGGCGTCGGGCACGAGCGCCGGGTGCACCGACAGCATGAGCCCCGCCGTGGCGGCGGCGAGCGGCGACGCGAAGCTCGTGCCGAGCGTCGCGTCGTCGCCGCCGCTCGTGTACGTGCTCGCCGCCGGCACCGTCGTGCCGGCGTTCGACGTCGACACCAGCGGGTACAGGCAGGTGCCGCTCAGGTTGACGCAGTTGCCCGCCGGCGCCGCGAGCGTCACCTCGGGCCCGAGGTTCGAGTAGCCGACCTTGGTGCCGACGTGGCGCACGCCGGCGACGGTGACGACGCCGACGCAGTTGCCAGGCTGGTTGACCGCCACGCCCTCGTTGCCGGCGGCCGCGACGACGACGACACCAGCGGCGCGCACGGCGTCGATCGCCGCCTGGTAGGCGCTGTCGCAGCGGTTCGCCGACCCGAGGCTGAGGTTGACGACGCGCGCCGGGTGCGGGTTGGCCGGCACGCCGGGCACCGACAACCCCGCGGCCCAGCGGATGCCGGCCGCGATGTCGGAGACGAAACCACCGCACTTGCCGAGCGCGCGCACCGGCAGCACGTTCAGGTCCCACCCCGTGCCGGCGATGCCGAGCGCGTTGTTCGTCATCGCGCCGACGAGACCGGCGGTCTGCGTGCCGTGCCAGCTGCTGTCGGATTCTCCGCAGTCCTCGAAGGGCCCGCGCCGGTCTTCGGCGGCGGTGATCCAGTCGCCGGGGTCCGACGGGTCGGCGTCGCGGCCGTCGCCGTCGTTTGCGGTCGCGGCGTCGCTGACGAAGTCGTAGCCTGGCAGCAGCTTGCCACCCTCGAGCGTGCGGCCGAGGTCCGGGTGCTCGAAGCGCACGCCGGTGTCGATCACGGCGACGACGATGCCGCTCGCGCCGCGCGTGAGCGCCCACGCGCCCTGCGCGTCGATTGCCGCCGGCTCGGACGCGGTCGACGTGCGCAGAACCCACTGGCCGGCGGCAGGCGTCACCGCCGTCTGCCCGGCGGGAAACAGCGGGTCGTTCGGCACCACGGCCTGGAACGCGCGCTGCCGGCGGTCGAGCTGCACCCATTCGACGTCGGCGTCGCCGGCGAGGCGCTGCGCGAGCGCGTCGGCCGCGATGCCGTGCGCGAACACGACCTGCGTCTGCGGGTCGACGCTCGCGCCGTCGGCCAGCGTGATGCCGTGGCGCTGCGACAGCACGCGCGCCATGCGCAGCGCCGGCTCGCGCACACGCGGGTCGGCGGCGAGCGCGCGCTCGCGCGGCGCCGAGGCCTTGAAGCGCACGATGACGCGCGCCGTGTCGGCACTGGTCGGCGGCGCGGCGACGCGCGCCGGCCCTCGCTCGCCGTCCGGCGCCGCGGACACGGGCAGCACGAGGGCGGTGGCAAGCGCCAGCGCCGCCAGGCGCAGGTGGGCGGTCGGGCGTGACGTCATCGGAAGGGCCTCAGCGGGAGCTCGGGGGATGCGGTGAAGGCGGCGGGCGCTCGCGGCGATCGTCGGCCACGTCGGTGATCAGCGCCGACGCCCGCAAACGCTCGCGCGACGCGTCGCACGCGACGGCGTCGGGGCAGTCGAGCGTCAGCGCGAAGCGCCGCGGCGCGATCCCTGCCACGTCGCGCACCGTCGTGCCGGCGGCCTCGGCCGCCGCACGCTGCAGCGCCGCCAGGTCGGCCCAGTCGGCGGCGGTGGTGACCTGCAGGCGCAGCGACACCGGCGATGCCACCGCGCAGGCGGCCAGCGCGAGCGCGGCAGCGGCGGCGAGGCGCGACCGGCCGCGGCGATACGGGGAATTCGGCAAGGCAGGATCCTCGAGCGCCGCATTGTCGTCGGCGCGCCAGCCCCGACCGAGGCAAAGGGCCGCCCGCGGGCGGCCCCTCGACGCTCGGGCGATCGCCGCCGCAGGAACTGCGGCGGCGAGCCGCGTCACTTCGACATGGCGCGCACCATCTGCAGCAGGTTGCACGAGTAGCCGTACTCGTTGTCGTACCACGCGACGACCTTGACGAAGGTCGGGTCGAGCATGATGCCGGCCTCGGCGTCGAACACGCTGGCGCAGAACTGGCCGCGGAAGTCGGTCGCGACGACTTTCTCGTCGGTGTAGCCGAGCACGTTCTTCAGCGGCCCCTCGCTCGCCGCCTTCATCGCAGCGCAGATGGCGGCGTAGTCGGCGCCCTTCTCGAGCTCGACCGTGAGGTCGACGACCGAGACGTCGGAGGTCGGCACGCGGAACGCCATGCCGGTGAGCTTCTTGTTCAGCGCCGGGATCACCTTGCCGACGGCCTTCGCCGCCCCGGTGCTGCTCGGGATGATGTTCTCGAGGATGCCGCGCCCGCCGCGCCAGTCCTTGTTGCTCGGGCCGTCGACCGTCTTCTGCGTCGCGGTGGCCGCGTGCACCGTCGTCATCAGGCCGCGCTTGATGCCCCAGCCGTCGTGCAGCACCTTGGCCACCGGCGCCAGGCAGTTCGTCGTGCACGACGCGTTGCTGATGATCGCCTGGCCGGCATAGGTCTGGTGGTTGACACCGTAGACGAACATCGGCGTGTCGTCCTTCGACGGCGCCGACTGGATGACCTTCTTCGCGCCGGCGTCGAGGTGCTTCTGGCACGTCTCGTGGGTCAGGAACAGGCCTGTGGCCTCGACGACGATGTCGGCGCCCACGTCGCCCCATCGCAGCTCGGCCGGGTCCTTCACCGCCGTCAGGCGCACCTTCTTGCCGTTGACGATCAGCGTGCTGCCGTCGACCGCCACCTCGCCGGCGAAGCGGCCGTGCACCGAGTCGTACTTCAGCATGTACGCCAGGTAGTCGGGCTCGAGCAGGTCGTTGATGCCGACGATCTCGATGTCGTCGAAGTGCTTCGCCGCCGCGCGCAGCACGACGCGCCCGATGCGGCCGAAGCCGTTGATGCCCACACGGATGGTCATGGTCGAACTCCTCGGTTGGTGAACGGAACAGCTCAGCGCGCGAGCACGCGCCGCACGGTGTCGGCGACGTTGCGCGCCGTGAAGTGGAAGTGCTCGAACAGCGCCGGCCCGGGCGCGCTCTCGCCGAAGGTGTCGAGGCCGACGACGGCGGCGCAGCCGTACTTCCACCAGACGTCGGTCACGCCGGCCTCGACGGCAATGCGCGGCACGCCGGCGGGCAGCACGCTCGTCTTGTAGGCCGTGCTCTGACGGTCGAACACCGTCGTGCTCGGCATGCTGACGACGCGCACCGCGATGCGGTGCTCCTGCGCCAGCAGCTGCTGCGCGTGCAGCGCGAGCTGCACCTCGCTGCCGGTGGCGACGATGACCGCCTGCGGCTTCTTCTTCAGCCCGACCTCGCCCGGCTCGGCGAGCACGTAGGCGCCCCACGGTTTCGGCGGTGTCGGCCGGGCGCCAGACGTCGAGGTTCGGGATTAGGCGCAGGCTCGCGGCGTGCTCGACGGCCTGGTGCGTCGGCCCGTCCTCGCCGAGGCCGATGCTGTCGTGCGTGAAGACGTGGATCACGCGCTGCTTCATCAGCGCGGCCATGCGCACGGCGTTGCGGCTGTAGTCGGAGAAGGTCAGGAACGTGCCGCCGTACGGGATGAAGCCGCCGTGCAGCGCCAGCCCGTTCATCAACGCGGCCATGCCGAACTCGCGCACGCCGTAGTTCACGTGGCGGCCCGTCTGCCCGTGGCTCATCACCGGCGCGCCGTCGCCGCCGAAGCGCAGCGGCGGCGTGCTCGCGGTATTCGTCAGGTTCGAGCCGGTGAGGTCGGCGCTGCCGCCGATCAGCTCGGGCAGCGCCTTGGTGAACGCCTCGAGCGCGATCTGGCTCGCCTTGCGCGTGGCCACCGTCTGCGCCGCGCGGTGCGCGGCGATGGCGGCGTCGACCGCGACCTGCGCGAAGTCGGCCGGCAGCCGGCCGGCCATGCGGCGCTCGAACTCGGCGGCGAGCTCGGGGTGCGCCGCGCGGTAAGCGACGAAGCGCGCCTCCCACGCCGTGTGCGCCGCCGCGCCGCGCGCCTTCGCGTCCCAGGCGGCGTAGACGTCGGCGGGGATCACGAACGGCGGATGCGGCCACCCGATCGCGTCGCGCGTCAGCGCCACCTCGTCGACGCCGAGCGCCTCGCCGTGCGCCTTCGCGCTGCCGGCTCGGTTCGGCGAGCCCTGGCCGATCACCGTCCTGGCGACGATCAGTGTCGGCTTCGTCGTCGACGCCTTCGCCTGCGCGAGCGCGCGATCGACGGCGTCGACGTCGTGGCCGTCGATCGGGCCGATCACCTCCCAGCCGTAGGCGGCGAAGCGCATCGCCGCGTCGTCGACGTACCACGGCGAGACCTTGCCGTCGATGCTGATGCCGTTGTCGTCGTAGATGGCGATCAGCTTGTTCAGCTTCCACGCCCCGGCGAGCGCGCACGCCTCGTGGCTGACGCCTTCCATCAGGCAGCCGTCGCCAACGAAGACGTAGGTGTGGTGATCGACGACGCCGTGGCCCGGGCGGTTGAACTGCGCGGCGAGGAGCTTCTCGGCCAGCGCCATGCCCACCGCGTTGGCCAGCCCCTGGCCGAGCGGGCCGGTCGTCGTTTCGACGCCCGGCGTGACGCCGACCTCGGGGTGGCCGGGCGTTCTGCTGTGCAGCTGGCGGAAACGCTTCAGTTCCTCGATCGGCAGGTCGTAGCCGGTGAGGTGCAGCAGCGCGTACAGCAGCATCGAGCCGTGGCCGTTCGACAGCACGAAGCGGTCGCGGTCGGGCCACTGCGGGTCGAGCGGGTGGTGCTTGAGGTGCCGGCCCCACAGCGCGACGGCGATCTCGGCCATGCCCATCGGCGCGCCGGGGTGGCCCGAGTTGGCCTGCTGCACCGCGTCCATCGCGAGCGCGCGAATCGCGTTGGCCATTCGCCCCTCGACGGCAGCGGACGCGGGCGAAGACTCGGCAACGGCGCTCATGAACGACTCGGTGGGAGAAGATCGAAAACGATTCTATGCGGCGGGCCTCGCGCGCCCGCGGGCTCGACGTTCCCACGACGGGCACGGCTTTGCCTTGACCTGCCTCAAGCCGCACCGCCGCCGTCGTGCGAACCTTGGGTTTTCACCCTCCCCATTCCGGAGTCGTCATGCGCCACGCGTCGCTGACCGTCATCGAACAGGAGCACCAGGCACTCGCCGCGATGCTGCGCTCGCTGAGCATGCTGCTCGCACACGCGCGGCGCGAACGCCGTCTGCCCGACTTCGACCTGCTGCGCGCGATGCTGTTCTACGTCGACGAGTTCCCCGAGCGCTTGCACCACACGAAGGAGAGCGAACTGCTGTTCCCGCGCCTGCGCGAACGTGCGCCCGAGATCGCGCCGGTGCTCGACCGCCTCGACGCCGACCACGAGCGCGGCGAGCGGGCGATCCGCGACCTCGAGCACGCGCTGCTCGCGTTCGAGGTGATGGGCGAGCCGCGCCGCGCGGCGTTCGAGGACGCGGTGGCGCGCTACGTCGACTTCTACCTGCAGCACATGGCGGTCGAGGAGCGCGACGTGCTGCCCGCCGCGCGCCGCGTGCTGACCGACGCCGACTGGACCGAACTCGACGCCGCCTTCGCCGCCAACCGCGACCCGCTGACGGGTCACGAGCCGAGCGATGAGTACCGGCCGCTGTTCCAGCGCATCCTCAACAGCGCGCCGGCGCCGATCGGCCTCGGCTGACGCCGCGCCGTGGCGCGCGCGACGTCGGGGCGCGGCCCCTACACTCGCGCCGCATGACGGCCCCTGCCACCGCGCTGATCCTCGCCGCCGGCCGCGGCGAGCGCATGCGCCCGCTGACCGACGACACGCCCAAGCCGCTGCTGCGCGTGCGTGGCCGGCGGCTGATCGAGTGGCACCTCGACGCGCTCGCGCGCGCGGGGGTGCGCCACGTCGTGATCAACACCGCGTGGCTCGAGGAGCAGTTCCCGGCCGCACTCGGCGACGGCAGCCGCTACGGGGTCGCGATCACGTACTCGATGGAAGGCCGCGACCACGGCGGCGCGCTCGAGACGGCGGGCGGCATGAAGAAGGCACGTTCGCGGCTCGGCGATCCGTTCTGGGTCGTCTCGGGCGACGTCTTCACGCCCGGCTTCGATTTCGCGAGCGCGGCGGCTGAGGCGTTCGTCACCGGTGGCCGCCTCGGCCGCCTGTGGCTGGTCGACAACCCGCCGCACCACGCCCGGGGCGACTTCGGCATCCGCGACGGCCTCGCGGTGACCGATGCCGAGCCACGGCTGACGTGGAGCAGCATCGGCCTGTTCCGCACGGCGTTCGTCGACACGCTGATGGCCGACCTGCTGCCGGGCACGAAAGCGCCGCTGCGGCCGTATCGGCGCGTGGACCGACGTCGGCACGCCGCAGCGGCTGGCGTCGCTGAACGCCCAGGGCTGACGCGCGTGGCCGGCGAGCCTTCGGCGAACCAGGCGCATGCGTGGCCGCCGCGGCGCGCCGTGGTGACGCTGGCGGCGGCGACGGCCGCCGTGGCCGTCGCGGCGCTCGCGCTCGCGCTCGGGATGGCGCCGTCCGGCGGCGCGCCGACCGGGCTGCTACCGGCGCTGCTCGCCACCGGTGCCCTGCTCGCCCTCGCCCTGCTCGCCGCCGTCGTCGGCCTCACGCGCGCCCATCGGCTTGCCGCCGCCGACGCCGAAACCCTCGCGACACAGCTCGACGCCGCCCGGCGCGACCTCGAACGGCAGCGCCGAAGACGCGATCGACGCGCTGCCCGTCGGCTTCGAGCTCTACGACGCGGACGACCGCCTCGTGCTGGCCAACCGCACGCTGCGCGCGATGTACCCGGTCATCGCCGACCTGATGCGCGAGCACCGGACGTTCGAACAACTCGTGCGCGCCAACCACGCCGCCGGCGCGCTGCGCACGCCCGAGCCTTTCGACACCTGGCTGCCCAAGCGCCTCGCGCAGCGCCGCCAGCACCCTGGCACGCCGGTGCTGCACCGGATCGACGACGGGCGCTGGGTGCGCGGCTTCGAGATGCCGACGGCCGACGGCGGCCTCGTCGGCGTGCGGCTCGACGTCTCCGAACTGGTGCAGCAGCAGTCGCGCGCCGAGGCGGCGACGCGCCAGCTGCAGGAGGCGATCGATGCGCTGCCCGATGGCTTCGCGCTGTACGACGCCGACGACCGCCTCGCCGTGTTCAACCGCCGCTACTGCGAGCTCTACGCCGCGTCGGCGCCGGCGATCCGCGTCGGCGCGACGTTCGAGGAGATCCTGCGCCACGGCCTCGCGCACGGCCAGTACCCCGACGCCGCGGGGCACGAGGACGACTGGCTCGCCGAGCGGCTGTACCGCCACCGCAACCCCGGCCCGCCGCAGCTTCAGCAGCTTCCCGGCAACCGCTGGCTGCGCATCGACGAA
>JALOSD010000087.1 GCA_025458585.1 Burkholderiaceae bacterium | reverse complement strand
CCGCGCTTGTTGCGCGTGAGGTCGACGCCGAGCTGCTTGAGCTTGCGGTACAGGTGCGTGCGCTCGAGGCCGGTCTTCTCGGCCACGCGGGTCATCGAGCCGTTCTCCTTGGCGAGGTGGAACTCGAAGTAGCTCTTCTCGAACGCGTCGCGCGCCTCGCGCAGCGGGCGGTCGAGCTCGAACACCTGCTCCGACTGCGGGCCCAGCAGTTGCGACGGCACCGGCATCATGACCGCGGCCACGGCGCCCGCGTCGCCCGCCACCGGCTCGGCCCGGTACGCCGTCGCGACGGCCGCCGGCACGCGCGGCGCGGGCTTGACCAGCGCCTGCTCGACCGCACGCAGCAGCTTCTGCAGCGTGATCGGCTTCTCGAGAAACGCGACGGCACCGAACTTGGTCGCCTCGACCGCGGTGTCGATCGTGCCGTGGCCGCTCATCATGATCACCGGCATCGTCAGCTGCCCGCCGCTGCCCCACTCCTTGAGCAGCGTGACGCCGTCGACGTCGGGCATCCAGATGTCGAGCAGCACGAGGTCGGGGCGCAGGCGCTCGCGCACGGCCCGAGCCTGGGCCGCGTTCTCGGCCAGCTCGACCGTGTGCCCCTCGTCGCTCAGGATCTCCGACAACAGCCCGCGAATGCCGAGTTCGTCGTCGACAACAAGAATGGTCGCCATGAGGAGGGTTCGGTTCGACCCCGTTCAGGTTGCAGGCGTGGAGGCGGGCGCGGCAGGCATCGTCGCGGACGACGCGAGTAGCGAAAATGATATCGAAACTTGTGCGCCGGTCACCGGCGCGTCGTCGCCCGCCGCGTCGCGCCGGTTGCCGATGCGCAGGCGCGCGCCGTGCTCGTCGGCGATCTTCTTGACCACCGCAAGCCCCAGCCCGGTGCCCTTGCTCTTCGTCGTCACGTAGGGCTCGAACGCGCGCTTGAGCACCTTGTCGGCGAAGCCGGGGCCGTTGTCGCTCACCGCGAGACGCAGCGAGCGCACGCTGCCGTCGTCGTGTCGCGTGGCCTCGGTGGCAACACGCACCCAGCCGTCGGCGCGCTCGGCTACCGCGTCGAGGCCGTTCTGCACAAGGTTGTGCACGACCTGGCGCAACTGCGTCGCGTCGCCCGCGATGGCGGGCAGCGCCTCGCCGTAGGTCACGCGCAACCGCCCGCTCTCGATCGCCTGCCCGTACAGCGCGAGCACCTCGGCCACGAGCGCGTTGAGGTCGAGCGGGCGCAGCTGCGCCGCCGGCAGCCGCGCGTAGTCGCGGAACTCGTTGACGAGGCGCTGCATCGCGTGCACCTGGCTGACGATCGTGCCCACGGCGCGCTGCAGCAGCGCGCGGTCGGCGCCCTCGAGCTTGCCCGCGAGCTTGTGCTCGAGCCGCTCGGCAGAGAGCTGGATCGGCGTCAGCGGGTTCTTGATCTCGTGCGCGAGCCGCCGCGCCACTTCGCCCCACGCGGCGGTGCGCTGCGCGCTGACGACTTCGCTGATGTCGTCGAACACCATCAGCTTCATCTCGCCGGGCAGGCGCGCGCCGCGCACGAGCAGCGTCAGCGTGTCGCGTTCGTGCACGTTGGCGCCCGGCACGGGCAGCTCGAACGCGTCCTGCCACTGGTCGCGCTCACCCGCCTCCGGGCTCGCCTCGTGCAGCTCGAAGCGCTGCCACATGGCGTCGGCGAAGCCGGCGAGCGCCGGCACTTCGTCGAGGCGGCGGCCGCGGTACGCCGACAGCGGCAACTTCAAAATGCGCGTGGCGCCGGGGTTCACGGTGTCGATGCGCCGCTCGGCGTCGAACACGATGACGCCCGCCGTCATGTTGTCGAGGATCGTCTGCAGGTTCGTGCGCGCCGTCTCGACGGCGGCGACGCTGCGCTGCACCTGCTCGCGCGCGTCGGCGAGCTGCTGCGTCATCTGCGCGAACGAGCGCGTCAGGCCGCCGAGTTCGTCGCGCGAGGCGAACACCGGCTTGGCACGCAGGTCACCCGCGGCCACCTGCTTCACGCCCTCGGCGAGCAGCAGCAGCGGCCGGGCAAGCTGCTGGCCGAGCAGCGCGGCGAGCAGCACGGCGCCGAACACGGCGAGGATCAGCGCCAGCGTCAGCGTACCGAGGTACATCTGGCGAAGGCCGTCGCGCTCGAGGGCGCGCTGCTGGTACTCGCGGTACGCCGCCTGCACCGCGAGCGCCTGCGCCGCGAGCTGCGGCGGCACGGCCTGCACGACGAGCAGGAAGCGGTCGCTGCGCAGCAGCGCCAGGTCACTGCTCGGCAGCACCGCGAGCGCGCGCACGCGCGCGTCGGGCAGCGCGCCGGGCGCCGGCTCGTCGTCGAGGCCTTCGAGCCGCGCGACGACGCGCCGCAGCCGCACCTCGGACAGCAGCGCCGGCGGCGGCCGTTCGGGCGCGAGCGCAGGCAGCGCGCCGCCGGCCACGAGCAGCGCCTGCCCGCCCTCGCCGAGCACGGCCACCTGCTGCGCCGCCAGCTGCTCGCGCAGCCGCTCGAGCGTCAGCGGCGTGACCTCGCCGCTCAGCTCGGCGAGCCGCTCGGCGGCCACGCGCGTCTTCGCGGCGAGGTCGCCGACCTGCTCGTCGAGCGTGCCGCGCCCGAGCGCGAGGCCGGCGTCGAGCGCGGTCTCGACGCGCACGTCGAACCAGGCCTCGATGCTGCGCGAGACGAACTGGACGCTGACGACGTAGATCAGCAGGCCCGGCAACACGCCGACGAGGCCGAAGATGCCGGCCAGCTTGAGCAGCAGCTGGCTGCCGAACTTGCCGCGCCGCACGCGTGCCGCGAGCCGCAGCGCGGCGCCGACGATCACGATCGCGAGCAGCGTCGCGACGGCGGCGTTGAGCCAGAACAGCCAGACGAAGTGCCGCTCGTAGGCGCCACCCGCGCCGGCGACGAGCGACACCAGGAAGCCGAGCACCAGCCCGACCCCGGTGAGCGCGACGAGCGCCACCAGCCAGGCCCAGCGCACCGACTTCTTGCTCATGACGGCGACAGAGGCAGCGTCCGCTCGAGCTCGAGGGTCCACTCGGGAAGGCTGCCGACACCGATCTGCATCGGCCGCGGCAGCTGCGAGGTGTCGAGCCGCCACTCGAATTCGACGTAGTGGCGCCCACCCGGATCGATGTCGTCGGCGTCGGCGAGGCGCCACGAGCTGAGCCGCGTCACCGTGGTCAGCGCCTCGTCGAGGCTGCCAACGCTCTGGTGCAGGCCGCCGATGCTGACCCGGTAGCTGTTCGTCAGCGGCTGGTAGCTCAGCCGCCACTGGCGCGTCGCACGCCCGATGCGTTCGTCGCGCCAGTACCAGCGCGAGCGGTAAAGGGCCGCGCGCGCGACGAAGTGCAATGGCACGCCGCGGCGCAGCGCGTCCTCGACGGCGGCCGGCAGCGTCACGCGCAGCGCGAAGTCGACGGCGACGATCGTCGGCCCGCGCTCGACCTGCAGCGCCAGCACCTCGACACCCTCCGCGCGCGCGGCCGTCGGCGCGCCGGCGAGCGGCAGCAGCAGCGCGCCGAGCGCGAGCCGGCCCAGCGAGCGCCGCCGCATCGCACGGGCGCCGGCGGGCCGCGTCCCGGGGGCAGGCGTTGGGCGGGCGGTCAAGGCTTGTGCAACAGCGCGTAGAAGAAGCCGTCCGGGTCGGCCGCCGCAGGCATCGGCATGCCGCCGGCGGGAGCGAGCCCGCCGGACGCGCCGGCGAGCGGGACAGCCCCGGACGATCCGGGATTCCCCTGCCGCGGATTGTCGGCCAGCGGCAACAGATGGCCCGGCGAGGCCGGGTCGAGCTGCGCCGCATGCCCTGGCGGGCGTTGCAAAAACGCGTCGATCTGCGCCTGCCCCTCGGCGCGGAACACCGAGCAGGTCGCGTACAGCAGCCGCCCGCCGGGTCTGAGCAGCGGCCACAGCGCGTCGAGCAGCCGCGCCTGCTGGCGTGCCAGTGCGGCGACGTCGCCCGCGCGGCGCAGCCAGCGGATGTCAGGGTGTCGGCGCACGATGCCCGACGCGGTGCACGGCGCGTCGAGCAGGATGGCGTCGAACGGCTCGCCGTCCCACCAGGCGGCGGGGTCGGCGGCGTCGGCGGCCTGCACGCGCGCGCTCAGGCCGAGCCGCACCAGCGTCTCCTCGACGCGCGCCAGACGCAGCGCGTCGTGGTCGAGCGCGAGCAGGTCGAGCTCGGCGAGCTCCAGCAGGTGCGCCGTCTTGCCGCCGGGCGCGGCGCAGGCGTCGAGCACGCGCGCGCCCGCGCGCAGCCCGGCGCCGAGCAGCAGTGGCGCGGCGAGCTGCGCCGCCGCGTCCTGCACCGAGACGTCGCCGGCGTCGAACCCCGGCAGGTCGGCAACCGGGCACGGCTCGGCGAGCACGACCGCGTGCGGGCCGGCCGCTATCGCGGCGCGCCCTGCGGCGGCGAGCCGGCGCACGTAAGCATCGGCGTCGCCGCGGCGCGCGTTGACGCGCAGCGTCATCGGCGCGCGGCGGTTGGCCGCGCGCAGCAGCGCCTGCCAGTGCTGCGGCCAGTCGCGCTGCAGCTGCGCGATCCACCAGCGCGGGTGGTTGTACGCGCCCTCGGGCTCGCGCCGGGCGGCTGCGCTCAGCGCGTCACGCTCGCGCAGGAAGCGGCGCAGCACCGCGTTGACGAAGCCCGCGGCCGCCGGCGTGCGCCGGCGCGCCGCCGCCACCGCCTGGTCGACGAGCGTGTGCTCGGGGTACGGCAACGCGGCGCCCGGCTCGGCGGGCCACAGCAGCGCGAGCGCCGTCGTCAGCAGCGCGTCGACCTGCGGTGGCGGCGTCTTCGGCGCGGCCAGCCGGCGCACGGCCGCCGCGCTGCCGAGCACGCGCAGGACGTGGAACGCGAGCGCCTGCGTGCCCGGGCGCGCCGGCGCCGGGCAGTGCGTGAGCAGCTCGGTCAGCGAGCGGCCGGCGCGCACGCCGGCGAGCGTGTCGGACGTGTGTTCGAGCAACCGCGCGAGCGGCAGCCCAGGGGCGGCAGACAGGGACATCGGCGCAGTCTAGGGGCGCTCGCGCGGCAGCGGCGACAATGGACGCTCCCCGGACCTGACGAGGAGACGTCCGATGAACGCTCCACCCCACGCGACCCCGATCTTCCGCAACGAGGAGGAGCTCGCGCGCCTGCCAGCGTCGGAGCGCATCCGCTACCGGCTGGTCGGCGCCGAGTGCCGCTACCACGCGAACGACAACATCGCCGACTACATCGAGGACGGCGAGCTCGAGGAGCTCAAGGCCGAGGTGCAGGCGAAGATGCACGAGGTGCTGCGCGCGCTCGTGATCGACACCGACAACGACCACAACACGAACGACACCGCCAAGCGGGTGGCCAAGATGTTCGTCGAGGAAGTGTTCGCCGGGCGCTACCGGCCGATGCCCTCGGTCACCGAGTTCCCGAACGCCGAGCGCCTGAACGAGCTGATGATCGTCGGCCCGATCAAGGTGCGCAGCGCCTGCTCGCACCACCTGTGCCCGATCCTCGGGCGGGTGTGGATCGGCGTGCTGCCCAACGAGTTCTCGAACCTGATCGGGCTGAGCAAGTACGCGCGCATCTGCGACTGGATCATGAGCCGGCCGCAGATCCAGGAGGAGGCGGTGACGATGCTGGCCAACGAGCTGCAGCAGCGCGTCAAGCCCGACGGCCTTGCGATCGTGATGGAGGCCGACCACTTCTGCATGCACTGGCGCGGCGTCAAGGACGACGAGTCGATGATGGTCAACTCGGTGATGCGCGGCGCGTTCCTGAAGGACGCGAACCTGCGCCGCGAGTTCCTGTCGCTGCTCAGCAAGAAGAACGCCTGAAGGACAACACCATGCTCGTGCGCCTGATGTACGCCAGCCGTGCCGCCGACACCGTCGACGGCGACGAACTGCACACGATCCTTCGCCAGTCGAAGGCCGACAACGCCAAGCGCGGCATCACCGGCGTGCTGTGCTTCTCCGGCGGCATCTTCATCCAGCTGCTCGAAGGCGGGCGCGGGCCCGTCAACGCGCTGTACAACCTCATCGCCGCCGACCCGCGGCACCGCGACGTGACGCTGCTCAGCTACGAGGAAATCGGCGAGCGCCGTTTCGCCGGCTGGTCGATGGGCGAGGTCAACCTAAGGCGGCTGAACCCGGCGTTGCTGCTGAAGTACTCCGAGACCCCGACGCTCGACCCCTACGCCGTCAGCGGCGCGGTGTCGATGGCCCTGTTCGACGAACTCGTCGCCACCGCCTCCGTCATGGGGCAAGCCTGAGGTCCGCGGCAAGTTGCCGCGGACCGACACCGCGCCGGCTCACGCACCCGCCGGCGACACGCGCCACCACCTGTCGAGCGGCCGCCGCGGATCCGGCTTTGCCGGTCCGCCGGCGGCGCCCCCCTCGAGGGGGAAGCGCCGAAGGCGCTTCGGGGGTGATCAGGTTAGCGAGTCTGCCCAGATCGTGCGGGCCCAGTTCCAGGCGTACAGGCCTTCACGCTCGTTGGCCGCCGCCGACAGGCCGCCCGAGCCCGGCACGGTCTTGAACGTCTTGTCGGTCGCGTCGTAGGCGTGGACGCTCGCCACGTGCACGACGTTGCTCGCGTCGACGAAGCTGTAGCAGGTGTTGGTGAGCATCGGCGCGGGGTTGACCGGCCAGCCGGCGAACTGCGCGACGATCGCTGCCGCCGTCACCTTCGCGTGGCTGTTGGCCATGTGGCCGCTCTTGGGCATCGCCGGCGCGAGCAGGATCGAGTCGCCGATGACGTGCACGTCCTT
>JALOSD010000086.1 GCA_025458585.1 Burkholderiaceae bacterium | reverse complement strand
GCGAGCAGCTTGAAGCCGGCGTACGCCTCGGTGAGCGCGGCCGGCGCGTCGGCGGCCAGCAGCACCGGGCGCAGCGGCCGGCGCAGGAACAGGCGGCTGAGCTCGGCCGCGTCGGCGTGCACGAGGACGACGTCGGCCTGCGGCGCCGCTTCGGCGAGGGCATCGAGCAGCCCCTCGGCGCAGCCGCGGGTGTCGACGTAGCGCATCGGCAGGCCGCGCGCGGCCAGGTACGACACGCCGGGCGCGAGCGGCTCGAGGCACGCGCCGAGGTCGACGCGCGCGAGCTCGTGTGCCGGCGGCGAGCCGGCGGCGGCGTCGACGACGAGCGTGTGGCGGCCGAGCGCCGCCAAGGCCTCGGTGAGCCGTTCGAGCAGCACGCCGGCGAACGGCACCTGCGCGTTGCCGACCACGGCGACGTGGCGCACGCGCGCGGCGGCGAACAGCCGGCGCAGGCCGTCGGCCTGGTCGAGCGGCGCCGGGCGGGACGCGTAGAAGTGGTCGGCCATCGCCGCGCCGACGCGGCCGGGGCAGCATCGCGCAGGCCAGCGAAGACGAGGCCGATGTCGCCCTGGTCGAGCTGCCAGGCGCTGCCCGCGCTCGCGCGCAGCGCACGCTGCACCAGCGCCTGCGCCGACAAGCGGTGCCAGTCCTCGGGCACGCGCTGGCCGTTGGCGACGCCGAGCACGCGCGACTTGTGGCGGATCAGCGCGTCGAGCGCCGGCCCGAGCTTGACCGCCTCGTCGATCTTGCTCAGCACGACGCCGCGGCACGCGCTCGCGCGCCACGACAGCATCACGTCGTCGATCGTCTCGCCCTGCGCCGACGCGTTGATCACGAGCAGCTTCTGGATGCTGCGGTGCTGCAGCATCTCGAGCAGCTCGCGCGTGCGGCTGTCGCGCTGCGCCATGCCGGCGGTGTCGATCAGCACCATCTTCTTGCCCGCCAGCAGCTCGAGCAGGTCTTCGAGCGAGGCGCGGTCGTGCGCGGTGTGCACCGGCACGCCGAGGATGCGGCCGTAGGTGCGCAGCTGTTCGTGCGCGCCGACGCGGTAGGCGTCGAGCGTGATCAGGCCGAGCTGGCCGGCGCCGTGACGGGTCGCGAACGCAGCGGCGATCTTGGCGGTGGTCGTCGTCTTGCCGACGCCGGTCGAGCCGATCAGCGCGAACACGCCGCCCATGTCCTCGAGCGGGGGCTCCTGCTCGGCGGCCGCGAGGTTGCGTTCGAGCACGCTCGCCGCCCAGGCCGCGGGGTCGGGCACGTCGGCCGGCAGCGCCTCGCCGATCTTGCGGATCAGCCCCGGCGAGAAGCCGGCCTCGAGCAGCTTCTGGCTCAGCTGCGCCTGCGCCGGGCTGCGCTGCAGCTTCTCCATGAACGCGAGCGCGCCGAAGCGCTGCTCGATCAGCCCCTTCATCGCGCGCAGCTCGTTCATCATCTCGGCCTGCTCGCGGCGCGAGGTGCGCTCGTCGTCGTGCAGCCCGAGCGACGGCGCGACGGCCGGCTCGAGGCGGATCTCCTCGCGCAGCACCGGCGCGTGGCGAAGCGCGGCGGCGCCCGGCACCGGCGGGGCGGACACGCTCGGAGCACGGACAGGCTCGGGCAGCGACGAGGGGACCTGCATCGCGGCCTGGCGGCGCTTGAGCATGCGCTCGCGCACGTAGTCCTGGAACGACAGCGTGCTCATCGCGAGGCGCTCGACGTCGCGCCCGACGTCGGTCTCGAGCTCGGCGTCGGGCTCCGGCGGCTGCGTCGGCGCGAAGTCGCGCTCGAGGTCGAAGCGCGGCTCGACGCGGCCGGCGGCGCGCGACGCGCGCGCGGCCTCGCGCGCCGTCTCGCGTAGGGAAGGCTTCGGCTCGGCGGCCGCCGCCGCGACCTTGGGCGCCGTCTTCGCGAGCTGCTCGATGTGCTGCAGGCCGTCGCTGGGCATCGCGAGCACCTCGACGCCCTCGCGGCACGGCTGCGTCGACAGCACGACGGCATGCTCGCCGAAGGCCTGCCGCACCGCCTGCAGCGCCTCGCGCGAGTTGCGGCCGGTGAACTTCTTGACATTCATGCGGCACCTCCGATGATCGACCCGATGCGGATCGTGTGGGTGTCAGGGATCTCGCTGTGCGCCAGCACCTTCAGCCGCGGCGCCGCGCGCCGCAGCAGCTGCGCCATCGGCACGCGGATCGCGTCGGGCACGAGCAGGCACGCGGGCACGCCCAGGTCTTCCTGCTGCTTGGCCGTGTCGGCGGCCGAGCGCACGAGCGTGTCGGCGACGCCGGGGTCGAGCGCCGCGCCGTGCGGCGAGTTCAGCGCCTGGTTCACGAGGCGCTCGAGCTCGGGGTCGAGCGCGATCACGTCGAGCTCCTTCACCGGCCCGTAGATCTGCTGCACGATCGCCGGCGCGAGGTGGATGCGCACGCGGCGTGCGAGCTCCTGCGGGTCGGTCACGCTCGAGCCGTGCTCGGCCAGGCACTCGACGATCGAGCGCAGGTCGCGGATGTGCACGCCCTCCTCCAGCAGCAGCTGCAGCACCTTCTGCAGCGTGGGGATACCGACCATCTTGGGAATCACGTCTTCGATCAGCTTGGGCGCCAGCTTCGTCACGTGGTCGACGAGCGCCTGCGTCTCGACCCGGCCCAGCAGCTTGGCGGCGTGGACCTGCATCAAGTGTGAAAGGTGGGTCGCGACGACGGTCGAGCAATCAACGACGGTGAACCCGGCCATTTGGGCCTGCTCGCGGTGGCGCTCGTCGATCCACACCGCGGGCAGCCCGAACGCGGGGTCGGTCGTCGCGGTGCCGGGCAGCTTCAGCGTCGCGCCGCCGGGGTTGATCGCGAGCAGCATGCCGGGGAAGGCCTCGGCCTCGCCGACGACGGCGCCGCGCAGCGTCACGCGGTAGGTGCCGGGCTTGAGGTCGAGGTTGTCGCGGATGTGCACCGGCGGCGGCAGGAAGCCGACGTCCTGCGCGAACTTCTTGCGCACGCCCTTGATGCGCGCCAGCAGGTCGCCCTGGCGCGCCTGGTCGACGAGCGCGATCAGCCGGTAGCCGACCTCGAGGCCGAGCGTGTCCACCGGCACCAGGTCGTCCCAGCTCGCTTCGGCGTTCGCCGGCGCGACCTCGGCCGCGGCGGCCGCCGGCGCCGCCTTCGCCGCCTGCACGCGCCGGTGCAGCGTCCAGGCGAGCCCACCGAGCGCCGTGCCGAGCAGCAGGAACACGAGGTTCGGCATGCCGGGGATCAGGCCGAGCGCGCCGACGACGGCGGCGGCGATCGCGACCGCGCGCGGCGAGTCGAACACCTGCGAGCGGATCTGCGTGCCGATGTCCTGGCCCTTGCCGACGCGCGTGACGACCATCGCCGCGGCCACCGAGATCAGCAGCGCGGGCACCTGCGCGACGAGCGCGTCGCCGACGGCCAGCAGCACGTAGTTGTTCGCCGCCTCGCTGGCCGACAGGCCGTGCTGCAGCATGCCGATGATGAAGCCGCCGACGATGTTGATGACCAGGATCAGCAGCCCGGCGATGGCGTCGCCGCGCACGAACTTGCTCGCGCCGTCCATCGAGCCGAAGAACTCCGCCTCCTCGCCGACCTCGGCGCGCCTGCGCTTGGCCTCCTTCTCGTCGATCAGGCCGGCGTTGAGGTCGGCGTCGATCGCCATCTGCTTGCCAGGCATCGCGTCGAGCGTGAAGCGCGCGCCGACCTCGGCGATGCGCTCGGCGCCCTTGGTGACGACGATGAAGTTGATGACGACCAGGATCGCGAACACGATCAGGCCGACCGCGAAGTTGCCGCCGATCAGGAAGTGGCCGAAGCTCTCGATCACCTGGCCGGCGGCGCCGGTGCCGGTGTGCCCCTCCATCAGCACGACGCGCGTCGAGGCTACGTTCAGGCTCAGCCGCAGCAGCGTCGTCAGCAGCAGCACCGCCGGGAAGGCGGCGAAGTCGAGCGGCTTGAGCATGTGCGCTGCGACCATCATCACGACGAGCGCGACCGCAATGTTGAACGTGAACAGCAGGTCGAGCGCGAAGGGCGGCAGCGGCAGCACCATCATCGCGAGCACGAGCACGACGAACACCGGCGCGAGCAGCGTCTTCAGCGCTGCCGCGGCCGGCGCCGAGCCGCCGACCCAGGCCTGCCACTGCTGTGCGAGCGCGTTCATGCGTCGGCCTCCGGCGCGGCACTGCGGCCGTGATGCGGGTCGAGCTCGGGCGGCACCGGCAGCGGCGGCAGGTCGCGCTCGGCGATGTCGGCGACGCGCACCGCGGCGGCGCGCAGCTGGTACACGTAGGCCAGCACCTGCGCGACGGCGGCGAACAGGGCCGCCGGGATCTCGCGGTCGAGCTCGGTGTGCGCGTACAGCGCGCGCGCCAGCGGCGGCGCCTGCAGCACCGGCACGCGCGCCTCGCGCGCGAGGTCGCGGATCTTCAGCGCGAGCAGGTCGGCGCCCTTGGCGACGACGCGCGGCGCGGCCATCGCGCGCTCGTCGTACTTCAGCGCCACCGCGTAGTGCGTCGGGTTCATCACGACGAGGTCGGCGCCGGCGACGGCGGCGAGCATGCGCGTGCGCGACATCTCGCGCATGCGCGCCTTGATGCGGCCCTTGACCTCGGGACTGCCCTCGAGCTCCTTGAGCTCCTGCTTGAACTCCTGGTGGCTCATCTTCAGCCGCTCGTGCAGCAGGTGGCGCTGCAGCGGCAGGTCGACGAGCGCGAACGCCGCCAGCGCGAGTGCGAGCAGCGCGAAGCCGCCCGCCAGCACGCCGCCGGCGCGGCCGATCGCCGCCGGCAGCGGCAACGCGAGCACCTGCTGCAGGTCGGCGAGCTGCGACTGCAGGTACCACGCGCCGAGGGCGCCGATCACGATCGCGAGCAGGCTCGCCTTCAGCGTCTCGGTGAGCTGGTGCTTCGAGAACACGCGCCCGAGGCCGGCGATCGGGTCGAGCTTGGAGAACTTGGGCGCGAGCGGCTTGGCCGTGAAGTTCCAGCCCCCGGCGGCGAACGCGGCCGCGACGGCGAGCGCGATCACGAGCGCGCCGAGCGGCAGCACGACCCACAGCGCGGCACCCGTCAGCCGGCCGAGCTGCTCGAGCATCGCGTTCGGTTCGGCGAGCGCGCGCGGATCGACACGAAGGCCCTGCGCCATCAGCTCGCGCAGGTGGGCCGACAGCTGCGGCGCGGCGACGACGAGCGCGGCGCCACCGCCGGCGAGCGCGGCGAAGTGGCCGAGGTCGCGCGAGCGTGCAACCTGCCCGTCCTCGCGCGCCTTGCGGATCTTGCGCGGGGTGGCGGGCAGCGTCTTGTTCTGGGAGGACTCGTCGGCCATGGCGGCGGGCGTTCGGGCCTTTCGGCGGCAACGCTGGGCATGTTGCCGGCCGGCCGCGCCGACTTGAGGCCGATAAGCAGGGGAAAGCCGCACATGTTCCCGCTGTCGCAGCGGACCTCGCCGCCGCGCCGCGGCCGCTGCCGATCGGCCATACTGCACTCATGAACGTGCTCGTCCTCAACGGCCCGAACCTGAACCTGCTCGGCACGCGCGAGCCGCAGGTCTACGGCGCGACGACGCTGGCCGAACTCGAGGCGACGCTGCGCGCCGACGGCGCCGCCGCGGGCCTGGCCGTCGAGTGCTTCCAGAGCAACCACGAAGGCGCGCTGATCGACCGCCTCCACGCCGCGCGCGGCAGCGCCGACTGGATCGTGATCAACCCGGGCGGCCTGACGCACACCAGCGTCGCGCTGCGCGACGCGCTGGCCGGCGTCGCGATCCCGTTCGTCGAGGTGCACATCAGCAACGTGCACGCGCGCGAGCCGTTCCGGCACCACTCGTACCTGAGCGGCATCGCCACTGGCGTGATCGCCGGCCTCGGGGTCTTCGGCTACCGCGCGGCGCTGCAGTTCGTCGTCGACCGCTCGCGCGGCTGACGCGCGCCGTGCGCCGTCGCTACAGCGCGTCGGCGCCGAGCGCTTCGCGCACCGCCGGCAGCTGGCGGCGCGAC
This sequence comes from Burkholderiaceae bacterium, assembly GCA_025458585.1. Classification (GTDB taxonomy): domain Bacteria; phylum Pseudomonadota; class Gammaproteobacteria; order Burkholderiales; family Burkholderiaceae_C; genus Calidifontimicrobium. The sequence continues at coordinate 1,273 of JALOSD010000086.1, read as the reverse complement.
ACCGCGAGCCATTCGTCGGTCGGCGCGACGCGTACGGCCCAGCCTTCGGCACCTTCGTCGCCGGCGTCGCCGGGCAGCGGACGCCGTTCGAGCGCGCGCACCGCGCGTCGCGCGACCAGCGCGTTGCGGTGGATGCGGATGAAGCGCCCAGCCAGGCGCGGCTCGAGCTCGGTCAGCGACTCGTCGAGCAGGTGCGTGTGCTCGGCGGTGCGCAGCGTGACGTACTTCAGCTCGGCCTTCAGGTACAGCACGTCGGCCAGCGGCACGCGCACGACGCGGCCGCGGTCGCTGACGACGACGACGCCGCCCTCAGGCTCGGCCGGCCGGCGCTCGGCCGCGCGGCGCAGCGCCTGCTGCAGGCGCTCGCGGCGCACGGGCTTGGTCAGGTAATCGGTTGCCTCGAGCTCGAACGCGCGCAGCGCGTGCTCGGCGTGCGCGGTGACGAACACGATCGCGCCGCAGCGGCCGCGAAACGCCGCGTCGTCGCGCAGCCGCTGGGCGAGCTGCATGCCGTTCGCGCCGGGCATCTGGATGTCGAGCAGCGTGACGTCGGCCTCGTGGCTGGCGAGCCAAGCGAGCGCGCTCGCCGGGTCACCGGCCTCGCCGACGACCTCGCACGGCGGGTCGGCGCACTCGCGCACGAGCGAGGCCAGCCGCATCCGGGCCAGCGGTTCGTCGTCGACGATCAGCACGCGCAGAGGCGACATCCCCTCGCATCGACCGCCTACAGCGGCACCAAGATGCGCACACGATAGCCGTCGGGGCGCGGCCCGGCGTCGAACTGCGCGCCGACGTCGTGCAACAGGCGAAGTCTTTCACGCACATTGGCCAGCGCGATGCCGTGGCCCGGGTTCGGCGCGCCGCCGGCGACCGTGTTGTCGATCACGATCTCGGCCTGCCCGCGCCGGGCGCGCGTGCGCACGCGGATCGTGCCGCCGCCCGCGGCGTTCTCGATGCCGTGGCGCACCGCGTTCTCGACCAGCGGCTGCAGCACGAGCGGCGGCATCAGCGCGCGTGCCGCCGCCGGGTCGAGCTGCCACTCGACCGTCATCCGCGGGCCGAAGCGCAGCTGCTCGATCGCAAGGTAGCGCTGCGCGAGCTCGATCTCGTCAGCCAGCGTCGTCGCCGGCCGCGGCTCGGCGAGCGCGACGCGAAACAGCTGCGCGAGGTCCTCGAGCACCTCCTCGGCGCGCTGCGGCTCGACGCGCACGAGCGCGATCGCGGTGTTCAGGGCGTTGAACAGGAAGTGCGGCCGGATGCGCGACTGCAGCTC
>JALOSD010000085.1 GCA_025458585.1 Burkholderiaceae bacterium | reverse complement strand
GCGCATCGCCGCGGCGCCGTCGCCGTCGCGGCTGCCGAAGTTGCCCTGGCCGTCGATCAGCGGGTAGCGCTGGCTGAAGCCCTGCGCCATGCGCACCAGTGCGTCGTAGGCCGCGGTGTCGCCGTGCGGGTGGAACTTGCCGAGCACGTCGCCGACGACGCGCGCGCTCTTGACGGGCTTGGCGTTGGCCGCCAGCCCCATGCGCTGCATCGAGTACAGGATGCGCCGCTGCACCGGCTTCTGGCCGTCGCACACGTCGGGCAGCGCGCGGCCCTTGACGACGGACAGGGCGTATTCGAGGTAGGCGCGCTCGGCGTATTCGGCCAGCGGCAGGCTATCGGCCGGCCCGGCGGCCGGCGTGAACAGGTCGGGTTCCATCAGGCGGGAAGAAAGGGGTTCAGGACCGTCAGACCGTCGATGACCTGGCCGTGCTGGAGGTCTTCGGACCAGAGCAGCGTGCAGCGCAATTCCAGCGCCGCGGCGACGATCATGGCGTCACACACCGAGAGCCGGTAACGCCTCGCGACAGCGAGCCCGCGGCGGTGCGTGACCTCGTCGAGCGCCACCACCTTGCAGCAGGACTTGATCGTCTCCAGCACGTGATCGAGTTCGTCCCAGTCGAGGCTGTGCTTGCGACGCGCCACGTTGGCAAACTCGTTGAGCACCTGCACGCTTATCCAGGCACCGTCGGCCAGGATGTGTTCGGCGCGTGTGGCCTTGTCGCCGTCGGGGCCGATGAGGTACAGCAGGACGTTGGTGTCGACGAATCGCTGGTCACTCACGTCGGACCGCCGCGCTGGTTGGCCTCCAGGCGATCGAACTTGAAGTCTGCGGGCAGGCGCCCGCGATACTGGCGCAACCGCTCGAGCACCTCGCGGTTGGTCGGCTTGCGATTCACCTCGAGGCTGCGCTCGGACGCGACGCGGACCTCGACGTCGTCGCCCTCCTTCAGCCCGAGCACCTCGACCACCGCCGCGGGCAGGCGGATCGCCAGGCTGTTGCCCCACTTGGAGACTTGCATCGTCGGCTCCTGGATATACAAGCGTGCATTGTATATCCGTCGATGCTCGCTCAGCGTGCCGCGGGCTCCGGGGCGGCGAGCACCACCGCCTCGCCCTGCGCCAGCAGCGACTTCAGCAGCGGCGGCGTGAAGTGGCGCTTGACCGTGATGGCGTAGAACTGCTCGTGCAGCCCGGGCACGACGGCCAGCTCGCGCAGCGCGCCGCTGCGCAGCTCGTCCTGGACGACGACGGTGGGCAACAGCGCCAGCGCACCGGCGTCGCGCGCGAGCAGGCGCAGCATCGCCATGTCGTCGACCTCGGCGCGCACGTTCGGGCGCAGGCCGCGCTGTTCGCACCACAGGTCGAAGCCGGCGCGGATGCCGTGCGCACGGCTCGGCAGCACGAGCGGCCGCGTCGCGAGGTCGTCGGGAAACGCGAAGTCGTCGCCGCCGGGCGGGCCGACCAGGCTCACGGCCTGGCGCGCGATGCGCCGGCAGCGCCAAGGCGCGTCGCCGGTGCCCTCGACCGCCTGGCTGGCCAGCACCAGGTCCAGCGTGTGCACCTGCAGGCGGCTGAGCAGTTCGTCGAGCCCGCCGGACTGCAGCAGCAGCTCGACGTCGTCGCGCGCGAGCAGCGGGCGCAGGAAGTTCTCCTGGAAGTTGCGCGACAGCGTCGCCACCGCGCCCACGCGCAGCACCTGACGCCCGGGGCCGCGGCCCTCGCGCAGCACCGACACCAGCTCGGTGCCGGCGGCGAAGATCGACTCGGCGTAGCCCATCGCCACGCGGCCCGCCTCGGTCAGCTTCAGCGTGCGCGCCTGGCGCTCGAACAGCGGCTGGCCGAGCGCGTCCTCGAGCTGGTGGATCTGCGTCGACAGCGCCGACGGCGACACGTGCAGCCGCTGCGCCGCGCGTGTGAGGTGGCCTTCCTTGGCGACGGCCCAGAAGCCGTGCAGGTGGTGGTAGTTCAGGCGCGCCATGTTCTCTTAAACAGAATAACTCATGATGAACATTGAATTTTACAGATGGCCGTCGGGCCGCCACCATCGCGGCCATGAACACACCTGCCCTTCTCCTCCTGCCCGCCCTGCCCGTGCTGCTGCACGCCCTCGCGGCCGCCCTCGCCGGCGCCGGCGCCCGTGACACGGCCTGGCGACGCGCCGAAGGCGCCGCGCTCGGCGCCACGCTGGCCGCCGCGGCGGCGCTCGTCGCCGTGCTCGCCGGCGGGCCGCTCGCCGGCTTCGGACTGCGGCTCGACACGCCCGGCGCCGTCGTCGCGCTGCTCGTCGGCTTCGTCGGCTGGGTCATCGTGCGCTACTCGCACCGCTACCTGCAGGGCGAGGCGAACGAGCGCCGCTACCTGCGGCTGCTCGCGCTGACGCTGGCGGCCGTCTCGCTCGTGCTCGCGGCCGACCACCTGCTGCTGCTCGCGGCGGCGTGGATCGGCACCAGCCTGACGCTGCACCGGCTGCTGCGCTTCTACGTCGAACGCCCGGCGGCGCGGCTGGCGGCGCACAAGAAGTTCCTGTCGGCGCGAGCCGGCGACGCCGCTTTGCTCGGCGCGGTCGCGCTGCTCGGCAGCGCCTTCGGCACGCTGTCGCTCGACGCGATGCTCGCGCTCGCCGCCGAGCAGGGCGTGCCGCCGCTGGCGCAGGCCGGCCTCGCGCTGCTCGTCGTCACGGCTCTGCTCAAGTGCGCGCAGTTCCCGCTGCACGGCTGGCTGATCCAGGTCATGGAGGCGCCCACGCCGGTGTCGGCGCTGCTGCATGCGGGCGTCGTCAACCTCGGCGGCTTCGTGCTGATCCGCTTCGCGCCGATGCTCGCCGACGCGCCGCTGGCGCTCGTGCTGCTCGCCGCGGTGGCGACGGCGACCGTGGTCGCGGCCACGCTCGTGATGGGCACGCGCATCAGCATCAAGGTCGCGCTCGCCTGGTCGACCGTCGCGCAGATGGGCTTCATGCTGCTGCAGGTCGCGCTCGGGCTGCCGGCGATGGCGCTGCTGCACCTGGTCGCGCACTCGCTGTACAAGGCGCACGCCTTCCTCGCCGCCGGTGGCGTCGTACAGCGGCAGCAGGCGCTGCGGCTGGCGCCGGCGGCCACGCCGTCGGCGAGCCGCTGGGCGCTGGCGGCGGTCGCGGTGCCGGCGCTGATCGTCGGCGCCGGTGTCGCCAGCGGCGCGCTCGCGACGGCGGCCGCGGCACTCGCCGGCGCGGTGCTCGGCCTGGCGCTGGTGCCGCTGGCCGCGTCGGGCCGGCTCGGCGCCGCGCTCGCGGTCGCGCTCGGCTGGTTCGCCGGCCACGCGGTGGCGTCGTGGCTCGTCGTGCCGGCGACGTTCGCGGTGCCGCTGACGCTGGTCGCCGTCGTCGCGGCCGCGCTGCTCGCGATGTTCGCGCTGCAGGCTGCCGTCGCGCTGCGGCCCGGCTGGCACGCCGTGCGCCGGCTGTATCCATGGGCCTACGGCGGCTTCTACGTCGACGAGCGCGTGAGCCGCGCGCTGCTCGCGCGCTGGCCGGTGCCCGACGAGCCCGCCGCCGCCCAACCCCTGTCGTCCACCCTCGCCGGAGCCCGCTGATGAACGCCCCCCTGCACCTCGCCGACCACCAGGCCCACGCGCTCGCCGACGCCGTCGCGCAGGCCTGCGACCGCATCGCACCGAGCTGGCCGCTCGACCGCTTCATCGCCGTCAACCCGCACTGGGGCTGGATCGACCAGCCGATCGAGGAGGCCGCCGCCGCCGTCGGCGTGCTCGCGGGCATGAAGCTGCTGCCCGACGTGACGGTGCCGCGGCGCGCGCTGCTCGCCGACCTCGCCGGCCGGCGCGACCTCGTCGTGCACCAGATCAGCCAGCACTGCGCCGCGCACTTCGACGCCGGGCAGGCGCGCTGGCACCTGCCCACGGTCGGTGACGGCGGCGACGACGCCGGCCTGTACCGCACCTGGCTCGTGCGGCTGGCCGCCGACCGCGGCATCGACTGGCCACAGGGCCGCCAAGCGGCGCTGGCCGCAATCGAACGCCTGCCGCGCGACCCGATGGCCGCCGTCGGCCACGCGCTCGAGCGCCTCGGCGTGCCCGGCGACGCGTATGTGCCGTGCCTGACGGCCTGGCTGCTCGACCTCAACGGGTGGGCCGCCGCCTGCGCGTGGCAGCGCTGGCAGGCGCGCCTTGCCGGCGGCGACGACGCGCGCCTGACCGAGCTGCTTGCGATCCGCGCCGCGTGGGACACGCTGCTCGCCGACGCGCTGCCGGCGGCGACGGTGCACGAGTGGGCGCAGGGCTGGGCGTCGGTCGACGCCGCGATCGCCGCCGAGCGCGCGCGCCAGCACGCCGGCTGGGAGCGCCTGCACGCGAAGGAGCGGCAGCTGCAGGCCGAGCTGATCGGCGCGATGTCGCGCCCCGCCCCGGCGGCCGCCGCCACGCCGAGCGTGCAGGCCGTGTTCTGCATCGACGTGCGCAGCGAGGTGTTCCGCCGCGCGCTCGAAAGCGTGGCGCCGACGATCGCGACGCGCGGCTTCGCCGGCTTCTTCGGCCTGCCGATCGACCACCGGCCGCTCGGCACCGAATGGCGCCAGCCACAGCTGCCCGGGCTGCTCGCTCGCGCAGGCGCTCGCCGCGCGGCGCCGCGCGCGGCTTGCGGCCAGCGCGTCGTGGGACGGCTGGCGCGGCACGCCGGCCACCGGCTTCTCGTTCGTCGAGGCGTGCGGCGCGCTCTACGCCGGTGCGCTGCTGCGCGCGAGCCTGCCCGGCGGCGATGGCGAGCCCGACTGGGCGCACGCGGGCCTGACGCGCGACGAGGCACGCACCGTGTGCCCGCGCCTCGACCTCGACGCCGAGGCCGGCGCGGGCCTCGCGCTCGGCGTGCTGCGCGCGATGGGGATGGTCGGCATGGCAGGCGGCTTCGCGCCGCTCGTGCTGCTGTGCGGCCACGGCGGCCAGAGCGCGAACAACGCGCATGCCGCGGGCCTGGACTGCGGCGCCTGCGGCGGGCGCAGCGGCGAGGTCAACGCGCGCGCGCTCGCCGCGCTGCTCAACGACGCCGCGGTGCGCGTGGCGCTCGCAAAGCGCGGCGTCGCGATCTCCGATGGCACCTGGTTCGTCGCCGGGCTGCACAACACGACAACGGACGAAGTACGCCTCTACGACACCGACACGCTACCGGTGTCGCACACCGGCGCGCTCGACGACCTGCGCCGCGCGCTCGCCGCCGCCGGCGACGCCGCGCGCGCCGAGCGAGCCCCGGGGCTGGGCCTGCCCTCGATGCCGGCGCCGCAGCTGCTCGCGCGGCTGCGCGAGCGCGCGACGCACTGGGCCGAGACGCGCCCCGAATGGGCGCTGGCCGACAACGCCGCCTTCGTCGCCGCGCCGCGCGCGCGCACGCAGGGCGCGAACCTGGGCGGGCGCGTGTTCCTGCACGACTACGACCACCGGCTCGACGCCGACCGCGGCGTGCTGACACTGATCCTGACCGCCCCGGTGGTCGTGGCGCACTGGATCAACCTGCAGTACCTCGCCTCGAGCGTCGACCCGCAGCGCCAGGGGGCCGGCAACAAGCTGCTTCACAACGTCGTCGGCGGCGGCGTCGGCGTGTTCGAGGGCAACGGCGGCGACCTGCGCATCGGGCTGCCGTGGCAGTCGGTGCACGACGGCGAGCGCCTGCGCCACACGCCGCGGCGGCTGAGCGTGTTCGTCGAGGCGCCGCGCGACGCGATCGACGGCGTGATCGCTGCGCACGAGACGGTGCAACGCCTCGTCGACCACGGCTGGCTGAACCTGCTCGCGATCGAGGGCGACGCGGTGCCGACGTTCCACCGCCGCCGCCCGGGCGGCGGCTGGGAGCACGCGACGGCCTGATCCCGAGGCCGCGGCCGCGGGATCAGCGCGGGAAGCGCCGGCGCAGCTCGAGCTTCCAGAACTTGCCGGTCGACGTGCGCGGGATCGCGTCGACCGTCTCGTAGCGGTCCGGCAGCTGCCACTTCGCGAAGCCGTGGGCGAGCAGGTGCGCGCCGAGCGCGGCGGCGTCGGCCTGCTGGCCGGGCCTGAAGGCGACACACGCCAGCGGCCGCTCGCCCCACTTCTCGTCGGGCACCGCGATCACGGCCGCTTCGGCCACCGCCGGGTGCGCCATCAGCGCGTTCTCGAGGTCGACGCTGCTGATCCACTCGCCGCCGGACTTGATCAGGTCCTTCGTGCGGTCGGTGATGCGCACGAAGCCGAGTTCGTCCATCGTCGCGACGTCGCCGGTGCGCAGCCAGCCGTCGGCGCTGAACTTGTCGGGCGGCGAGCCGGCGCCGTGGTAGCCGCCGGTGATGAACGGCCCGCGCACCTGGATCTCGCCCATCGAGCGGCCGTCGTGCGGCGCGTCGGCGCCGTCGTCGCCCCGCACGCGCAGCTCGACCAGTGGCACCGGCACGCCGGCCATCGCGGCGCGGCGGAAGCGCTCGTCGTCGCTCGCGCCCTTCAGCGACGCCGTCGGGTACGAGATCGTGCACACCGGCGAGGTCTCCGTCATGCCCCAGCCCTGCAGGATCCAGATGCCGTGGCGTGCGAAGGCGCGGATCAGGCTTTCGGGCACCGCGGCACCGCCGACGAGCGAGCGCATGCCCTGCGGCAGTGTCCAGCGACCGGGCTGCTCGACGAGCCCGCGTTCGTAGGCCTGGATCAGCGTGAGCCAGATCGTCGGCACGCCGAGCGCGAGCGTCGGCGGTTCGAGCCGTATCAGGTCGAGCAGGTCGTCCGGGTGCAGGTGCGGCCCGGGGAAGACCATCTTCACGCCCATCATCACGCAGCCGTACGGGATGCCCCAGCTGTTGGCGTGGAACATCGGCGTGACCGGCAGCACGACGTCGGTGCCCTTGAGGCCCCAGTAGTCGGCCAGGCTCGCGACGAGCGTGTGCAGGATCGTCGAGCGGTGCGAGTAGACGACGCCCTTGCTGCGCCCGGTGGTGCCCGACGTGTAGCACATCGCCACCGGGTCGTCCTCGGCGTGCTCGACGTAGGCCAAGCCGTCGGGGTCGGCCTGCGCGAGCAAGGCCTCGTAGTCGTCGAAGCCCGGCGGCACCGGCGCACCGGAGAACGGAAACACGATCACGCGCTCGAAGGCGTGCCGGTCGGCGAACTGGCGGTACAGCGGCAGCAGCACGTCGTCGACGATCAGGAAGCGGTCGGCAGCGTCGCCCGCGATGTAGCCGATCTCGTCGGGCGCCAGGCGCAGGTTCAGCGTGTGCATCACGCCGCCGGCGGCCGGAATGCCGAAGTAGCACTCGAGGTGCGCGTGGTGGTTCCAGCACAGCGTCGCGACGCGCTCGCCCTTCTTCAGCCCCAGGCGCTGCAGCGCGCTGGCCAGCGCACGCGTGCGGCGGTGCCACTGGCCGTAGGTGTGCGTGACGAGGCTCTTGTCGGGCCGGCGGCTGACGAGCGTGTTGTCCCTGAACAGCGTGCCAGCGCGCTCCATCAGGTGGTTGAGCGACAGCGGCAAGCGCATCATCGTCGCGTGCATCGGGGCGTCTCCTCGCGTGGGCGTGTTCGCGCCGCGATGATCGCGCGCCGCGCCGCGCGCGCGATGCTCGTCAACCCTCGTCGCCGAGCGCGACGCGCGCCTCGTACTCGCGGTCGAGCATGCTCATCACGACGAGCGTGTCGTAGCCGTCGGCGAGGTCCGACGACACGCGCACGCTCTCGCGCAGCCGCCCCTCCTCGACGAAACCCTCGCTGCGGTACAGCGCGAGCGCGCGCTGGTTCAGGCTCTTGACGTCGAGCCAGAAGCGGTGCGCGTGCAGGTCGCGGAACGCCATGCGCTTGAGCAGCCGCACGCAAGCACGCCCGTAGCCCTGGCCCTTGGGCTGCAGCACGAGGCGCTTGAGCTCGACCGAGCGGTGCCGGTTGCGGCAGCCCTGCAGGATCACGAAGCCGGCTTGCCGGTACTCGGCGCCCGCCTCGACGACGAAGTGCCGAAAGTCCGGGAAGCGCACCGCGCCCTCGTGCTGCGTGCGCTCCCACGGCGTGATGAACGGCAGGTTGCGGCTGTCGGTCTCGACCTGGTGCACGAAGTCGAGGTCCGACAGCATCGTCGGCCGCAGCCGAATGCGCAGCGGCGCGTCAGACATCGACGTCGACCGCGTCGCCGCGCAGCTCCATCAGCTCGCGCCGCGCCGCCGCCTCGCCCTTGCCCATCAGCTTGTTCAGCGACGCCACCGTGGCGTCGAAGCCGAGCGCGGCGAAGCTCACCGGCAGCAGCCGGCGCGTGTCGGGGTTCAGCGTTGTCTCCCACAGCTGCTCGGCGTTCATCTCGCCCAGGCCCTTGAAGCGGCTTATCGTCCACGAGCCCTCGCGCGCGCCTTCCTTGCGCAGCTTGTCGAGCGCGGCGTCGAGTTCGCCGTCGTCGAGCGCATAGAGCTTGGCCGCGGGCTTCTTTCCGCGCGCCGGCGCGTCGACGCGGTACAGCGGCGGGCGCGCGACGTGGACATGGCCGTGCTCGATCAGCTTCGGGAAGTGGCGCAAGAACAGCGTCAGCAGCAGCACCTGGATGTGCGAGCCGTCGACGTCGGCGTCGGACAGGATGCACACCTTGCCGTAGCGAAGCCCGCTCAGGTCGGGCGTGTCGGCGGGCCCGTGCGGGTCGACGCCGATCGCCACCGCGATGTCGTGGATCTCGTTGTTGGCGAACAAGCGGTCGCGCTCGACCTCCCAGCTGTTGAGCACCTTGCCGCGCAGCGGCAGGACGGCCTGCGTCTCCTTGTCGCGCCCCATCTTGGCGCTGCCGCCGGCGCTGTCGCCTTCGACGAGGAAGACCTCGTTGCGGCTCAGGTCGCGGCTTTCGCAGTCGGTGAGCTTGCCCGGCAGCACCGCCACGCCCGAGCCCTTGCGCTTCTCGACCTTCTGCGCCGCGCGCTGGCGCACCTGGGCCTGGCGGATCACGAGCTCGGCGAGCTTCTTGCCGATCTCCACATGCTGGTTCAGCCACAGCTCGAGCGCCGGCCGGACGTAGCCCGCGACCAGCCGCAGCGCGTCGCGGCTGTTCAGGCGCTCCTTGATCTGGCCCTGGAACTGCGGGTCGAGCACCTTGGCCGACAGCACGAAGCTGGCGCGCGAGAAGACGTCGTCGCTCATCAGCTTGACGCCCTTGGGCAGCAGCGCGTGCATCTCGATGAAGCCCTTGACCGCCGCGAACAGCCCCTCCTTCAGCCCCGCCTCGTGCGTGCCGCCGGCTACCGTGGGGATGAGGTTGACGTAGCTCTCGCGGAGCACCGCGCCCTCGTCGGTGAACGCGACGCACCACGCCGCGCCCTCGCCTTCGGCGAAGTTCTCGGTCTCGCCCTCGCCGGCGTAGTGCTCGCCCTCGAACAGCGGGATCAGCGGCTCGGCTGGCAGCGACTGCAGCAGGTAGTCGCGCAGGCCGCCCTTGTAGAGCCAGGCCTGGGTCTCGCCCGACTTCTCGTGCGTCAGCGTCACGCTGACGCCGGGCATCAGCACCGCCTTGCTGCGCAGCAGGTGCACGAGCTCGTGGCGCGGCAGCTCGACGCCGTCGAAGTACTTCGCGTCAGGCCACACGCGCACCTGCGTGCCGTGCCGGCGCTCGCCGGCTGCGGCCTTGCGCCGTTCGAGCGGCTGCGCGACGTCGCCACCGGCAAAGCCGATCGTCGCCACCTCGCCGTCGCGCCACACCGTGACCTGCAGCTTCTTCGCCAGTGCGTTCGTCACGCTGACGCCCACGCCGTGCAGACCGCCGGAGAAGCTGTAGGCGCCGCCGGCGCCCTTGTCGAACTTGCCGCCGGCGTGCAGGCGCGTGAACACGATCTCGACCACCGGCACGCCCTCCTCGGGATGCAGGCCGAACGGGATGCCGCGCCCGTCGTCGTCGACGCTCACGGAGCCGTCGGCGTGCAGCGTCACGCCGATGCGCTTGCCGAAACCGGCGAGCGCCTCGTCGGCGGCGTTGTCGATCACCTCCTGCACGACGTGCAGCGGGTTATCGGTGCGCGTGTACATGCCCGGGCGCTGCTTGACGGGCTCGAGGCCCTTGAGCACGCGGATCGAGGCTTCTTCGTAGCGGGGGATCTTGCTGGTCGGCATGGCGCGCGATTCTAGGAACGCGCGCCGCGGCGCCCGCGCCCGGCAAGCGGCGAGCGATTTCGGGACAATCCGCGCATGAGTTCGATCCCGACCGCGGCTGCGCCAGCCGCAACCGTGCCGCGCCTGTCGATGACGCAGGTGCTGCTGTGCGGCGCCGCCATCGTCACGCTGAGCATGGGCATCCGCCACGGCTTCGGGCTGTGGCTGCAGCCGATCACGATGGAGCGCGGCTGGACGCGCGAGACCTTCGCGTTCGCGCTCGCGGTGCAAAACCTCGCCTGGGGCCTGGCCGCGCCGTTGGCCGGCATGCTCGCCGACCGCTTCGGCGTGTTTCGCGTGCTCGTCGTGGGCAGCGTGCTGTACGCGATCGGCCTCGTGCTGATGGGGCTCGCGACGTCGGGGCTCGCGTTCACCGGCAGCGCCGGCCTGCTGATCGGCATGGCGCAGGCGGGCACGACGTACGCCGTGATCTACGGCGTGATCGGCCGCCAGGTGGACCCCGCGAAGCGCTCGTGGGCGATGGGCGTGGCAGCCGCCGCGGGCTCGTTCGGCCAGTTCCTGATGGTGCCGGTCGAGAACTGGCTGATCGGCAGCTTCGGCTGGCAGAACGCGCTGTTCATCCTCGGCTGCGCGGCGCTCGCGATCGCGCCGCTGGCCCTCGGCCTGCGCGAGCCGAAGGTGCCGGCGCACGCCGGCCCGACGCAGACCATCGGCGCCGCGGTGCGCGAGGCCTTCGCGTACCCGAGCTTCCGGCTGCTGATGGCGGGTTACTTCGTCTGCGGCTTCCAGGTCGTGTTCATCGGCGTGCACCTGCCGAGCTACCTCAAGGACCAGGGCATGACGCCGCAGGTGGCCACCGTCGCGCTCGCGCTCATCGGCCTGTTCAACGTGTTCGGCACCTACGCCGCCGGCGTGCTCGGGCAGCAGTTCGCCAAGCGCCACATCCTCGCCGCGATCTACGCGCTGCGCTCGGTGGCGATCGTCGTCTTCCTTGCGCTGCCGCTCTCGCCGGCGAGCGTCTACGTGTTCTCGGCCGTGATGGGGCTGCTGTGGCTGTCGACCGTGCCGCCGACGAACGCGGTGGTGGCGCAGATCTTCGGCGTGCAGTACCTGTCGATGCTCGGCGGCTTCGTGTTCCTCAGCCACCAGATCGGCTCGTTCCTCGGCGTGTGGCTCGGCGGCCTGCTCTACGACCGCACCGGCAGCTACGACGTCGTGTGGTGTGGGTCGCGGCGCTCGCCGTTCTGGCCGCGGTGTTCGCCGCCTACCTGCGGCCGGACCTGATGCGCGACCTGTCGGATTTCCTCTGGTCCTGCTTCTGATGCACGCGGGCTCGGGCCTTCACGATGCTGTTTCGCCTTGGGTGCGGCGCTGGAGCGAGCTCGTGCCTGCCGGCGCGCGCGTGCTCGACGTGGCCTGCGGCGGCGGGCGCCACGTGCGCTGGTTCGCCGGGCGCGGCGGTGTCGTCACCGCCGTCGACCGCGACGCCGCCGCCGTCGAGCCGCTGCGCGCGGTCGCGCGCGTCGTCGTCGCCGACCTCGAGGCGGGGCCGTGGCCGCTGCCCGGCGAGACCTTCGACGCCGTCGTCGTCACGAACTACCTCTGGCGGCCGCTGCTGGAGACGATCGTCGCCAGCGTCGCCGACGGCGGCGTGCTGCTCTACGAGACCTTCGCGGCCGGCCACGAGACGATCGGCCGGCCGTCGAACCCCGACTTCCTGCTGCGGCCCGGGGAACTGCTGCGCGCCGTCGCGGGTCTGCGCGTGGTGGCGTACGAGGACGGCTTCGTCGAGCCGCCGCCGCGCCTGGTGCAGCGCATCGCCGCCGTGCGCGAACACGCCGCTGCTGCGGTGCCGGCGCGCTACCGCCTGTAGCCCGGCGCCCGCCCGGGCCCGCCGACCCGGGCGGGTAAACTCGGGCCTCTTCGAGGATCCAGCATGAACCCGATCACCGGCAGCATCGTCGCGCTCGTCACGCCGATGCACGACGACGGCAGCGTCGACTACGACGGGCTGCGGCGCCTGATCGACTGGCACGTCGCCGAGGGCACCGCGTGCATCGGCGTCGTCGGCACCACCGGCGAGTCGCCGACGCTGTCGGTCGAGGAGCACTGCGAGGTGATCCGCGTCGCCGTCGAGCACGCCAGCAAGCGCGTGCCGATCATGGCCGGCGCCGGCGCCAACTCCACGGCCGAGGCGATCGAGCTGACCCGCTTTGCGCGCAAGGTCGGCGCCGACTGCACGCTGCAGGTCGTGCCGTACTACAACAAACCGACGCAGGAAGGCATCTACCGCCACTTCCGCGCGATCGCCGAGGCGGTCGACCTGCCGGTGGTGCTCTACAACGTGCCCGGCCGCACGGTGGCCGACCTGCAGCACGACACCGTGCTGCGCCTCGCGCAGGTGCCGGGCATCGTCGGCATCAAGGAAGCCACGGGCGACATCGCGCGCGCCGCGTGGCTGATCCGCGAGGCGCCGAAGGGCTTCGCCGTCTATTCGGGCGACGACCCGACCGCAGTCGCGCTGATGCTGCTCGGCGGCCACGGCAACGTCAGCGTCACCGCCAACGTCGCGCCGCGCGCGATGGCCGAGCTGTGCCGCGCTGCGATCGCCGGCGACGCACGTGCCGCCACCGAGATCCACCTGCGTCTGCTGCCGCTGCACAAGCAGCTGTTCGTCGAGCCGAACCCGATTCCCGTCAAGTGGGCGCTGGCGCGGCTCGGCCGCTGCGGCGGCGCGCTGCGCCTGCCGCTGGTGGCGCTGAGCGACGGCGCGCAGCCGGCGCTCGAGCGCGCGCTGCGCGACGCCGGCCTGCTGTGACGACCCCGCCGCGCGGCCCCGCGTCGCCGGCCCCTTCCGAGGCCACGAGAGTGGCCGCGCCCGCTCCGATGCCCGAGACCACTGCCCTTCGTTCCCCCCGACTCGCGCGCGCGCTGGCCATCGCCGTCGCCGCGGCGGCGCTTGCCGCCTGCTCGACGACCGACCTGACGGGCGACACCGTCGACTACCGCAGCAAGGCTTCGAAGACCTCGCCGCTGGAAGTGCCGCCCGACCTGACGCAACTGCAGCGCGAAGCGCGCTTCACGCCGCAGGCCGGCACGATCAGCGCGACGACGTACCAGGGCGCCGGCGCGGCAACGGCGCCGGCGGCCACGCCGGCCCCGACCGCCGGCGCCGGCCACTTCAACGTCGCCGTCGTCGACGCCGGCCCGATGCGCGTCGAGCGCGAGGGCGACCAGCGCTGGCTCGTCACGTCGATGACACCCGAGGAGCTGTGGCCGAAGATCCGCACGTTCTGGGAGACGCGCGGCTTCGTCATCGCCTACGAGAACGCCGAAGCCGGGCTGATGGAAACCGACTGGGCCGAGAACCGGGCCAGGATCCCCGGCGGCATCATCCGCGACACGATCGGCCGCGCGCTCGACACGTTCTACTCGACCGGCGAGCGCGACAAGTTCCGCACCCGCATCGAGCGCACCGCCACCGGCAGCGAGGTCTACATCACCCATCGCGGCCTGATCGAGGTCTTCGTGACCCAGGACCGCACCGACACGCGCTGGACCGGCAGACCGAGCGACCCGCAGCTCGAGGCCGACCAGCTCGCGCGCCTGATGACCGCGCTCGGCACGCCGCCCACCGAGGCACGCACGGCGGTCGCGCAGGCGCCCGAGCGGCCACCTCGCGCGCGAGCGCTGGCGGACCAGCCCGGCGCCGCGCTGCAGGTCGACGAGAACTTCGACCGCGCGTGGCGGCGCGTCGGCGTCGCGCTCGACCGCACCGGCTTCACGGTCGAGGACCGCGATCGCGCGAGCGGCGTCTACTTCGTGCGCTACATCACCCCGGAGGCCGAGGCCAAGGCGCAGCCGGGGCTCGTCAACCGCATGTTCGGCATCACGCCGACGCCGCCGCCGCCGACGCGCTACCGCATCGCCGTCAAGGGCGACGGCGACGACAGGACGATCGTCTCGGTCCTCGACGCCCGCGGTGCGCCGGAGGCGAGCGAGGTCGGCCAGCGCATCGTCTCGGTGCTCGTCGCCGATCTCAAGTAGCCCCGTCCCGCCGCGCGCGATGCGCTTCTGCAGCCTCGGCAGCGGCAGCAGCGGTAACGCGACGCTGATCGAGGCCGGCGACCGCGACAAGCCGACGCGCGTGCTCGTCGACTGCGGTTTCTCGCTGCGCGAACTCACGCTGCGCCTCGCGCGGCGCGGTGTCGACGTGCGCTCGATCGCCGCCGTGTTCGTGACGCACGAGCACGGCGACCACGTCGGCTGCGCGCGCACGCTGGCGCGGCGCCACGGCACGCCGCTGTGGACGAGCGCCGGCACCTGGGCCTCGCTCGACGACGACGAGCCGCCGCCGACGCTGCGCACGGCGCGCGACGGCGAGCCGATCGCCGTCGGCGCGCTCGAGCTGCAGCCGTTCGCGGTGCCGCACGATGC
>JALOSD010000321.1 GCA_025458585.1 Burkholderiaceae bacterium | reverse complement strand
ATGTCGGCGATCTGGTCGTCGTACTCGTCGCCGCCGCCGCAGGCGGCCAAGAGAACCACCGTGGCCGAAACGGCCATCACTTTCATCCATCGCAGCATGGAACCTCCGAGTAAAGGGTTGAAACTATGGGGGCCGAAGCGACCTGAGTATTTCAAACCTGTACTAAGCGGTTCACGTTGGCACGACTAAGTCCTGACATTGTTCAAGGGCATTCGCAACGCGGGAATCGTGGCAGTCGCCCCCGTGCGTGCAAGCCGCCGCGGGCAAAGGTCGCGCGCGTAGCGGCCCGCTGGCCGCCGCCTACATGCCCGCGTAGTTCGGCCCGCCGCCGCCTTCCGGCGTGACCCAGACGATGTTCTGCGTCGGGTCCTTGATGTCGCAGGTCTTGCAGTGCACGCAGTTCTGCGCGTTGATCTGCAGGCGCTGGCCGCCGCCTTCGGCGTCGACGAACTCGTAGACGCCCGCCGGGCAGTAGCGCGCCTCGGGGCCGGCGTACTTGTCGAGGTTGACCGCCACCGGCACCGACGCGTCCTTCAGCGTCAGGTGCGCGGGCTGGTTCTCCTCGTGGTTCGTGTTGCTGAGGTAGACCGAGCTCAGGCGGTCGAACGTGAGCACGCCGTCGGGCTTCGGGTAGCGGATCGGCTCGCACGCCGCGGCACCGCTCAGCCGCGCGTGGTCGGGCGCGTGACGGTGGATCGTCCACGGCGGGCTCTTGATGCCGAGCTTGGGCAGCAGCCACTGCTCGACGCCGGTCATCATCGTGCCGACGAGCCGGCCCTTCTTGAACCACTGCTTGAAGTTGCGGCTGGCGTCGAGCTCGGTCCACAGCCAGCTCTTCTCGAACGCCTCGGGGTAGGCGGCAAGCTCGTCGCCGCTGCGCCCGGCGGCAATCGCCGCCGCGGCGGCCTCGGCGGCGAGCATGCCGCTCTTGATCGCGGCGTGGCTGCCCTTGATGCGCGAGGCGTTCAGCATGCCGGCATCGCAGCCCACCAGGGCGCCGCCGGGGAAGACCAGCTTGGGCAGCGAGAGCAGCCCGCCGGCGGTGATCGCGCGCGCGCCGTAGCCGATGCGCTTGCCGCCCTCGAGGTGCGCACGGATCGCCGGGTGCGTCTTCCAGCGCTGCATCTCGTCGAACGGGCTCAGCCACGGGTTCTGGTAGTCGAGCCCGACGACGAGGCCGAGCGTGACGCGGTTGCCCTCGAGGTGGTAGAGGAAGCCGCCGCCGTAGGTGTTGTCGTCCATCGGCCAGCCGGCGGTGTGCACGACGAGGCCGGGCTTCGCGTTCTCGGGCGGCACCTCCCACAGCTCCTTGATGCCGATCGCGTAGCTCTGCGGGTCGCGGCCGTCGTCGAGCGCGTAGCGTGCGATCAGCTGCCGGCCCAGGTGGCCGCGCGCGCCCTCGGCGAAGATCGTGTACTTGCCCAGCAGCTAGAGCAGCTCGGCGGCCGCGAAGCCGGGAAAGATCTCGACGCCCAGCGCCTCGGCCTGCTCGCCGAGCCACTTCGTGACCGCGCCGAGGCTGATCACGTAGCAGCCGTCGTTGTGCATGCAAGGCGGGATCAACGCCTGCGGCGTGGCGCTCGCGCGCTGCTCGGTCAGGATCAGCACTTCGTCGCCCGTCACCGGCTGGTTCAGCGGCGCGCCGCGCTCCTTCCAGTCGGGGAACAGTTCGGCGAGCGCGCGCGGGTCCATCACCGCGCCGGAGAGGATGTGCGCGCCCGGCTCCGAGCCCTTCTCGAGCACGACGACCGACAGGTTCGCGTCGAGCTGCTTGAGGCGGATCGCGGTCGCCAGCCCGGCCGGGCCGGCGCCGACGACGACGACGTCGTACTCCATCGCCTCGCGCGGGCCGAACTGGTCGAGGATCTCCTGCGGCGTCATCGGGGGCTGCTCCTGTGCGGCGTGTCGGCACGCATTCTACGGGCGCGACGACGAAAAACGAACGACCGTTCTATTTTCAGGGCCGCGTCGCGACCGCGTGCTATCGTCCCCGCGGTTCGCACAGGAGGATGTTGCCGATGAGCTATTCGATCGACCTCGCGGGGCGCGTGGCCCTCGTCACCGGCGCCTCGAGCGGGCTGGGGGCGCAGTTCGCGCGCACGCTCGCGAGTGCCGGCGCCGGCGTGGTGCTCGCGGCGCGCCGCATCGAGCGGCTGAAGACGCTGCGCGCCGAGATCGAGGCCGCCGGCGGCGACGCGCACGTCGTCGAGCTCGACGTGACCGACCCCGACAGCATCAAGGCCGCCGTCGCGCACGCCGAGACCGAGATGGGCACGATCGACATCCTGGTCAACAACTCGGGCGTCAGCACGACCCAGAAGCTCGTCGACGTGACGCCCGACGACTACGACTACGTGATGGACACCAACACGCGCGGCGCCTTCTTCGTCGCGCAGGAAGTCGGCAAGCGCATGATCGCGCGCAGCCGCGGCGCCGCTCCCGGCACGTTCACGGGCGGGCGTATCGTCAACGTCGCGTCGATGGCGGGGCTGCGCGCGCTCGGGCAGATCGGCGTGTACTGCATGAGCAAGGCGGCGGTGATCCACATGACGCGCGCGATGGCGCTCGAGTGGGGGCGCTACGGCATCAACGTCAACGCGATCTGCCCCGGCTACATCGACACCGAGATCAACCACCACCACTGGCAGACCGAGGCCGGGCAGAAGCTGGTGAACATGCTGCCTCGCAAGCGTGTCGGCAAGCCGCAGGACCTCGACGCGGTGCTGATGATGCTGTGCGCCAACGAGAGTCACTTCGTCAACGGCGCCGTCATCGCGGCCGACGACGGCTTCGGAGTCTGAGGCCGGCGTGAGGGCGCTGACACCGCTGGAGGCGCGTGTGCTCGGCGTGCTGGTCGAGAAGCAGGCGACCGTGCCCGACACCTACCCGCTGAGCCTGAACGCGCTCGTGGCGGGGTGCAACCAGAAGACGGCGCGCGACCCCGTGATCGCGGCGACCGACGCCGAGGTCCTGACCGCGCTCGACGGGCTGAAGGACCTGAGCCTCGTGTTCGAGGTCAGCGGCAGCCGCGTCGTGCGCTTCGAGCACAACGCGGCACGCGTGCTCGGCGTGCCCGGGGCTGCCGTCGCGATCCTCGCCGTGCTGATGCTGCGCGGGCCGCAGACAGCGGCCGAGCTGCGGCTCAATTGCGAGCGCCTGCACCGCTTTGCCGACATCTCGTCGGTGGAGGCCTTCCTCGACGAACTCGCAGCCAAGGACCCGCCGCGCGTCGTCAGGCTGCCGAAGTCGCCCGGCGAGCGCGAGCACCGCTGGGCGCCCCTGTTGTGCGGCGAGGTGGCCTTGGCCGCGCCGGCGGCGCCGGCGGCCGACGGCGGCGTGAGTGCCGGCGAACTCGCCGCCCTGAAGGCCGAGCAGGCGCGCCTTGCCCGCGAGGTGGCCGACCTGCGCGCCACGGTGCACCGG